>JAFSCX010000004.1 GCA_017436525.1 Clostridia bacterium | reverse complement strand
CATCATCATGCGGATTTTTTCCTTATAATAAGAAAGCAAGGAAAAAGAGTGGGCTTTCTTTTCTCTTGCTAATTTATAGAATCGGCAGAATTCTTTAGTTCTCTTATTTTCTGCGGTCTGTGCCTTTTTTGACAGTCTGAAGAATAGGTGGAAGGCGTCCCTTCCACCTATTCTATTTTTCTTCTGCGATCAAGCGCTTGATTAAATCTTTCGCCATTTCTTCCTGCATTTTTTTACTTGCGCTCTTTTCAAAGGAGGTTCCCTCCACCTTTCGAAGGCAGAGGTAATATTCCTCCGCGTTTCCCTCAAAGGAATCCAATTGATCCAATGCACCGGAAGCGGAAAGCAAATAACGATCTTTTTCCAGATAAGGGCTCTCCCCTGCAAAAGAGAGATCCTGCAGCACCTCATTTTCATGCAGGATCTTATAGGTACTTTCGCTCAAAATATAAAGCACCATTTTGCCGGAATTCACCTGCACCAGCATTGCCGAAGAGCCGGTTCCGTTCCATTGATCGGTGGTCTCGACCGTAATGAGAGAGGCTCGCTTTCGATCCTCTTCTGCATCATTCGCATCCGAGACCTTTTCGCTCAGCCATTCTTCCAGCTGCTGCGATTGGATCGCAGTGGGCATCCGTTCCCCCGCGCAAAGAGCATAAAAATCAACTTTTTCTTTGGCTGCGCAGCTGCCGATGGCAATCCCGATGGCGCAGAGCAAGAAAAGCCCGCCGATCACATACCATTTATAATAGTACCAAAAATTCTCCCATTTTTTATAGAAATCCTGCTGATTCAAAAGGTGCTCTCCTTTTCCTCATAATATAGATTTATTTTAACACGCTTGCTTCTATTTATCAAGAGAGAAAATCAGAGTAGACATTTTGAAAAAAATCATATATAATGAAATTATCTTTTGAAAAGAGGATTTTAAGATGGAAAATAAATTAGAACGAAAATACGGGCTTTTTACCGCTATTTGCATGGTGGTAGGAATCGTTATCGGCTCAGGGGTCTTTTTCAAGGCGCAGGCAATTCTCGAGAAAACCGGCGGGAATATGCCGCTGGGAATCCTTGCTTGGCTTATCGGCGGCGCCATTATGCTTGCATGCTTGCTGACCTTCTCTTTTATGGGGCAGAAATATGAGCGTGTAAATGGCTTGGTGGATTATGCCGAGGCGACAGTCGGCCCTCGCTACGGATATCTGATGGGATGGTTTTCCGCCACCATCTATTTCCCCGGCATGACCTCCGTCTTGGCATGGGTCAGCGCTCGCTATACCATGGAATTTATCCTCTCGGTCCATCCCAATCTTCCTTTGATTGTCCCTGCAGACCAAGGCGGATGCGTGCTTGGGCCCGAGTGCATCGCCCTTACGCTTTTCTATCTTTGCGCCATTTATGCATTGAATGTGCTCTCCCCCAAGCTGGCCGGAAAATTCCAGACTTCTACGACCGTAATCAAAATGATCCCCTTGCTCTTGATGATGGTCGTCGGTTTGATTTACGGCTTAGCTTCCGGCAATCTACAAAATAATATGGCTACGGTTGCTCATGTCGACAGCATCGCCAAGAGCCCCCTCTTTGCCTCTGTCTGCGCCACTGCTTTTGCATACGAGGGCTGGATCATCGCCACCTCCATCAATGCCGAAATCAAAGATTCCAAAAAGAATCTGCCCAAGGCGCTGGTTTTGGGCGGAATCATCATTGTAGCCGTTTATCTTTTCTATTTTATCGGCGTAGCCGGCGGCACAACCAATCAAGAGCTGATCGATCAAGGTACCACCGTTGCCTTCACCAATATATTCGGCAATGTCTTCGGTAATATTCTGAAGCTTTTTATTGCCGTCTCCTGCCTGGGAACCACCAATGGTTTGATGCTGGCCTGCACCAGATGCATGTATTCCTTGGCCAATCGGAAGGAAGGCCCCAAGCCCGAGATCTTCGGTCAGCTGGATTCCAAGACCAATATGCCCGCCAACTCCGCTATTTTTGCGCTGTTTGTAACCGCCGCATGGTTCCTCTATTTCTATCTTTCCAACCTTGCGGGGACATGGAAGAATGTCTTTGTCTTTGATTCTTCCGAGCTGCCGATCATCACCATTTATCTGATGTATATTCCCATTCTGATCCAATGGATGCGCAAAGAGAAAGATCAATCCATCGGGCGGCGGTTTATCCTGCCGATCCTTGCCCTTTGCGGCAGCATCTTTATGGTGATCGCTTCCGTCTTCAGCCATCGTATGGGCTGCGTGTGGTATCTGATTGTATTTGCAATTATAATGCTGATCGGCTGGATAATCGAACACAAGAGAAAGAAAAAGAATGCATAAATAAACGCAAAACGGACTATGGAAAATCCATAGTCCGTTTTTATTATGCAGAATACTCAAGAACCCCAATTTACAAGGGCTCTGCAAAGAAGAGTGAAATCCTTCAGGGAAATAACGCCATCCTTATTCATATCAGTGGCAAGAGGATCAATGGTTTCATCCCATCCGCCGACAAGATATCTGCGCAGAATGGTGGCATCCAGCACATCCATCTCACCATTCCGATTGGCATCACCGATTATGGCCGGATTTGCATCAATATTTATTTCCTCGCCTAAGATAAATACCGTATAATACTCTTCATTTCCTTCTTCATCCTTGTAGGTATTAATCATATAATCCAAATAACCTTTTTCTGTCTTTCCGTTAGCAGAACAGTTTGAAACACCAAATTCATGGAAATCAACGAGCTCTAACGCTAAAGAAAGGTGGGTTTTATCGGTATATACGATATCAAGGCTCATCCCATCGCCATTGGCAGAAACATCGCCAAGCGTAATGGATGCTATTGGTTTGGCTTCAAATGCAACACCCGAGATTTTCTCAGAAATCCCCATATAGAAAACACTTAAGCCATGTTCCGTCTTATAAATCGACAATTCATCGTTATCGACCTCAACTCGGCAAATTGTCTCCCCGCTCAAAGAATGGTGCTGATAATTTGCATTTTCCTCTGTTAAGGTTACCACCTTGTTTGTCTGATCACTATAGGTGATGGTGATTTCCATTCCGGTAAGATCAGGGAAGAATTGATAATCAGAATATATTGGGTTATCCGGCAGTTTGGTAACTGATATTGATTCAACAGTCGTATCCTTCAGCACAACCTCATAATCAGCAGATTTACCCATATATTCAAAGGTTACAACAACATCTCCGATTTCGGGATACCAATCCGCACAATACGCATTATATCCATAGCCGTTGATATAGCCGTCTTCGTCGATATCTTCATAAGTAAAGGTCTTAGCGCTTTCGTCCTTATAGTATACCGTGAAGGAAAGGCCTTTCATATCACTGGGATAGAATTCATAATCTCCATTTTCATAATTATATCCATAAGTTTCATCACCATAGAAATATTCTCTTGTGGGAGCGGAATTGATCTCAATATAATCCACAGGGGTTTCTACGATTGATACAGGAACCTCTACTTCAGCGCCAAGATAGGAAAGAGTGAGATGATTATCATCGCCCAAAACCCAAGGCTTCTCTTGCTGCTTAGAATCCCAATTGAAGGAATAGCCGTCCACCGTTTCATGAACATTAACAATCTTAGAATCATCATTGGAATAAAGGATCTTCACCATAAGGTCGGAGGGAAGTTCATAACTATAATAGAATATCCCATCCTCTTCATATCCATATGCATTTTCAATAAAAGTGATACTGCCGCCGGATACAACCTCAAGGCCCACCACCTTGCTTTTTTCAACTGTAATCGGAAGATTCACTGTATGACCAAGATATTCGATAGTAGATTGATTCTCCTCCCCCAAAACCCAAGGAGTTTCATACTGATTATCCTCCCAGGATACGAGATATCCATTAATCTTCTGCCCAATTTTGGCATATACCGCTCTTCGACCTTTATAGACAATCTTAATCAAAGCGTCTCTATGATCAGACTCATCGCAATAATAATAGAAATAGGGCTCACCCCACTGGCCATCAATGCGTCCATTAGAATTTTCGATATAGGTTTTGGAAGTCCCGCTCAATAGTTCAATATGATCCACAGGGTTTTCAATGATTGATACGGGAATTTGGGTTTTAGCGCCCAAAAATTCGATCGTTGCGTACTGTTCTCCACCCAAAACCCAACGCTGCTCATATTGATCGGAATACCAATCAAACCAATAACCATCAACAGTATCATAGACATTTACTGTTTTTGAAGGGGCATCGGTATAATGGATCTTTACGGTTACATCAGAAGGCATGGAAAAATCATAGTAATATATACCATCCTCTTCATATCCGCCTGCATTTTCAACCAAGGTGATGCTACCGGATACAAGCTCAATACTCTCTACAGAATTTCCCTTAACTGTGATGGGTAGATTGACCATATAGCCGAGATACTCAATGGCGGATTGATTATTATCTCCTACGCCCCAAGGGTGATCATATTGATTATCCTGCCAATTAACAGTAAATCCATCAACTTCATCGCCTACATTTGCTTCAACCTCCGGACGGCCGTCATTATATACGATCCGAATTACGGCATCGCTATGATTATGACTGCCGCAATAATAATAGAAAAAGGGCTCATCCGCCTCGGTCTCAATATATCCGATAGCATTCTCCATGTAGAAATAGGAGGTGCCGCTTACAAGCTCAATATGATCCACAGGGTTTTCAATAATCGTTACCGGCAGCTCTATATTGGCGCCAAGATATTCAATTGTAACATACTGTTCTCCGCCCAATACCCAAGGGTGCTCATATTGATCGAAATACCAACTAAACCGGTAACCATCAACATTATCATGGACATTTACTGTTTTTGAAGAGGTATCGGTATAATGGATCTTTACAGTTACATCAGAAGGCATGAAAAAATCATAGTAGTAGACACCATTCTCCTCATGTCCACCTACCTCTTCAACCAAGGTGATACTACCGGATACAAGCTCTATACTCTCTACCGGATTCTCTACAAGCGTAAAAGTAAAAGAGGCCTCTTGCCCGCCGCAAGAAATATTAACCAATCCATCTTCATCCACATTGAGAAATACCGGTTGGTCTTCTATGTAATCGCCTTGGCCATATTCCCAATCGGTTGTAGAATTATCCGACCAGGTTGCTCTTAGAGCCAAGCCATCATAGGTAAGATAATTGTCCAGTTGCCCTTCGACATACTCCATCTTATCGGGGGGCGAGAGAATTTCAAGATTGGTAATATATTTGGCTTTTTCAACCGCAACATCAAAGCTTCCACTAACCGAGCTATCATAAAATTCGGTCTTCAGGATATAGGTTGTTCCGGCATCCATGAAATAACCAACTCTGAAATCATGGTTTTCACCCACATCATCATTAGAACTCAGTTCATTAAACTCGGTATCAAAAATATATCCGCGTGGATCATACTCAGAATTGGAATAGAACACATAGTATCCATCCTCTTCCGGAGTAAAGTAAAAATATGCATCAGGTTTATCCATATTCAACTCCACCGTTTCACTTTGATCCAAAGCGATGGTAGAATATTCCTCAATAGTGATTTCGCAGGTTGCAACAAGATTGTTCTCAGAGGTTGCCGTAATGGTAGCAACGCCCTTTTTAATCAGCATAACACAACCATATTCATCAACATATGCGACTTCGGGGTTATTCGACTCCCAGCTTACTTCTTCGCTCATTGCGTTATCCGGAGCAAAGATCGCATTCAGATAGACTTCCGAGCCCAAATAAGCGGTATAGGCATCCCCTTTATCAATGCTCATGGAAATTGCAGGGACAAGCTCCATAAGTGAAACAACATATTCGCCGCTTTCCTCAGAATAAACCGCGATTCTGATATAATAAGTTTCTCCTGCCTCAAATTCATGCTCCAAAGCATACACAGACTCATCCAGCATCTGTCCGGAAGAATCAAATAAAACCATTCCGAGATTTTCTGCATTTGTAGGATTATTGACATCAATACGCAATGGTTCACTTTCGGTAGGTTCAAATTTGATATACTTTGTATCATTGCAAGCGGTGAAACGAACAGGCTGATCCTTGGTAAGCACAGCAGGCTCAGCAACAGTAACGGTGCAAGAATCTACAAAATTACTTTCAGACGTTGCCGTAACGATAAATTCACCGACTTTATGAAAAATAATATTATTCCCATTTATGGTTGCCGCTTCCGGATCATCAACAGTCCAGATAACCTCTTCTCCAGCAGCATTCTCGGGAGAGAATACTACATCAAAGTAATTTGAAAACCCAACATAGCAGAGCGTATCCTCCGCATTGGTGATTTCCATGGAGGTGGCCGGAGGGCACATATTCAATTCGACAGAATATGTGCCGACATTTTCAGAATCACAAAATTTGCTTTTGAAATAATATTTCTCACCTGCAGTAAGTTCATATGAAAGTTTGAAATTATTGTCGAACTCGGCGCCGTCGTCATCCTCATGGAGATAATTCATCGCCGAATCATACAAATAAGCGTAGGTATCGTGTTGGTTATTATACGAATGGAAAATATAAACCCCGCTCGTCTCCGGCACAAAAGAAAATATAGATTCAGCTGATTCAGGGGTTGCAGAAATAACCGTCTCTTGATCCATTACAATAGAAGGACAATCCATAACTTCGACAGTAATAGAATCTGTAAGATGGGTGTCTGATGATGTTGCTGTAATAACCGCTGTCCCTACTTTGCGCAGAGAAAGATCACCGGTCTCACTATCAACTTCAACCGTATTTGCATCCGAAGACTCCCAATACAGCCATTCTTGGTTTGCGCCTTCGGGTAAAAAAGCAACATTCAATTGATGGGTAGTACCAATATATCCGGTATAGGTCTCCCCATCGGTTATTTGAATTTCTTGGGCACTATCGGCACTTGCCGAAATAGGAATCATCGCAAATGTTATCACCAATGCCATAACAATCGAAAGAATTCTTTTATATACTTTCATAATTATTTCTCCTATTAATAGCAATTAATATTATTTAGTCAAAAGGTACCGCAGAAGCGCTATAGCATCCATGGTATTCAAAAAGCCGGCAGGGTCATCGACTTCTTGATGTACATCGCCCAGTTCACAATAAACGGTATCGGGAGACCGCAGATCACCGATAATCTGCAAAATGAAAATAACATCTACAACGGAGATTTTTCCATCATTACTGATATCGCCATACTTAACCCAATGATTATTTGTTACATTGCCGCACTCCTCCGCGCAGGAGAATGTGGTAACAAATATTTCTCCGATCTCATCGGGAAGGGTTGCATCCACGCGTAATCTACAGGCAGCGCTCTCTATACTATGCTCGCAAACTTTACACACACCTTGGTGCAGGTTGGTGCCGGAGATATGGGTTGCATCATAATCGCAATCCTCTTCCTTAAAGTTGCCGCAAGCGCAAACTTTTTTATGGGTATTCGCCCCTTCTACATAGGTCCATTCCCCAAAGCTGCAAGCTTCCGGCTCTTTTTCTATACCGCAAACCGTGCACCTTTCAAAGTGGCTGGTTTCATTGTGGGCAAGCTCATAATCATGGGAGAATTTGTCAAACTCGGTGCTGCAACTGCAGGTATGGAAATGATGGGTCTCATCGCTCTCCCACTCCCCGTCTGCATCAACATGATTGCCTGTTGCAGAAATGACAATGCCGTCTTCAATCTTGGTTTCGCAATCAATGCACCAAGTATCGCCGGAATAACCGGGCTCATTGCAGCTTGGTTCCTCATTATCACGAATTTCGGTATTTACATGTTGGCAATTAACTGTTACCGTTCCGGAAACAAGCGCGAAATCCACATCCTCCAAGGCCATATTATAAATATCGCCCGAATCATAAGTAACAGAAACATCATGATCACCCAGCTCTGCAGAAGGATCGATGGTGAAAACCAAGGTAACCAATGTGCCATTGCCGGTATTATCTGCTCTCTCAGCATTGGTGCCATCTTCCCAAGATAATCCATAGGGATTGGCATTCTTGTCTCCGCCAAATTCGGCGCCCGCTAAAAGGCCGGAATCAGTAGCCGATTTTAATACCAATCCTTCAGCATAGTGAACCCAAATTTGGGCAGCGCAAATGCCCGGATTATTGGATAACTCTATTGTCAAGGTTACATCCTCTCCCCGCTCACCGGTTCCGCTGCCAACTGTAACGGTAGGCTCACCGATTGCATTTGCAACAACCAACTGCGTGCCTACAATGCTGAACATCATTACAATTGCTACAACTAATGACAATAATCTACGCATACTCATAACCATCTCTCCATTTCACGAATTATAAGGCACTTTGCCCTATTAAAAAGAACAAATATGTTATTCTTTTGTTCATTATACACCGATTTTGATTATAAGTCAATTATCTCCAGCATGTATTAAGGTTTTTTTCATCTTGTAATCGGCAAAGGATATTTTTTAATATTCAAAAAACACCCTATGACTTTTGCAGTCATAGGGTGTCCATTTTGTTAGTCGATAGGCTTCATCGTGGGGAACAATAAAACGTCCCGAATAGAGGGGCTATCGGTCAGCAGCATGACAAGGCGGTCGATGCCGAAGCCGAGGCCGCCAGTGGGGACCATACCATATTCCAAAGCATTGATATAATCATAATCTACCTCGGAATTACAGTTGGGATCCTCTGCTTTCTTAGCAGCAACCTGCTTCTCAAAGCGCTCTCTTTGATCGATGGGATCATTGAGCTCGCTGAAGGCGTTGCCGTATTCCGTGCAGTTGATGAAATACTCAAACCGCTCGGTGAAAGCGGGATCCTCGGGCTTCCGCTTTGCCAAGGGGCTATTCTCTACGGGGTAATCATAGATGAAGGTGGGCTGGATGAGATTCTCTTCCACATATGCATCAAAGAACTCCACAAGGACAGTGCCTTTAGTAGCATTAGCGGGAACCTCTACATGCTTTTCCTTTGCGCAAGCGCGGGCTTCTTCATCGGATTTCCAATCATAATAATCCACGCCTGCATATTTCTTAACGGCCTCCACCATAGTCAGCCGCTCCCATTTACCCATATCGATTTCTTTGCCCTGATAGGTAATCTTGGTGCTGCCGCAGATCTTCTCTGCCAGCATGGTATAGAGCTCTTCTACCAGATCCATCATTCCATAATAATCGGTATAAGCCTGATAAAGCTCGATAGAGGTGAATTCGGGATTATGCTTGGTATCCATTCCCTCATTACGGAAGATTCTGCCGACCTCATAAACCTTATTCATACCGCCCACAATCAAGCGCTTCAGATAAAGCTCCGTCTCGATTCTTAAATACATATCCATATCGAGGGTATTATGATGGGTCTTAAAGGGGCGGGCGGAAGCACCGATCTCCAAAGGAACAAGGATCGGAGTATCCACCTCCAAAAAGCCCTTATTATCCAGATAATTACGGATCTCACGCAAAATCTGAGAGCGCTTTATGAAGGTATCGCGCACCTCGGGATTGACAATCAGATCCACATAGCGCTGGCGATAACGCAAATCCTGATCCTTCAAGCCATGGAATTTTTCCGGCAGGGGCAGCAGGGATTTTGCCAAAAGCTCAATATGCTGCGCATGGACAGAGATCTCCCCGGTCTTGGTCTTGAAAACAAAGCCCTTAACGCCGATGCAATCGCCGATATCCCATTTTTTGAAATCGGCATAGACCTCTTCACCCACATCGTCTCTACGGACATAAAGCTGAATATCACCCTCGCCATCACGCAAGCCCACAAAGCTGGCCTTCCCCATGATTCTGCGGGAAATGATACGGCCGCCTAAGGAGACCGTCTTTTCCTCATAGGATTCATAATCCGCCTTAATGGTGGTGGAATAAGCGTCTACATCATATTTGGTCTTTACAAAAGGATCGTTGCCGGCCTCGCACATTGCCGCCAGCTTCTCGCGGCGGATCTGCTGCTGCTCGCTCAAGGAGAGCTCGGGCTGATTATTTTGATTTTGATTCTGATCCATTGATCTTCTCCTAATTACTTTTCTACAGAAAGGATCTCATATTTCAAGATCCCGATGGGGGCCTCAACCTCTACCGTCTCGCCGCTCTTTTTACCCAAGACAGCAGAACCCAAGGGGCTGTCATCAGAAATCTTACCGTTCATAGGATCCGCCTCGATGGAGCTTACGATATCATAATCCATTTTTTCGCCGGTCTCTACATCCAATACGGTGATATGAGTACCCAAACGGATGCGATCTTCGTCTACCTTCTGAGCAGCCTCATCCTCAACGATGACTGCATTTTTCAAGGTAGCTTCCAGCTTAGCAATACGAGCTTCGACAATTGCCTGCTCATTTTTCGCTTCATCATATTCGCTATTCTCGGAAAGGTCGCCGTAAGAACGAGCAACCTTGATCTTCTCTGCGATCTCTTCCCGCTTGGTAGATTTCAGCTCGGCAAGCTCTGCCTCCAGCTTTGCTTTTCCTTCCAGAGTTAAAGAAATAACCTTTTCTGCCATGTTACCTTCTCCTTCAATTTTTCAAAGCGACCTCGGAAAAACCGAGGTCGCTTTTAATAGTTGGTCTAAAATTACTTGCTCATGCTGGCAACTTCAGCTGCGAAATCATCGACTCTCTTCTCAAGGCCTTCGCCCTTTACATAGGAAACAAAAGACTTGATGGCGACTTCGGAACCGGCCTCTTTGCCAACCTGCTTGAGATATTCGCCTACAGAGATCTTATCATCTCTTACATAAGCCTGCTCCAGCAAGCAGTTCTCGGTATAATACTTACCGATCTTACCGCCGATCATCTTCTCCAGAATGTTCTCGGGCTTATTTGCGTTCTTGGGATCATTCTTAATCTGAGCCAAAAGAATGTTCTTCTCATTCTCGATTACCTCTGCGGGAACTTCCTCACGGCAGAGATATGCGGGATGCATTGCAACGATCTGCATGCAGACATTGCGAAGAGCCTCGCGAACAGCCTCATTAGCAGCATCGCCCTCGAAGAGAACCATAGCAGCCTCGCTGCCGCCGCCATGCACATAGCTGACGCAATTGCCTTCCAGACGCTCAAAGCGACGGATGTTCATATTCTCACCGATCTTCAGGATCTTCTCGCGAAGGATATCCTCAACGGTGAACTCGGTATCTTCAAATTTGCAAGCCTTCAGAGCATCTACATCGGCAGGATTATGATCAGCAGCAGCCTTAGCAGCGCCCTTAACCAGAGCCTGGAACTCTGCGTTCTTTGCGACAAAGTCGGTCTCGGAGTTTACCTCGATGATAACGCCGACCTTCTCATTAATATAGGTATCAACCATACCCTCGGAAGCGATACGGCTGGCCTTCTTTGCCTGAGCAGCAAGGCCCTTCTCGCGAAGAAGCTCGATTGCTTTATCTACATTACCGTCTGCCTCGGTGAGGGCTTTTTTACAATCCATCATACCGCAGCCGGTGGTCTCACGCAGAGCGGCAACATCTTTAGCAGTAAAATTCATTCTTTTTTCCTCCCTTGATTATTCAGCAACGGGAACTTCCTCAGCGGCCTCATCAGCCAGCTGCTCGCCCTGCTTGCCTTCCAAAATCGCATTGGCCATGGTCTCAGCAATCAGCTTAACAGCGCGGATTGCATCGTCATTGCCGGGGATGGGGAAATCGACCTCTTCGGGATCACAGTTGGTATCAACGATCGCAACGACGGGGATCCCCAGCTTCTTAGCCTCGGAGATTGCAATGTGCTCCTTCTTGGGATCTACTACAAACAATGCAGCAGGAGCCTTCTTCATCTCTTTGATACCGCCATAGTTCTTCTCCAGAATCTCCATCTCATGACGAAGCTTCAGCACTTCCTTCTTGGGAAGCAGATCGAAGGTGCCGTCCTCAGCCATCTTCTCCAGCTGATTCAAGCGGTTGATGGACTTACGGATGGTATTGAAGTTGGTGAGCATACCGCCGGGCCAACGAACGGATACATGATACTGACCCACTCTCTTTGCTTCCTCGCGGATAGACTCCTGAGCCTGCTTCTTGGTACCTACAAAAAGCACCTCGCCGCCCTCGGCTGCAACATCACGCATGAAGTTGTATGCCTCTTCGACCTTCTTAACGGTCTTCTGCAGATCAATGATATAAATACCATTTCTCTCGGTGAAGATGTACTCTGCCATTTTGGGGTTCCATCTTCTGGTCTGATGGCCGAAATGTACACCGGCCTCCAACAGCTGTTTCATAGAAATAACGGACATGTTTATTTCCTCCTTTTGTTTTTTACCGCCACAGCTCTCTGCTGCAAACCCCACCGAAATTTCTTTCGAAACAAGGGGCAAAGAGCTGTGTGAGTATTTTTACAGCCCTAAAAGTATATCATATAAAAATATGGATTGCAAGAGAAATTTTGCTGTTTTTTCAATTATTTTATATTCCCAGCATAACACGCGTAATGGCGAAATAAATCAGCAGCGAAATGGCATCCACAATCGTTGTAATAAACGGGCTTGCCATCACCGCAGGATCAAGGCCGATTTTCTTAGCGCCCATCGGCAATGTGCAGCCGACAAATTTCGCCACTACAACGATAAAGCATAGGGTGAGGCAGACTGCCGCCGCCATCATAATAGAAATCGGCGAGCCGAAAAGAAGCCGATCTATCAATAAGATCTTGATGAAATTTGCCAAACTCAAAAAGACACCGCAAAGCAACGATACCCGCAATTCCTTCCAAACGACCTTAAATATATCGCCGAAGCGCAATTCCTGCAGCGAAAGAGCGCGGATGACGGTAACCGAAGCCTGAGAGCCTGAATTGCCCGCAGTATCCATCAGCATGGGAATAAAGGCAATCAGCGCTGCTTGCGCCGCAAGAGCCGCCTCAAAACCGGCAATAATCCGGCCGGTAACGGTGGCGGAAATCATCAAGATCAAAAGCCAAGGAATACGATTCTTAAAGGTGGCAAACACGCCTGTCTTCAGATAGGGTTTATCGCCCGGCAAAATGGCCGCCATCTTTTCGATATCCTCGGTGGTCTCCTCCTGCAATACATCCATTGCATCGTCTACCGTAACGATCCCGACCAGACGCCCTTCTCCATCGGTAATGGGAAAAGCAAGAAAATCATATTTATCGAATGCGCGAGCTACCATTTCCCGATCATCAAGGGTCTTGAAGCTGACCACATCCCGCTCCATCAGCGATTCAATTTTATCATCCAGCTCCGCCATCAGAAGGTCCTTAACGGTTATAACCCCTTCCAGGCGGCGGGATTTGGTAACCACATAGCAGGTATAGACCGTCTCTTTATCCAACCCGATTTTGCGGATCCGATCAAAAGCCTCGGCAACCGTCATGGTGCGGCGTAATGCAATATATTCGGGCGTCATGATGCTTCCCGCACTATCTTTGGGATAGCGCAAAAGGGCATTGATCTGCTCCCGCATCTGAGGATCTGTATTCTTCAAGATCCGCTTAACTACAATGGCGGGCAATTCCTCGATCAAATCGGCGGCATCATCCAAATAAAGATCATCTACTACCGCCCTCAATTCTCGATCGGTCAATGCCCCGATCAGCAGTTCCTGCTCATCGGTCTCCATCTCCACAAAGACCTTGGCCGCACTTTCCTTGCCCAACATCCGAAAGGCCAGCACCAACGAACGATCGTCCAACCTTCCCAGCGCCCAAGCAAGGTCGGCCGCTTCATAATGCTCTGCAATATTCCGAAAAGGGGTGAATTTTCCTTCATCCGCCATCTTCTTTAATTCGATCAAAATATGATCGGGAGATTCCAACATTTCTACCCCTCCTTTCGAAGCGAATATTTTTTATTATTATAAAATATTTTTTGACTGTTGTAAAGTCGAAAATTTTGTGATATAATTTTATAAATTTATTAAAAAGGAGATTTTTTCGGTCTATGGATGCAAGACAAATCCCCGAACTTTTCGGCAGCATGGTATTCAACGATAAAGCCATGCAAAAATATCTGCCCGAAGAGGCTTATAACGCACTGAAAAAGACCATTGAAAACGGAAAGAGCTTAGATAAGAGCATTGCAGGCACCGTTGCCGCCGCCATGCGCGACTGGGCATTGGAGAAGGGTGCTACTCATTTTACCCACTGGTTCCAGCCCATGACCGGCATTACCGCCGAGAAGCACGATAGCTTTATCACCCCCGATAAATGCGGCGGGGTATTGATGGAATTCTCCGGCAAGGAGCTGATCAAGGGCGAGCCCGATGCTTCCTCTTTCCCCAACGGGGGCCTGCGCGCCACCTTTGAGGCAAGAGGCTATACTGCATGGGATCCGACCTCCTATGCTTTTATTAAAGATTCTACCCTTTGCATCCCCACTGTATTCTATTCTTACGGTGGAGAAGCATTGGATAAAAAAACACCCCTGCTTCGCTCTGATGAAGCGGTGAACCGCCAGGCGATGAGAATCCTCAAACTTTTCGGCAACGAAGAGGTTACCAAGACGGTTACCACCGTCGGCCCTGAGCAGGAATATTTCCTTGTGGATGAGAAGGTTTATCGCGCAAGAAAGGATTTGATCCTTTGCGGGCGCACCCTTTTCGGCTCCCGCCCCCCGAAAGGGCAGGAGATGGACGATCATTATTTCGGCACCATCAAGCCGAGGGTTCTGGCCTTTATGAAGGAATTGGATGAAGAGCTCTGGAAGCTTGGAATCTACGCAAAGACCGAGCATAATGAAGCGGCTCCCGCTCAGCATGAGCTGGCCCCCGTCTATTCCAAGACCAATATTGCCACCGATCACAATCAGCTTACCATGGAGCTGATGAAAAAGATTGCGGCCAAGCATGGCATGGCCTGCCTGCTTCATGAGAAGCCCTTTGCAGGCGTCAACGGAAGCGGAAAGCATAATAACTGGTCCATCTCCACCAATACCGGCATCAATCTTTTAGAGCCCGGAGATTCCCCCAGAGAGAATACCCAATTTTTGCTCTTTTTAGCCGCTGTCATCAAAGCGGTAGACGAGCATCAGGATCTGCTTCGCTTCTCCATTGCCTCTGCAGGCAACGATCATCGCTTGGGCTCCAGCGAGGCGCCTCCCGCCATTGTATCCATGTTTTTAGGGGATGAGCTGAATGCCATTTTGGATTCCATCGAAAGCGGGACGGTCTATGCACCGGAAAATGCGGTAGAGATGAAGGGCGGTGTCCATACCCTGCCCCGCTTCTCCAGAGATGCCACCGACCGCAACCGTACTTCCCCCTTTGCCTTTACCAACAATAAATTCGAATTCCGTATGTTGGGTTCCTCTGCCTCCATTGCCGAGGCCAATATTGTCCTCAATACCATTATTGCCGATACCTTGATGGACTTTGCAGATCAGCTGGAAAAAGCCACCGACCTTAATGCCGCGCTGCAGCAGTTGATTCAGAATACCATCAAGGCCCATAAGCGAATCATCTTCAACGGCAACAATTATTCCGATGAATGGGTCAAAGAGGCAGAAAAGCGGGGCTTGCTCAATCTTCATTCTACAATGGATGTGCTGCCCTACTTTGTTCATCAGAAAAATATCGATCTCTTCACCCGCCACGGAGTATTTACCGAAGGCGAGATGTATTCCCGCTATGAGATCATGGTGGATAACTATTGCAAAACCCTCAACATTGAGGCGCGCACCCTCAATTCTATGATCAAGCGAGAGATCCTGCCCGCCGCAAGCCGCGAACAAGCCCGCTTGGCTGCAACGCTTCTTACCAAGAAGAAGACTCTTGGTAAGTTATTCTGCAAAGCGGAGGAAGCGCTGCTCAAAGAACTTGCCGCATTGGCTGATGAGCTATATCTCACCTGCACCGCATTTGAGAAGAAGAGGAAGTATGCCAAGACCATTAAGGATTTCTATGAACGCGGCCTTTACTATCGAAAAGAAATCTATACCGATCTTGAGACCTTGAGAACCATCATTGATAAAATGGAGATCATTATCCCTGCTGATAGCTGGCCCTTCCCCACTTACTACGATCTTTTATTCAGCATTCAATAAAAATAAAAAGGTGGGCGTCTGCCCACCTTTTCTAAAGGAGAACATAAAATGAAGCTTTCCAACGAGAAAATATTATCCATTGCCTTCGGCGCAGTAAGAGTTGAAAAAGAGGAGAAAGGCCTCCGCTTTTATAAATGCACCCAAAAGCAGATTGATGTCTGGTCCAAGGAACGCGAGGATCTTGGCGAACGGGCTGCCGGCTGCACCGGTGTGCGGCTGGATTTTCATACCGATGCCGAATGGATCCGATTCAAGGCACCGAGCGGAAAATTCGAGCTTTTGGTGGATGATCTGGCTGTTGCGCAATTTAACGCAGGGGAAGAAACAGAATTTTATGCCGATCTTGGGAAGGGAGAAAAAAGAGTATTGCTGCTCTTCCCCAGCCATGATGTGGCAGGACTTTTAGAATGGGTAGAGCTCCCCGACGGCGCAACCCTCATCCCCCATCAATATGATCGCAAGATCCTCTTTATCGGCGATTCCATTACCCAAGGCTGGAATTCAGGGTTCGATAGCGCCTCCTATGCATGGCGGGTAACCCGCAAGCTCAATGCCGATTCAGTGATCAACGGCATCGGCGGCGCTTATTATCTGAAAGATTCCTTTGATACCATTGATTTCGATCCCGAGACGATCGTTGTGGCATACGGCACCAACGACTACGGCCGTTTTGCGAGCCAAGAGGAGCTGCGCCGAGAGTGCGCCGGATTTTTGGATCAGATCAAGGAAGCATATGGAGAAAAAGAGGTTTACTGCATCCTGCCTATTTGGCGATTTGATTTAGAAAAGGCAAGAAAGATGGGCAACTTTGATGATTGCCGCCGCGTCATTCAAGAAGAGATCGAAAAGAGAGGCTTCCATATCATCGATGGATATAAATTAGTGCCTCATCTTGAATTCTTCTATGCTGATGCTGTCCATCCCAATGCCATCGGCTTTGCGGAATATGCCAAGAAGCTCATTGAAATCCTGGAGAAATAAGATCTGATTAAACCAAGCCGGTATTTCAATATAATATAGGAAAGGAGGAGAGGGATGGAAAAGCTTTGGATCTTATATGTATTAATCTTCGGCCTTTTGAAAGGCAGCCGCGAAGGAATGAAAAAAGCGGCCTTAAAAAAAAGCAGCTCTACCGTCATCCTCTTTTTCTATACGCTGATCGGCCTGATTCTGGCGCTCCCCTTCTCGGGGGATGCCTTTCTTCTTTCTCCTTTGCAGATCTTTTATGTCTTTCTCAAAGCAGCAGTGGTCTGCACCGCCTGGCTGTTTGCCATGGCGGCTTTGAAAGAAATGTCGGTAAGCCTATATGGAATTATGGATCTCTCCCGCATGGTCTTTTCCACCCTCTTAGGAGTATTCGCTTTGGGAGAGAGGATGACCCCGCCCAAGGCCATCGGCATGGGGCTGGTCCTCTTAGGCTTGATTTTGGTGAATCTCAAAAAGGAAGGCAGCAAAAAGCCCCTGACCTTTCCCATTCTCTTAGCGGCGCTGATCAACTGCTTCTTAAATGCCGTATCCGGCACCATGGATAAGGTGCTGATGAAGGATATGACCTCTACGCAGCTTCAATTTTGGTTTATGTTTTTCATGACCTTGATTTATGGGATAGTGCTTCTGATTCAAAGAGAAAAGCTTCACTGGCGCACCTTAAAAACCAACTATTGGATTCCTTTAATGAGCCTCTCTTTGGTATTGGGAGATCGCTTTCTTTTTGAAGCAAACGCCATGCCCCAAAGCGAGGTAACGGTGATGACGGTCATCAAGCAATCCTCGGTGGTGATCACGGTGCTGACAGGCTGGCTGGTCTTTAAGGAGAAAAACATTCTTTATAAATTTTTCTGCACCGCCATTGTGCTGAGCGGAATCTTTGTGGCAGTATTTGTATAAAAAAGAGGCTGTGAAAAATCAAAATGATTTTTCACAGCCTCTTTTTGGGGGATAGGAAAAAATGTTTGAAACCTTCGTAAATCGAGCCGTAACCAAAGGTTACGGGATACCCGAAGGCGAAATATTGGGGCCCCCACTAAAACATGTTTTAGTGGGGAAAAGAAGAATGGGATGGAAAGAGCGGATTTTCTGCTTTTGCCAGAATGGAGCAGCTTCCATCCCATTTGACGCACGCCGAGTGGCTCGATTCGAAGGTAGCAAAAGGCACTGATAAAAAAGAAAAAATATTGCAATGCAGCAATATTTTTTCTTTCTCTTTCACTTTTGGGGGAAGAAACTCGGTTTAGAGCCTGTATTTTTCTTGCCTTTTGCGGTTCAGACTTTTTTTACAGCCCCTTTTATCGGCAAAAATTCTCTACATAATTATCAAGGGAGGCTTGAATGACCTTGACAGCGGCCTGGCGCCCTTGTACTTCGCCGGCAACGGTCTCTTTATGCTCTAAGGATTTATAGACGGAGAAAAAATGGGCCATCTCATCAAAGATATGAGGAGGCAGATCGGTAATATCTTGATATTTATTATAGGTGGGATCAGTGAAAGGAATCGCGATGATCTTCTCATCGTTGCGGCCGCCATCCAGCATGCTGATATAGCCGATGGGATAGCAGCGCACAAGGGTCAGAGGCTCCAACGCTTCGGAGCAGAGCACTAAAACATCCAGAGGATCGCCGTCGTCTCCGAAAGAGCGAGGGATAAAACCATAATTGGCCGGATAGTGGGTAGAGGTATAGAGCACACGGTCCAAAATGATCAGGCCGGTTTCCTTATCCAGCTCATATTTCTTTTTACTACCTTTGGAAATCTCCACTACTGCCACAAAATCCTCGGGATTGATCCGCTTGGGATCGATATCATGCCAAATATTCATTCATTTTCTCCTTTGTTTTCTGATTTATAAACCTGCAAGAAAAAAAGTCAACGCATCGATATTTTACTCGCTCTTTGCGAATAAATTTTGCTTTAATAAAAAGTGGCAACTTCTTCTTGAGGCGGGATTGCGTCTTCCAACTCGATCGCGGTCAGCACGGGGCCTTCTCTTCCATAGGCTTCATGATAGCCGATCTTGATTTTAGCGGTAACGGTAGCCCATTGCCCGTTGCGCAAAGAAAAGGCATCCGGATAGCATACCGCAACGCCGGCAAACTGAATATCCTCAATGCAGCAGGTCATCATCTGCCTGCCGAAGACAAAGAAACTCCCATCGCTCCGCTCATCTAAAATGACCCTGCCTTTCAAGCGAACGGTTTTCCCTTCATAATTGGGAAGCTCCTCCGAAAGATCGCGATACCAGATGGCAAAATCCATATCTTCGATCTCAATTACGGGAGCATTCATATCAAAGGGAAGGGGATCCTCTATGGTATCGGGAATGACCCTTCCTTCTTTTGTTTCATAGACAATATCGGCTCTGCGAGAGATTCCGCGGACAAGCTTATGATAAGGCATTACATCCGCTTGCTCCTCCATCCGATTAAAGATGACCATTTCGGCAGTCTGCAGCTTATCTACCACCAAATTTCGCATATTGGCATTATAGACAAGGATATCCTCGCCGTTCATAAAGCAGAATTCCTGCACCACCAGCCATCCTTCGGGCAGAGCATCATTCAGCAGATTATTATCCCACATTCCGTTGTATTCCCAAAAGACCCGTTGCGCACGGCAGCCCTTTGCCAAGCGCTGAAGATGCTTTGCTTTGAGTTCTTCGGGGGAATCGATGGTCTGGATTGAGATTCGCTCGGCATGGGGCATCTTAGAAAGATCGTATTCCTCCTCCCCTTCCTCGCAGACGAGGACAAGGGTAGGAGTACCATCATTATAATCCTTATTTTCCAAGGTTTCCTGAATAAAGCGGGTCTTGCCGCTATCCAAGAAGCCGGTAAAAAGATATACGGGAATTTGATCCATCATTCATCCTCCAAGCCAAAAAGCTTCATCAAGGCTTCTTCTTTAAGATCAGCCCCAATCACGCAAAGGCGGCCGATCACCTGCGCGCTTCCTTTGCGGACATTATGCTCGGCAGGGACATAATCAAAAAAGATCCATTCTCCGCTCTCCCCCGCGACCATTCCCTTGGCGCGAAGGATGGTGCCGAATTCATTGGTATCCAGCGCCGCCAAGATTTCCTCTAATTGCTGCGCGGTATATTTGCGGGCCGTCTCCTTCCCCCAGCTCATAAACACTTCATCTGCATGGTGATGGTGATGATCATGGCAGCCGCAGGTGCAATCGGGGCCATGATCATGATGATGCTCATGGTCGTGATGATGTTCATGCTCATGGTCGTGATGATGCTCATGCTCATGATCGTGGTCATGGCAACCGCAGGTGCAATTCTCATCATGCTCATGATGGTGATGATGCTCATGCTCATGGTGAGTATGAAGTTCTTCCATGATGGAGGCAAGGCTATCCTTTTTCTCCATGGCATCCAGCAACTGCCGGCCGCTCAGCTGATCCCAAGGGGTGGCCACAATGGTAGCCTCGGGATTCTTTTCCCGAATCAGCTTAATTGCAGCCGCCAATTTTTCTTCACTGACATTCTGGCTGCGGCTCAATACAATGCATGCCGCATTCTCGATCTGATTATTATAGAATTCGCCGAAATTCTTCGCATAGATCTTACATTTAGAAGCATCCGCAACGGTTGTAAAGGAATTAAGCTTTACATCATCAAGCTGCAAATCTGCCACTGCAGCGATGACATCGCTGAGTTTTCCCACACCGCTGGGCTCGATCAGAATACGATCGGGATGGTATTGCTCCAGCACTTTCTCCAAAGCCTTACCAAAATCTCCTACCAAGGAGCAGCAGATACAGCCGGAATTCATTTCTGTAATCTCAATTCCTGCTTCCTGCAGAAAGCCGCCATCGATTCCGATCTCTCCGAATTCATTTTCGATTAAAACCAGCTTTTCGCCCTGATAGGCTTCTTTCATCAGTTTTTGAATCAAGGTTGTCTTTCCGGCTCCTAAAAAGCCGCTGAAAATATCAATCTTAGTCACTTTTTACACCTTACGCTTTCGTTAATTTTGCAAAATTTGCCATGATCTTCTTTTTGCCGACTTTATCAAATTCAATCTCCAGGAGATGATCGCGGCCCATCGGAGTCTTACTGAGCAGGGTGCCTTCTCCAAAGGTATTATGGCGCACCCGATCCCCCACTTCAAATGCAAAGGGAGCCGCCTCCTGCGCAGGGGCAGGTCGGCGGATGGCAGGAGTAGCAGCATGGCTGACCCGCCCCACCCGAACGGCAGACGCCGACGGAGTGCGCGGAGTATAGGAAAAGCTGCCGCCGAAGAGATCCTCGGTCTTTACTGTCAGATCCTTGCAGACCAAGGGCGGCAATTCCTTCAAAAATTCGCTGGGCACGCAAAATTGAGTGCGGCCATATAACATTCTTTGGCGGGTATGAAGCAGATAAAGGGTCTTTCTTGCACGGGTAACCCCTACATACATCAAGCGGCGCTCTTCTTCCAGCCCGTCCGGCTCGTCCAACGCCCGTTGGCTGGGAAAAAGCCCTTGCTCCATTCCGATCATAAAGACATAATTGAATTCCAAGCCCTTGGCGCTATGAAGGGTCATCAGCACCACCCGCTCTTCATCATCGGCAAGCTGATCCAGATCGGTCATCAGCGAGATTTCTTCCAAGAAGCCCGAAAGCCCGCCTTCCGGATTTTCCTTTTGATATTGAGCGGCAGAGGAGCAAAGCTCCATAATATTATTGAGCCGATCCTTGGCCTCATCGGTCCCTTCCAGCTCCAGCATGGTGGTATAGCCGCTCTCTCTTGCCACCATGGCGATCCATTCATCCAAGGGGGTATCCTTCAACGTTTCCTTCAGCCCATCAATCATGGAAGCAAATTCCTTTAAGGTAGAGGCAACGCGGCTTAAGGCAGGATATTCCTCCACGCGGCGCATAACCTCCGGCATGGAAAGCCCTTCCTGCATGGAGATGGATTCCAATGCAGAGACAGTGGCAGCGCCGATCTTGCGCTTAGGCTCATTGATGATCCGCTTTAAGCGCAGAGTATCCCGCTCATTATTGATCAACTGCAGATAAGAGAGCATATCTTTAATTTCTTTACGTTCATAGAAGCGAAAACCACCCACCACTTTATAGGGAATCGCGCTCTTGACAAGATAACGCTCCATGGCATTGGATTGCGCATTGGTGCGATAAAGCACCGCAAAATCGCTGAATTTTGCACCATCCTGCACCACCCGATCCTGAATGGTCTCTACTACAAAGCGGCTCTCCTCAAAATCATCGGAAAGGCGCTTGAGATAGACAGGCTCGCCTTTTTCGCCCGCTGTCCAAAGGGTTTTCCCTTTTCGGCTTGTATTATGAGCGATCACCCCGTTGGCCGCATCCAAAATATTGGCAGTAGAGCGATAATTTTGCTCCAGACGAATGACCTTGGCATTGGGAAAGCGCTCTTCAAAAAGCAAAATATTCTCAATCGTGGCGCCTCGGAATTTATAGATACTCTGATCATCATCCCCTACCACGCAAAGATTGCCGAATTTAGAGGAGAGCAGCGAGACCAGCCGATATTGCAAAGGATTGGTATCCTGATACTCATCCACCATGCAATAACGATAACGGCCTGCATATTTTGCCAAGATTTCGGGATGAGCTTCAAAGAGCTCCACGGTCTTTAAGATCAGATCATCAAAATCCAGCGCATTGGAGGCCTGCAATACCGCCTCATAGCGGGCATAAACCTTCGCAATTTGCTCATGGCGGACATCTTTTCCGTAATAAGCGCAATATTCCGAAGGCAAAACCCGCTGATCCTTTGCGGCAGAGATGGCATTTTGCGCCGAGCGGGGAGCTAATAATTGCTCATCGATTTCCAATTCCTTCATGACCGCCTTGACAACACGCTGGCTATCATCCGCATCATAAATGGTAAAACTGCCGGTATAGATTCCGCCTGCGGCAATATCTGCCCGCAGAACTCTTGCGCAAAAACTATGGAAGGTGGCGGCGGTAACCCCGAAAGCATCGGGGCCCATCATGGCATCAATGCGATCGCATAGCTCCTTTGCCGCCTTATTGGTAAAGGTAATGGCAAGGATATGATAGGGAGCGCAGAGCCCCTTAGAAAGCAAATAGGCGATCCGATTGATCAAGACGGTTGTCTTTCCGCTGCCCGCGCCTGCCAAAATCAGCAACGGGCCTTCGGTATATTCCACCGCTTCCCGCTGACGTTCATTCATCTGATTCAATTTTTCTTCTAAAACACTTTGCAGCATGGTTTTCCTCATTCATTTAATATCTTATTTATTATACTGCAATTAAAGAAACAAGTCAAATAAAAACCGCCCGATTTTAAGGAAAATCGGGCGGTTTAACTTAACCTTCTAATTTGGTTTCTCTTATAATATTTTTATCGGTGAATACATCGGTCTCATCGGTGCTCTTGGTAGAGAATTCAGACACCACAGCACCCTCCTCCCCTGCCTGGAACCAATGGAGCGTATTGGGATAGATGGTATATTGCTCACCGGGATTGAGGACCACCTCATGGAATACGGTAACGGGGCTGAAGGGGATCTTGCCTTGAATGTCCTCTTTTTTGCCTTCCCCTTCCACATAGAGATAAACCTTACCATAGCGGCAACGGAAGGTTTCTTCCTTCCCGTCCATCCCTGCGGTAGGGACATGGCGATGCTCAGGGCAGGTCTGGAACGGCTCCAGCACCATCTCCTTGGCGCAGACGCGCTCGGTATTAATATAAACCACCAGCTGCAAGCCAAGTTCTTCCACACGGTCCAGCCCAAAATCGGCGACCTCCACATTATTTTTCTCTTCCTCAGAGAGGACAATTCCTGCCTTCTCATAGAATGAAAGAGCCTTCTTTACCTGCAGATCATAGGTGCTCTTTTTCATAATTCCAACCTCCCGTATTTCTCTTCCATTTTTGCAATTTCATTTTTGGTGCGCATTCCGTCCACTGCATTGGCGGCAAAAAGATTGCAAGCAGCGGCAGCAGATGCGAATTTCAAAATTTCAGCGTCTTCCAATTTATTATAGATGGCGTAGAGGCAGCCGGAGCAATAGGCATCTCCTGCGCCTACGCTGCCCACCATCTCGCTTTTGGGGATCTTCAAAGAAGGTACGATGGTGAATTCACCGGTTACGGCATTGAGCAGGAAGCCTGCCTCCTTGCAATGGACAATCACCTTCTCCCGCACCCCTGCCTCGGCAGCAAGCTCCATGGCTTTTCGAATATTCTCAATATTCAAAGATCCATCCGCATTTCTCGGATCAAGATCCCATGCTGTGCAGCATTCGATCTCATTGGAGATGGCATAATCGGTATATTTCATGGCGGGTACGATCTTAGCCTTATAATTGCCGGCGCTATCGCTGACCACATCATAGGAAGTCTTGATCCCGCGCTCCTGTAGATCATGAAGGAAGCGAGCCATTACCGTACCATATTCTGCATCCTCCGCATCGAAACGATCCAAAAGCAGAATATATCCGATATGAAACATGCTGCAATTCAAGGTAGAAAGATCCACATCCTCCGGCCCGAAGAGCGCGTTGGTGCCTCTTGCATGGAAGAAGGTACGCTCTGCCCCACGGACACTCATTACATCGGTAAAGCTGGTGGGCGCATCGGAATCCACGCAAAGCTTATCCACATTGATGCCATAAGCACTCATCTGCCCCGCCACATAGCGGCCTTGCTCATCATCACCGATCCGGCCGTAGGCTGTAATGGGAATACTGCGGTCAATCTTCGCAAGATTAATGGCAGTATTGGGCACACACCCGCCGACAGAGCGGGAAATAGAGGAAATATTGCAAAGCATTCCCTCCTTGGGATATTCATCAATCGCCTTGATTTGATCCAAAAGAATATTGCCTGCAATGGCAATCCCCTTACGCTCTCCGCTCATCAGATAATCCACCGTAACGCCAAAAAGATTGGCCAAGGCGGGAAATTGGGTGATTTCAGGATAGCCATGGCCCCCTTCCCATTTGCTAATGGTCTTATCGCTGACACTCAGCGCGGCTGCCAGCTCCGCTTGGGTTTTCCCTGCACGCTTACGCAGGGCGGCTATAGTTGCGCCTACAATTTTTGCGTCCATTCACTCACCTCCGAATTTTCTAATTTAATTATAACTGAACGTTACCTTCTTGTAAACCTACGGTTTGTTAATGATTATAGTAGAGATAATCATAAATATTATCATATTTTCTACTATTCGTAGATATGTGAATAAAAAGAAAGGCTCTATCTGAATCAAACAGATAGAGCCTCTTTCATGCATTTTACTCGCCGCACTCCTCGGAATCACATTCCTCGCAATCGCAGCCGCACTCACATTCAAGGTCGTTGAGATCAAATTCAAGATCCTCGCCGCAATTGGGGCAATTGATCTTGCCAAGCTCTGCAACCTCATCGTCTACAGAAAATTCCTCGCCGCAGGTGGGGCATACGATGGTATAATAATCATCCTCATCGCACTCCTCATCATACTCTTCATCGAGGAAATCCTCTACTGCTTCCAGATCCTCATCGATCTCGGTGATATAATCATCCAGATCGTTGATATTATCCTCCAGATCTGCTACGGAAGCAGCCAGATCATCCAATACATCGACAATATTCTCAAAGAGCTCCTTATAAGGATCATTCTCGCTGAGCTTCATGCCCTGCATCAGGCCTTTAATATAAGCAACCTTCTCTAACATGGCTTTTCTCCTTACTCTTTTGCACGACCCATATACTCGCCGGTGCGGGTATCGATCTCGATCAGCTCGCCTTCATTGATGAAGATGGGCACCTTTACTACAGCGCCGGTCTCCAAAGTGGCGGGCTTGGTAACATTGGTGGCGGTATCGCCGCGAACGCCGGGCTCCGTCTCAGTAACATAGAGCTTTACAAAGAAGGGGCATTCTACGCCGAATACGTTGCCTTTATAAGACATGATCTTTACCGTATCATTCTCTTTCACAAATTTGAAAGCCTCGCCCAGCTTATCTGCGCCCAAAGGCAACTGATCATAGGTCTCCATATCCATGAAATAATAGAGATCGCCATCCTGATAAAGATACTGATAATCCTTACGATCGATGGTAGCTTCCTCAAACTTATCGGTGGGGTTGAAGGACTTCTCCACCACAGCACCGGTGATGACATTCTTGAATTTGGTGCGGACAAATGCAGCACCTTTACCGGGCTTTACATGCTGAAATTCAACGACCTGAAAAACCTGACCGTCCATATCAAAGGTAACGCCGTTTCTGAAATCGCCTGCAGTTAACATAGTTCCTAATTTCCTTTCTTTTTTATACTAAAGTTTATTTTACATGATTCCTCTTGATTTTTCAAGTAAAATATTCCTATTTTTGCGAAATCCCGCTATTTTTTCATTGAAAGTGCAATCTTTTTCATTTCCAAGGCATCCTTACTCTGGCTCCCCGCCGATTCACAGATAATAATGGGCGAAGCCTCTCGCTTGACCAAAACCTCAGCCAACGGAGAAAATTCAGGACCATAGATCTGATCCTCAAAGGTCAGATGCCGCTTTTCGCCCCCTTGGGTATATTCAATCTTGGAAAAATGAGCATGGAAATTTTTGCTCCGCCATTCGCCCAAGCCATCTTGCATCACATCGAGAACCTGCTCATAATCGGCAGCAGAAAAGAATCTCCCCTGCTCCCTTGCGTTGAGGTGGCCAAAATCGATGGTGGGAAGCAGCCGATCATCCAAAGAGCAGAGTGCCATAACCTCCTCCAAGGAGCCCAGCTGATTGATCTTCCCCATCGTCTCGGGGCATAAAATCAAATCCTCATATCCTTCGGCTTTATAAGCATCGATGGCCATCCGCAACGTATCAAGCGCCAGACGGACCGCCTCCTCCCGAGAAAGCTTGGCGCAGGAGCCGGAATGAAAGATGATGCGCGTTGCTCCGATACGCTTGGCAAGGGCGGCCGTCTCCAAAAGATACCGCACGCTCCCCTTTCGCTTTTCCTCTTCTAAGGAAGACATCGAAATATAATAAGGCGCATGGACCGAGAGAAGCGTGCCGTATTTTTCCGCTTCTGCCCGCAGGCGATCGGCCGATTGAGGGTTCATCCTTACTCCGCGGCCGCATTCCACCTCATAGGCATCAAGGCCGATCTTATCCAAAAAGGCGGGCATTTGATCGGAAGATTTATTGCCCTCCGCCTTAAACCATTCGCAATTTCCGCCCGGTCCGAATTTAATCATGATTTTCCTCCCTCTTTTTACGAGCGATGATCGGGCCTTCCAGCGCCCGCTTGATCCGAAAGAAAAGGTTATTCTCCAGCACATCCACCGGCTCCACCAATATCGTCTGCAAACCGGCCCAATTTCCGCCCCATACATCGGTAAAGATCTGATCCCCCACCAAAGCGATATTTTCTTGGGGCAGCGCAAAATCCTTGCAAATACGATGCAGGACAATGGGAAGAGGCTTTGCGCTGCGATGATAGGCCGCCATCCCAAGATCCGCCGCAAAACGCCGCACGCGGCTCTTTTTATTATTGGAAGCAATCGCAAGCTTTACGCCCCGATCCCGCAGGTGGGCAAGGAGCTTTTTCACTTCATCAGTAGGCTCAGGGGTATGATAGCCTACCAAAGTATTATCAATATCAAAGATAATCCCTTGAATTTTCTGCCGATCTAAAAATTCATCGGTCAGATGAAGAATATCGGGGAGAAGATGGTCGGGTAATAAAATCATGATTCGCTTCCTTTCAATGATGATGATTATTATTCTAACATAAAATCATTTTACGCGCAAGGTTGTATTGTAAAAACAAAAAATATCGTGTATAATAATGAGGCGAGGTGAAAAAACCATGAAATACAAACCGTCCAAGGAATTAAAAGACCGCGGCATCTGCTATTTTTTGGTGCTGGCAGCGGCGGCACTTTTCATTATGTTTCTGCTCAATTTCAATACAGTATGGAGCGGATTCCGAAAATTACTTTCTTTGTTTATCCCCTTCTATGTGGGATTTGTGATTGCTTATCTGATCAATCCATTTATCAATCTGCTGGAAAATAAGGTATTTAAGAAGGTTAAAAATGCCGGAAAGAAGCGCACCTATTCTCTGCTGGTGGCTTATTTGGCAGTGCTGCTTCTCCTGGGCGGGATGCTATCCTACCTGCTGCCTCAGCTCCTTTCCAATATTACAAGCTTGGTAAACGGAATTCCGGATTACTATAACGCCTTTTCCGCTAAAGCCATCCGCTTTATTGAGGCTCATCCGAGCGTCAATGAATTCTATCAGCAATATTCCCTGCAGATCGGCGAGCTGATCAAGCAAGCGGTTGCCTCTCTTTCGGGGTATTTAGGCAGCCTGCTCCCTGCCCTTGCCAATACCACCATCAAAATCGGCAGCGGGCTGATGAATTTCTTTATCGGCTTGATTATCTCCATCTACTTTTTGGCAGGAAAGGAAAAGCTGATTGCAAAATGCAAGATGATTATCAGCTTTTTCTTTAAGACAGAGGAGCGAATCCAAAGAGTATTGCTGGTGGGATCCATCACCCATGAAAAGACCCTGCATTTTATCACTGCTCAGCTGCTGGATTCTTTGATTGTGGCGATTGTAACCTATCTCTTTATGACCATCTTCGGCTTCCCCTACGCCTTATTAAATGCGCTTATTATCGGTATTTTCAATACCATTCCCTATTTCGGGCCTTGGATCGGCGCTGTCCCGCCGGGGCTGATCATCCTGATTGTAAAGCCCTCTTACCTGCTTTGGTATATCCTTTATACGGTGATCCTGCAGCTGCTGGACGGCAATATCCTCAACCCCCGCATCCAAGGAAAGCAGATGAATCTTTCCGCCCTATGGATTATGTTTGCCATCTTTTTATTCGGCGGAATCTTTGGTTTCCTCGGCATGGTCATCGGCGTCCCCTTCTTTGCCGTCATTTATTATTTCATCAGCGCTGCGCTGAATAACGGCCTTCATCGGCAAGGAAAATCCACCAATACCGCCGATTACGCTTCCCCCGAGGATCGCCCGATTATCAATGATCAATCAAAATAAAAAAGACCCGTTGGGTCTTTTTTATTTTGATTCAATTTGGCAGGTTTCTACCACAACCGTTACTATATTTT
This sequence comes from Clostridia bacterium, assembly GCA_017436525.1. Lineage (GTDB taxonomy): Bacteria > Bacillota > Clostridia > Oscillospirales > QAKW01 > QAKW01. Next base: position 47,474 of record JAFSCX010000004.1, on the reverse strand, counting down.
GCTCAATGGAAGCAAAGCCGCTCCCTGCCTTTGCAAAAAATACGCATTGCTCCTCAAGATCAGCATCCAGCGGCCCTTCCTGAAGGGAGAGCAACGCCTTAGTATGCCCCGGGCGGATGCCATAGCTTCCGCCGCCTTTTCCGCTCAGATCATCCGAGATCGTAAGATGCACCGAATCACATTCAAAGGGGCCAAGGACGCCTTGGGGCGTAATAACCTTTAATGAAAGTTTCATACCATCTTACCCCTTTTTCGCCTTGGCATAAACCTCATCGATGGTGCCGCACATCATGAAGCAATGCTCCGGAATTTCATCGCAACAGCCGCTGAGAATCTGCTCTACGCCATCAATGGTTTTTTCAAGAGGTACATATGCGCCTGCAGAGCCGGTAAAGCTCTCTGCCACATGGAACGGCTGGCTGAAAAAGCGCTGGATCCGGCGGGCACGCTTTACCACTGTCTTATCCTCGGGAGAAAGCTCCTCCATACCAAGAATGGCAATAATATCCTGCAATTCATTGTATTTTTGCAGGACACGCTGCACTTCCTTTGCCACCCGATAATGCCGCTCGCCTACCACATCCTGCGTAAGCATCCGAGAGGAGGATTCCAAGGGATCTACCGCAGGATAAATGCCAAGCTCTACAATCTTACGAGAGAGCACAGTCGTTGCATCCAAATGGGAGAAGGTGGTGGCAGGGGCAGGGTCGGTAAGATCATCGGCGGGGACATAAACCGCCTGCACCGAGGTAATAGACCCATTACCTGTCGATACAATCCGCTCCTGCAATTTACCCATCTCGCTGGCAAGGGTGGGCTGATAGCCTACCGCCGAGGGCATTCTGCCCAGCAGCGCCGAAACCTCAGAGCCCGCTTGAGAGAAGCGGAAAATATTATCAATAAAGAGCAGGGCGTCCTTATGAGAATGCTCGCGGAAATATTCCGCCATGGTAAGGCCCACAAGAGGGACCCGCAAGCGGGCACCGGCGGTCTCGTTCATCTGGCCGAAGACCAGAGCGGTCTTATCCAAAACGCCGGATTGCTTCATTTCATTGTAAAGGTCATTTCCTTCACGGGAGCGCTCCCCTACACCTGCAAAGACAGAATAGCCATCATGCTCAAAGGCGATATTGCGGATCAATTCCATGATCAGAACAGTCTTTCCTACGCCTGCACCGCCAAAAAGGCCGATCTTTCCGCCCCGCACATACGGGGTCATCAGATCGATTACCTTAATGCCGGTCTCCAAAATTTCTTCCGCCGCCACAATATCGGAAAAGCGAGGGGCCGGATGATGAATCGGCCATTTTTCCGAAGCGTTGATGGGCTCATCCCGATCAATGGGGCGGCCGGTAACATTCACCATTCTGCCAAGGGTCTCTTTTCCTACGCAAACGCTGATGGGGGCGCCGGTATCCACTGCGGTCAGCCCGCGGGACATTCCGTCGGTAGAATGCATGGAAATACACCGCACCTCGCCGTCGCCCAGATGCTGAGAGACTTCCAAGACATATTCTTCCCCATTATGCTCAATGGTTACTGCATGAAAAATATCCGGCAGTTCAAGGGGATCAAATAATATATCGACCACCGGACCGGTGATCCGAAGGACCATACCTTTAGAGCCTTTTGCCATGTTGATTCCTCACTTAATTTTCTGCGTCTGATGAAACGCATTTTTTCAAAAATCGCACCGAAAACGCGGTGTAAAATTACACTTTAGAACGATTCCTCCCGTTCGGAGGAGGTCTCGATGACATCGGCAGTTACTGCGCTCTGCCGCTGACGATTGATCTGCCCTTCCAAGCGGGTGCAATAGTCGGTGGCTGTATCAAAAGCGGCGCGCATGGTCATCAAGGTAGCCGCCTGCGCTCCCAAGGCTGATTCCAATACCAGCTCATAAAACATCCCATGAAAAACATTGCGGGCGATCTGCTCCGCAAGGGTCGCCTGATCCGGTACAAATAGGCTATTGGAAGCCTCATGCCCGCCTTTGCCGAAAAATTCCCGTATCACCGGCTGCTGGAGCATCATATTCCGATATTGGGGATAGACCACCATGATCTTGCCGATTCTGCCTTCTTTTCGCCATAAGAGAAGCTCATCCAGAAGCCGCGATGTCTCCTCAATAGAAGGCACATCACCAAAGACCACTTCTTTTTCAGCAGGCATTTTTTTGGTTTTGAAATATTGAATTGCCTTTTTGCCGCAAGGGATCAGCCGATAAGCGCCAAGCAATTCCGCTTGGCTTTTCGCGTACTGCAGCACTTCCGAATTAAAACTGCCGCAGAGACCTTTATTCCCTGCTATAACCACCAGCGCGACCGGCGCATCCGGCTGCCCTTCGCCTACAATCTCTAAAAAGGCATCACCAAACTGCCGATACATCTGCTCGCATTGCTTTCCATAGGCGGAATAGCCGCTATATACACCGTTTAATTTAGAAAATTTAACGGTGGAGATGGTTTTCATTGCTTTAGCCAGCTTTTGGGTGGAACGAATGCCTCGAAGCTGCTTTTTCAAACTTTGAATAGCTGCCATGGTTTATGCCCTCTTTGAAAAGGAGGCCATGGCCGCGCGAATCTCCTCCAGCAAGGCTTGATCTGCCTTCGCACCGGTTTTCAAGCGCTCCACAATAGAGACGCAGGCTTTGCCGAAATAGGCAATCAGCCCTTGCTCAAAGGCCGCCGTTTCTTCCAAGGAAAGATCATCCGCATAGCCTTCCGATACTGCAAAGAGCAGCAAGGCCTGCATCCAATCCTCCAAGGGCTGATATCGGCCTTGCTTCAGCGCTTCCATCAGATGCGCGCCTGCATTCAAGGTCTTTTTGGTATCCTCATCCACATCAGTGCCAAGCTGGGTGAAATCCGCAAGTTCTCGATATTGGGCCAGCTTGGTTCTAAGGGAGGAGGCCATCTGCTTCATCAGTTTGGTCTGGGCAGCACCGCCCACGCGAGAGACAGAAAGGCCCACATTGATCGCCGGCCGTTGCCCTTCATGGAAAAGTTCACTTTCCAAGAAGATCTGACCATCGGTAATAGAGATCACATTGGTAGGAATATAAGCCGAGATATCCCCTGCCAAGGTCTCAATAATCGGCAAAGCAGTAATGGAGCCGCCGCCGAATTTTTCAGAAAGCTGCGCCGAGCGCTCCAGCAATCTGGAATGAAGGTAGAAGATATCGCCGGGATAAGCCTCACGGCCGGAGGGGCGGTGAAGCAGAAGGGAAAGCTCGCGATAAGCCACTGCATGCTTGGAAAGATCGTCATAAATGATCAATACATCCTTTCCCGAATACATAAAGTATTCTGCCATGGCTGTGCCGGAGAAGGGCGCGATATACTGCGTTGCAGCAGATCCCGAGGCATTCGCCGCCACGATAATGGTATAATCCATGGCGCCTTGCTGCTCCAAGCGTTCCTTGATCTCGGCAACAAAGGTCTCCTTTTGGCCGATAGCCACATAGATACAGATGGTATCTTTTCCTTTTTGATTGATGATAGCATCCAAGGCAATGGCGCTCTTGCCGGTCTGCCGATCGCCGATAATCAGCTCTCTTTGGCCGCGGCCGATGGGAACCAAAGCATCAATAGCTTTAATACCGGTATGAAGCGGCCTGCCGACGGGGGCACGATCGGGAATACCGGGGGCCGGATGCTCTATGGGGCGGGTCTCGGAATAGGAAAGATGCCCCATTCCGTCCACAGGATTGCCCACTGCATCCACCACGCGGCCCAATAAGCTCTCACCTACCGGCACCGCTGCGATTCTGCCCACGCGGCGCACCTTGCTGCCGCTTTCAATATTTTCATATTCACCAAAGATGACGCAGCCGATTCGGTCGGGCTGAATATCCAGCACCATCCCCCGCTCACCGCATTCAAATTCCACAACCTCACCGTACATGATATCTGCCAAACCGTCCATCCAGCAGATTCCATCGGATACCTGCAATACACGGCCCAGCTGATAAACATGAATCTTCGGCACAACAGAGCAAGCCTTTTGGGAAAACTCCGCCAAGACCTCTTTCGCGGCTTCTTCGGAGGAAATGGGCTCCTTTTTAATGCCGCTTTCAAATTGATACAATTCTTCGGACACGGTCCCGTCGTAGACCGTATCCCCGATACGCAGACGAAGACCGCCGATAAAGCTCGGCTCCTGCAATACCCAAAGGGAGGTTTTTCCACCCACCGTTTCCAGAAGGGCTGTAGTAGCCTCGTCCACCCGCTTCACCAAAGCCTCATCAAGGGGATGGGCAGAGATCATCGTAACATAAAGCACATCATGGCGCTTTAGATATGCCATATCTCCGGGAGTAAGCTTAATCATCCCCAAGATCTTCTCTACGATCGCTCCTTCTTTTTCTCTCATTTTAGAAAGATAGGGCTCCTTGGAGAAAACCTCTTCCACATTCTTTTCCAGCACTTTGAAAAATTCTTTTTTTACCTTATCGATCATAATGCGATGAATCTCATCACATTCCCGCTTTCCAAAGGCCTTCATCCGCGCAAGCTTTTTCTCCGCAGCAAGGCGCTCTTCCGCCACCTTTTGGGATTCGGGAAGAGAGGCCTCCAAAGGCTCCGAAGCAGGCAATTCGGGCAGCTCTGCCTTTTCCTGCGCTTCTGCCTCATCCAGCTCTCTCAAAATCTTCTGGCGGCGGGTAGAGAAAAGACCGATGATGGTCTTGCGGCAAAACAATATGATGATCCCTGCAAGGATCAGAAAATTGATAATTACATATTGAATTTCCATATTATCAGTCCTTTGTCAAACACTCGGCAAAAGAGCGCGCAAGAGCAGGCCCATGGGCGCTGAGAACCTGCAGGATCTCTTTTCGCTCCGCATCGGCCTTGGCATGGCTATAATCCAGCTCACGGATTCGCTCTTTTTTTGCACCATCAATCGCAAGCTTGCTTTCGATACGAATCTTTTCAAGGGCATCCTTCATCTGCTTTTGGCGCTTTTCATGAGCGGCTTGGCGCTGCTCCATCAGCTTTGCCTCATGCTCTGCAGCAAGCCGCTCATATTCTTCTTTTTTGGCGGCGGCCGCCGCAATCTTCTCTTTGCGGCGATCCATCAGCTGAAGGACCGGCTTAAAGAGCAGGTGATGAAGGATCACCATCAGCAAGCAAAAGCAGATGATGGTCCATATTGTAACAGACAATTGAATGGTCATAAAGCACCTATTATACCTTTGCCACCAGCATAAAAGCGATCAGCAGACCATAGATGGTCAGCGCCTCCATCAGCGCCAAAGCGATGATCAGGGTAGAACGAATCTCCTTGGCAGCATCGGGCTGGCGGGCAATACTCTCCATTGCGCTCTTGGCGGTCAGGCCCTGGCCCAAGGCGGGTGCAATGGTGCTCACAGCGATAGCAATAGCAGCAGCGATAGCAATAAGTCCGGAAGTCATGTTGAAATTCTCCTTTTTATAAATATAGTTTATTCTTCTTCGGTCATCTCATCGAGATAGATCGAGGTGAGCATAGTGAATACCATGGCCTGCAGATAGCAGAAAAGGATGGATAACACCATCATCACCACGGGGATTCCGATGGGGAATATATGATAGAGCTCTTCGGTAACCATCTCTTCTCCAAATACATTACCGAAAAGACGCAGCGCCAAAGAGGCGGGCTTAATAAATTCATCCAGCAAAATCAGCGGGAGCATAAAGAACATCGGGCTGATAAAACGCTTAAAATAGCCCTTTACGCTATGCCGCAAGCCTACATATTGCAAAAATACAAAGCTGATCACGCCAAGCCCTACCGTAACCGAAAGGGAGGCGGTAGGCGCTTTCACATAATCCGAAAGCCCCACGCCGGGGATCAAGCCCGTATAATTGGCAAACAAAATAAAGATAAAGAGCGAGGAAAGAAAGGTAAAATGCTTGCGGGCTTTTTTCTCTCCCAGAATATCGCCGAGAAAATGGTCCAGATATTCCACCCCTGCCTCAATCATATTCTGGAATCGGCCGGGGCGCTCCTTCAAATGAAATTTAACGATCAGCGCTACTATGGTAATCAGCGCCAGCAAGATCCACATGGCAACCACTTCGCCCGTTACATCCAAAATGCCAAACAAGCGAAACAGCACTCTCGATTTTTCACCCATCAGATCCATCCTCCTTTCCCGAGCCATTCAGCTTAAGCAAGCGATAAGTGAAGAGCGGCATCAGCAACGTAAGCCCCAATGCTCCGCCCACCAAAAGCCAGACGCGATCCCACGGAAGATATGCCCCTGCAAAATAAAGAAGAAGCAGATATCCGATCTGCAGCACCTGACGAATCAGCTGGCCGACAGCATATTGATCAGGATATTTTTTCAATATAAAACGGGCAACTGCATAATTAATTGCGGCAATTCCTACGCCCGCAAGACATGCGATACCCGCTCCCAAAAAATTATTATCGATTTTGATCACCCTCTTACTGCATCAGTATACCACCTTTGCCTTGATTTTTCAAGGGTTATCCAAACAAAATATCCATCTGCAAGCGGTTGCCCACAGATGGATATCCTCTTATTTCTTCAAGATTTTTTTAGCCAATGCAAAAAGGCCGCATTTTCTCATTATTGCCTTGATTGCATACTTGATTTTTTGTTTCAAGGTATCCTTGCCATAGAGCCGCATAATCGCCGGAAATCCGCCCTCCTTATATAAAGCCCAGAATTGCGTTCTCGCTGCAGGGCGGGCGGTCGGCACCTTCAGATTGGGGTTCTTCACCACCGCCTCCTCCATGGTTCGCTCTATTATCTGCAGCGAAGATCTGCACGCCTCAAAAAGCCGACGCCCTTTTTCGCTGCTGACCAGCGCCAAGGAAACCCCTAAGGCATCGGAAAATTCGGGGGCATAGCCCTCAATTCCCCAAAAATCGGCAATGGTGATATCCGAAGGGCGGCAAGGATTGCTATAGCGGCATTGATAGCAGGATGGCCGAAGGGCAAGATCTCCATAGAAGATATTGCGCCATCCATCCACAAGGGTTGTCCGGCTTTCTTTTTTACCATCGGCGTAGATCAACTTCTCCCCGCCTCGCCAACCAAGGTCTTTCGGGCGATGATAATAAGCTTTTACCTTCTTATTGCGCTTTTGCTCGATATATTCAATAAAATCCGCAAAAAGCCTCGGTGAGGGGGTACCATGGCAGATGATATCCACCGTATAAAGATTTTTCTGCTCTTGCTCGGAAAGAACTTCCCGCAAAGCGGCAGTCTGGCAGGTGGTGCCGGTAAAGAGCACCTCTCTGCCCGCTTTGAGATCTTCTTTCACGCTTGAAAAAATAGTTCCGAGATCGCTTTGGGAATATTTAGAGCCGCGGCAGCGGTCTCTCTCCCGCTCATTTTCCGCGCGAATATGCTCTGCTTTGAGCTTTTCATCAAAGGCGCAGCCATAAACCGCTCCGCCCTTTTGCAATATTACATCGGAAAAAGCGGTAAAACATCCTCCGGAGGAGCTTTGCCGGCGGATCTCATCCGATGCCTTTACCGCATAAACTTGCGGCATCTCTTCCAAGGAAAGTTCCTCTTTCTGAAAAGCGCAGATTTTTTTGCAAAGACCACATTCGATGCACCGTTTCCCATCTATTTCAGGATAAAGAAAGCCCTCCTCATCTGCCTGCATGGTTATAGCCCCCTTGGGGCAGATATTCATGCAAGCGGTGCAACCGCAGCAATCTTCTTTTCGCTCATAAACAGAATAGCTCAAAATTCATCCTCTTTTCCATAACGTTCCCTTTTATTGATTATACTCTTTTTTTCCTAAAAAGCAAGTCTGACGCAAGATTTCTCTTGACTTCACAGGCAAAGGGGGACTATAATTTTTCTGTTAAAATTATATAGGAGGAAATTATGAAAGAACTCAAACCTATGCTCTTTTCATCCCTCAAAGGGTATACCGGAAAGCAGCTGATCAACGATATCATTGCAGGAATCATTGTGGCCATCATTGCCCTGCCTCTCTCCATCGCCTTGGCGCTGGCTTCGGGGGTTGGGCCTGAGGAAGGCCTCTATACCGCCATTGTGGCAGGTTTTTTGATCTCCTTCTTCGGCGGATCCAAGGTGCAGATCGCAGGTCCCACCGCCGCCTTCGCTACCATTGTGGCAGGGATTGTGGCCGCCAACGGAATGGAAGGGCTGATGATTGCCACTTTGATGGCAGGCATCCTTCTCATCCTGATGGGGATCTTCAAATTGGGAAGCCTCATCAAATTCATTCCCTATACCATCACCACCGGCTTTACCGCCGGCATCGCCGTTACCATTCTGGTGGGGCAGCTGAAGGACTTTTTCGGCCTCACCTACCCCAAGGGTCTCGCTCCCATCGAAACCATCGAAAAGGTGGAGGCGGTGATCCATCATTTTAATACCGTCAATCTTTGGGCAGTCGCAGTTGGGCTCTTAAGCCTTGCAGTGCTGATCTTTTGGCCGAAGATCCCCTATCTCAATAAGATTCCCGGCTCCCTGATTGCTGTATTGATCGGGATCGGGCTGGTAAAGGGCTTTTCTCTGGAGGTCAACACCATCGGCGATCTTTATACCGTAAGCAGCGCCCTCCCCGCCTTCCGCCTGCCCGGCTTTGATTTCGGGCTGATTCGCGCCGTTCTTCCCGATGCCTTCACCATCGCCATCTTAGCAGCCATCGAATCGCTGCTTTCCTGCGTAGTGGCAGACGGCATGACCAATAGCAAGCACCGCTCCAACGCCGAGCTGGTGGCTCAAGGAATCGGCAACTTAGGCTCTGCCCTCTTCGGCGGAATCCCCGCCACCGGCGCCATCGCCCGCACCGCCGCCAACATCAAAAGCGGCGGCAAGACCCCCGTTTCCGGAATGGTTCATGCCCTTGTTTTACTGCTGATTTTGGTCTTACTGATGCCTTATGCGGCGCTGATTCCCATGCCGGTTATTGCGGCAATTCTCTTCCATGTGGCTTATAATATGTGCCAATGGAGGCCTTTTGTCCGTCTGCTTAAGACTGCGCCCAAGAGCGATATCTTTGTCTTGGTCATCACCTTCCTGCTGACGGTCATCTTCGATTTGGTAGTCGCCATCGTGGTGGGCCTTGTGGCCGCTTGCATTCTTTTTATGAAGCGGATGAGCGACGAGACCTCGGTACGCAGCTGGGCCTATACCGAAGAGGAATGGGATGATACCCATGCCCTGCGCCCTGTGCCCAAGGGCGTGCGGATTTATGAGATCAGCGGCCCTCTCTTTTTCGGCGCGGCCGACCGCATCGCCGAAATCAGCCTCAGAAGCTTCACCCGCTGCTTGGTGCTGCGGATGCGCAGCGTTTCGGCCATTGATGCCACCGCCATGAATGCGCTGGAAGCCCTCTATCAGCGGTGTGCCAAGAAAAATATCGCCATTATCTTCTCCCATGTCAATGAGCAGCCGATGCATACCATGGAAAAAGCAGGCTTTATTGAGCGTGTGGGCAAGGAGCATTTTCTCCCCCATATCGATGATGCGCTGGAATTGGCCGCCTCTATCGCAGAAGAGGCTGAAAAATGAGCCGATCCACCATCATCAAGCGCTCCTTTTCAGCCGCTCTCCCTCAGACACTGCCGATTCTGACCGGCTTTCTGTTTTTGGGCTTTTCCTATGGCTTTTATATGCGCTCTTTAGGCTTTTCCTTTCTCTACCCCATGCTGATGGCGCTTACCATTTTCGGCGGCTCGCTGGAGTTTGTGGCCGTCTCCATGCTTTTGGGAAGCTTTGCCCCTTTACAGACGTTTTTGATGGCATTGATGATTCAAGCCCGCCATCTTTTCTACGGCATCTCCATGCTGGAAAAATATAAAAATACCGGTTGGAAAAAGATTTACCTCATCTTCGGGATGTGCGACGAGAGTTTTTCCATCAATTATTCTGCTTCGATCCCGCAGGATGCGGATAGAGGCTGGTTTATGTTTTTCGTAACCCTTCTGAATCAATTCTATTGGGTGGCGGGAGCGACCCTGGGCGGTATTTTCGGATCGATCATTTCCATCAATACAGAAGGGCTTGAATTTGTCATGACCGCTCTGTTTGTCGTCATCTTTTTGGAGCAATGGCTGAAGGAAAAGCGGCATATTACCGCTTTGATCGGCTTGATCGCTTCGGTTTTCTGCCTGCTCGGCTTTGGGGCAGATTCCTTCCTGCTTCCTACCATGATCTGCATTTTAGCGGGGCTGACCCTTTTCAAAAAGCCCATTGAGAAAGCAGGTGGCCTCCAATGACATTAAGCCAAGAAATCATCACCATCGCCATCTGTGCGCTGGGCACCATGCTCACCCGCTTTCTGCCCTTTTTGATCTTTTCCAAGGGCAAAACACCCCGCTACATTCAATATTTAGGCAAGGCTTTGCCCGCCGCCATCTTTTCGATGCTGGTGGTCTATTGCCTAAAGGATGTATCCCTGCTATCAGGGAGCCATGGATTGCCGGAGCTGCTCTCCATCGCTTTGATCATCGGCCTGCATCTTTGGAAAAGGAATATGCTCCTTTCCATTGCAGCAGGAACCATCTGCTATATGGCGCTGGTTCAATTTATCTTTTAGGAGATTTTCATGAAACTTGAAATAATTGCCCGCATCCGCTCGGATTTCAATGAAAAATTCGGAATTCCTCGGCAGAGCGGATTGGTAAAAACCAAGGCAGATATCGTCTTTGAGCCTCCATATCGAAATATTGATGCCATTAAGGGGCTGGAGGATTTTTCTCACATTTGGCTTCTCTGGCAATTTTCCGAGGCCCTGCGGGAGGGCTGGTCCCCCACGGTGCGCCCGCCCCGCTTGGGAGGCAATACACGCATCGGCGTCTTTGCCACCCGCTCCCCTTTCCGCCCCAATGAAATCGGCCTCTCTTCGGTAAAGCTCATCGGCATTACCCCCGATAGCCCCCAAGGGCCGATTCTGCATATTGAAGGGGCCGATCTTTTAGACGGCACCCCCATCTTCGATATCAAGCCCTATCTTGCCTATACCGATTCCCATCCCGAGGCGACGGGCGGCTTTGCCGACACCAAAACCGATGGGCCGCTCAAAGCCAACTGCCCCATTGAAATTTTAGAAAAAATTCCAAAAGAGCATCAAGAGACCGTTTTGAAGCTTTTGGAGCAGGACCCCCGCCCCGCCTATCAGGAAGATCCCGATCGAATCTATACCATGGATTACGGGGAGATCTCTTTGCAATTCAAAGTAGACGGCCGTATTTTGACCGTAATTTCGGTCCAATGATAAAAAGATTGGAAAAAACGTGTTTTTTCCAATCTTTCAGACTGTCAAAAAAGGCACAGACCGCAGAAAATAAGAGAATAAAAGAATTCTGCCGATTCTATAAATCAGCAAAGGAAAAAAACCACTCTTTTTTCCTTGCTTTCTTATTATAAGGAAAAAATCCGCATCATCATGCGGTTTTTTGATTAAACTTTTCTGCTTTCCGCCGATCTGCTCTCTGCCGTACCTGTGTACGCCGACGAGAACAGATCGACGAAATCTGCACTCTTTTTTGAGAGTCTCCCAGCGTATCAAAAACCTCCGCAGGAGTTTTTTGACACGCTGAAAGATTGGAAAAAACGTGTTTTTTCCAATCTTTTTTAATTCGTATAGGTTTACTTTTAGAAAATATAGTGGTATAATGACTTTGTATGAAAACAATAAGGAGTGATATGTCATGAATACCTATATGCGTTATCCCGGCGGCCTTAGAAAGGCGCTGACCTTAAGCTATGATGATGCTGTGATCCAAGATAAACGCCTGATTGAGATTATGCAAAAAAACGGGCTCAAGGGCACCTTTAATATCAATACCGGCCTTTTTGCAAAAAAGCCAGGGGAACACCGCCGCCTGATGGAGCAAGAAGCAGTTGATCTTTATACCGATAGCGGCATGGAGGTTGCAGTCCATTCCTATACCCATCCCTTTTTAGAACTGCTCCCCCTGCATCTTGCCTTTGAGGAAATCCGCAAGGATCGCCAAGAGATTGAGCGGCTTTTCGGCGGGATTTGCCGTGGCATGGCTTATCCCAACAATAGTTTTACTGATACACTGGCCGATCAGCTGAAGGATCTTGGAATCCTTTATTCCCGCACCACCGTTACCACCGAAAGTTTTAAGATCCCTACCGATTGGGCGCGGCTTCCTGCCACCTGCCATCATAATAATCCCCGCTTGATGGAGCTTGCTAAAACCTTTGCGGAAAAGAACGTTAAATTTCGCTCCGAGCTTTTCTACCTTTGGGGCCATAGCTATGAATTTGATGATAATGATAATTGGAATGTTATCGAAGAATTTGCGGAATATATGGGCGGCAGAGAAGATATCTGGTATGCCACCAATATCGAGATCTTCTCCTATATTGAAGCCTTCCATCAGCTGCAATTCTCAGCCGATGGAAGAAGGGTTTATAATCCCACCCTTTATACCCTCTGGTTCTCTACAGACGGCAAAGATCTCATCAAGGTAGAGTCCGGTGAGACTTTGGATTTTTAAGCAGACCGCTAAAAAATTACACGATTCCTCAAAGAAAGTTGGGCAGTCAGCCGAAATCCTTCTCTGAGGGTTGACATTTTTCGGCACTTATGCTATCCTCTAACCATCGATAGAGGTGCATTGCATCATCAGTACGCAGCTTCATGGCGCTTGCCGAAAGCGGAGGCCGCAGAAAGGGATGGGTGCCGAAGGCGATCCATGGCAAAGGATCGTTCTGGCAGCAGGAAATAAGAGTTCTGTTGCTGTCGCATAGATTTGCGGAGCGCTATCTTTACTATATTTTGGCGAATTTTGATGTTTTTCGCCAAAAGCTTTGATTTAGTATGATAGTTGCCGCTTCGCAGCTATCATTTTTGTTTTTTCGGAATTTTTACAAGGAGGATATCAATATGTCGAATCCGATCTTCAAGGGCGTAGGAACCGCTATCATCACTCCCATGACCAAAATGGGCGTGGATTATGAAAGCTACGGCAAACTTTTGGATTGGCAGGTGGCCGAAGGGGTCAACGCTATCATTACGGTAGGCACCACCGGCGAGGGCTCCACTTTAAGCGATAAAGAGCACCGCGAGGTGATTGATTTTACCATGAATCGGATCGGGGGCAAAATCCCTGTCATTGCAGGGACCGGCTCCAATGATACCTCCTATGCAGTCGAGCTTTCCCGCCACGCCTGCGCCGCAGGGGTCGATGGTTTGCTGACGGTTACTCCCTACTATAACAAAGCAACGCAGAACGGGCTGGTTCAATCCTTTACCGCCATTGCCGATGCAGTGGATAAGCCCATCATTCTTTATAATGTACCCTCCCGCACCGGCTGCAATATTCTGCCTGCCACCTGCGCAAAGCTTGCAGAGCATCCTAATATTGTAGGCCTCAAGGCAGCGGGCGGCGATATCTCTCAGATTGCCGAGACCAAGCTTTTGGTAGGCGATAAGATGGATATTTATTCCGGCAACGATGATCAGATTCTGCCCATCATGGCTTTGGGAGGCATCGGCGTTATCTCTGTGCTCTCCAATGTGCTCCCCCGCGAGACAGTTGAGCTTTGCGATCGTTTCTTCCGAGGGGATATCGAAGGCGCTCGCGCGCTGCAGCTTCGGTATCTGCCTTTGATCAAAGCCCTCTTCTGCGAGGTAAATCCCATCCCTGTAAAAGCGGCTCTTTCTGCCATGGGCTTTGGTGAAAATTATCTGCGCCTGCCTCTTACTCCCATGGAGGAGGCCAATAAGCAAAATCTCTATGCTCTGATGAGAGCGGAAGGAATTAAAATATGAGAATCATTGTATTCGGCGCCTGCGGCCGTATGGGGCAGCAGGTGATCCGCTTGGCGGAAGAGGGCTTTCGCGGCGCCTCCTTGCATGCGGGAGTAGACCTTGGCGGAAATCAAAGCGGGTTTCCTTGCTATCAATCCCCTGCCGATGTCCCTGAAGGGGCAGATTGCATCATTGATTTTTCCCATCATGCTGCCACCAAAAGCCTTTTGGATTATGCAATAAAAGCGCATCTTCCGGTCGTGCTTTCCACCACCGGCCATACCGATAGCGAGAAAAAGCTGATTACGGAAGCGGCTAAGGAAATCCCTGTATTCTTCTCCGCCAATATGTCGATGGGCGTTGCCCTTTTGGCAGAGCTTGCGAAAAAGACGGCCGCCCTTTACCCCCATGCAAATATCGAGATTGTGGAAACCCATCATAATCGCAAATTGGATGCCCCCAGCGGGACAGCCTTGATGATTGCAGAAGGAATCCGCGAAATTCTCAAGAAAGCAACCTTCCTTTGCGGGAGAGGCGGCCATGGAAAGAGAGCCGATGAAGAAATCGGAATCCATGCCATCCGCATGGGCAATATTGTGGGCACCCATGAGGTATTGGTCGGCACCGATGCCGAGACCATCACCTTAAAGCACGAAGCCCACGATCGCGCCCTTTTTGCAGAAGGCGCCATTGCGGCAGCAGAATTTCTTTGCAAGCAACCTGCAGGTCTTTATAAGATGCAGGATATGATTAAATTTTAAGTTAGACGAGGATTAGAATTGTTATGTTGAAAGTAGTAAAGTTTGGCGGCAGCTCCCTTGCTGATGCGGATCAATTCCGCAAAGTGGCCGCCATTATCAATGCAGAGCCTGAGCGCCGCTATGTGGTCGCAAGTGCGCCCGGTAAGCGCCATTATGAGGATGAGAAGGTAACCGATCTTTTGCTTCGTTGCCATGCCCTCGCTACCGATCGCAATCCCTTTAAGGAGACCTTTGAGCTGATCGCCAATCGTTTCCGCGGGATCATTCAGGATTTAGGGCTCTCCCTTTCCATCGAAGAAGAGCTCAATACGGTATATGAAGCCATCGGAGCAGGGGCAACTGTTGATTACGTAGCAAGCCGCGGCGAATATTTCAATTCCATGATCCTTGCAGATTATCTGGGAGTAGAATTTATCGATGCAGAGCGCTGCATCTTCTTTACCAAAGACGGAAAGCTGGATAGCCATAAGACCAATACCGTATTGGAGAATCTTTTGGCCATGGTGCCTCGGGCTGTAGTACCCGGTTTTTATGGTGCTATGCCCGATGGATCGATCAAGACCTTCTCCCGCGGCGGCTCGGATATCACCGGCTCCATTTTGGCAGAGGCATTGGAAGCAGATCTCTATGAAAACTGGACCGATGTTTCCGGTATGCTGATGGCAGATCCCCGCATTGTTGAGAACCCTGCTCCCATCGATATCATTACCTATCGCGAGCTCAGAGAGCTTTCATACATGGGCGCAACGGTGCTCCATGAAGATGCGGTATTCCCCGTGCGCCGCAGCGGAATCCCCATCAATATCCGCAATACCAACGCGCCGGAAGATATCGGCACGATGATTGTCCCCCATGCAGACGGCATGAGCGGAGATCGCGTCGTAACCGGCATTGCCGGAAAGACGGGCTTTACTGCCATCTATATCGAGCGGGATATGATGAACTCTGAGCTGGGCTACGGCCGCAGAGTTTTGGAAACCATCGAGCGCAGAGGCATCAATTTTGAGCATCTCCCCTCCGGTATCGACACCATCACCGTTGTGCTGAGCAATAAGGAGCTGGAAGGCAAGAAGGATCTGGTGGTCGCCGATCTGATGCGGTCGGTGCGCCCCGATACCATTCGCGTATATGATAATTTGGCGCTGCTGGCAGTGGTTGGCCGCGGTATGATCAGCTCTCCCGGTGTGGCCGCTAAGGTTTTTGATACTTTGGCCAAAGAGAAAATCAATATCCGCATGATCGATCAGGGCTCCAGCGAGCTGAATATCATTGTGGGCATCAGCGCAGAGGATTATCTGCCTGCCATGAACGCCCTTTATAACGCATTTGATCCCCGTAAAGGACAATAATAAATATGATTTGTAAAAACCTTACTGTTGACGAGCGCGGTATCCTCCTGTTTGCAGGGCAGGATACCGTCTCTCTTTTAAGAACATACGGCTCTCCTCTTTATTTGATGGATGAGGATCTCATTCGCGAGCGTTGCCGCACCTATCGGGAGGCAATGAAAGAATATTTCGGGCAGGATGCTCTGCCTCTTTATGCCAGCAAGGCGGCCTCCTTCAAGGAGATCTACCGCATCATGAAGGAAGAGCAAATGGGCATTGATGTTGTCTCCTGCGGAGAAATCATTACCGCCCATGAAGCAGGCTTCCCCTTGGAGCAGGCCTATTTCCATAGCAATAATAAAACCGATGCAGATATTGCTTATGCCATTGAAAAGGGCGTGGGCTACTTTGTCGTCGACAATGAGGATGAGCTTTATGCCATTGAGGATATTGCCGCAAAAAAGAATCATTCCCAAAAGATCCTTCTGCGGCTGACCCCCGGCATTGATACCCATACTTATGAGGCGGTCAATACCGGTAAAGTAGATTCCAAATTCGGCTCTGCCATCGAGACCGGTCAGGCCGAAGCCATTACCGCCCTTGCGCTCTCCCTCTCCCATATTGATCTGCGGGGCTTCCATTGCCATGTGGGCTCTCAGGTATTCGATTCCGATACCTTTATTCGCTCCTCCGAGATCATGATGGAATTTATCGGCAAAATCCGCGAAAAATACGGATATACTGCAAAGGAGCTGGATCTTGGCGGCGGCTATGGAGTGCGCTATTTGGAAACCGATCCTGAGCTGGATATTGCTGCCAACATTGCAGAAGTCGCAAAAGCGGTCAAGAGCCAAGCGGCAGCATTGGATCTGCCGATGCCCGCCATTCGGCTGGAGCCGGGCCGCAGCATTGTGGCGGATTCGGGAATGACCCTTTATACCATCGGCACCATCAAAAAGATCCCCGGCTATAAAAACTATATTTCTGTAGACGGCGGCATGAGCGATAATCCCCGCTATGCCCTCTATGGCTCTGAATATACGGTAGTAGCCCCCGATCGCATGAAGGAAGAATGTGATTTCCCCTGCTCCTTGGTCGGGCGGTGCTGCGAAAGCGGCGATATTATTCAAGAAAATATCACCCTTCCTGCCTCTCTTAAGCGCGGAGATCCGATTGCGGTATTGACTACCGGCGCTTATAATTTCTCCATGGCTTCCAATTATAATCGAATCCCTCGGCTTCCGATTGTCATGCTGAAGGGCGGAACCCATCGATTGGTTGTAAAAAGAGAGACCATCGAGGATGTCATGCAGAATGATCTCTAAGAGATTCCCTTTCAGCAAAAAAATCCCCAATCAATAGAAAAGCCTTGAAAATGCAAGCATTTTCAAGGCTTTTCTTTACACATATTACGGTGTAAAATTACACTCTACAGCATTTTCCATTCCACAAGACGGTCTCCCTCATAGAAAAGTTCTAAATGAAAGAAAGGGGCACGCTCTTCTAAAAGTTTTAAGAAGATTTTATCTCCTTCCCATTGAGGAAGATCGCCCATTCGCGATTTTTCCACCCATTCCAATGCCCCCTCATCACATTCCTTCAGCTGCCCGCTCCAGGAATTACTCCAAAAAAGGTGCATCCGCTCATCGGGCCAGCCGATGCAATGGAAATCGACAATTCCGCGGTATTCCAATTGATCTACAATCAGCCCCGTCTCCTCCAAAATTTCTCGGCGGGCACATTCCTCGGGGCTTTCCCCTTCTAAGAACTTTCCGCCCACACCGATCCATTTATCTTTATTGACGTCCTTTTCCTTTTTGATACGATGGAGCATCAAATAGCAATCATTCTGCTCTAAATGGCAAAGAGTGGTATCGATCATTTCAAGAACCCGTTTACAATCTGCTCCTCGGCCTCCTGCTCGGAAAGGCCGAGGGTCATCAGCTTGGTCAGCTGCTCCCCTGCAATCTTGCCGATGGCCGCTTCATGAATCAAGCTGGCATCCAAATGAGCCGCAGTAATCTCGGGAATGGCCGCAACCACCGCTTGATCCATAATAATGGCATCACACTCGGAATGGCCGGTGCAGGCATTATTGCCCCGAATATTGGAGCGGAAGATCTGCTTGGAATATTCCTTTGCCACCGAGCGGGAAATCAGATTGGCATGGCAGCCCTCTCCATCCATATCGACGGTAAAATCGGTCTCCGCATATTGGCGGCCGTGGGTCATAATCTTTTCCTTAATGATCAGGGTTGCCTCCGCATCAAGGCGGGCTTTGGTAACCCGCTTGGTGGAATCCACGCCCTTGATCTGCACGGTCTCCATCTCAAGATAGCCCCCTTCCTCCACCTCGATGATGGTGGTGGGGTTCATGATATTTTGACCATTGCCATCGCCTTGGCCGTAATGCTTCTCCACATAGCGCACACGGGCATTTTTGCCCACATGGAAGGTATGAATTCCATCATGGCGGCTTTCGCTATCGCCCCCATTATGGATGCCGCAACCGGCCACAATCGTTACATCCGCGCCTTCGCCGATATAAAAATCATTATATACCAGATCCTGAATCCCTGTCTCACTAATGATTACAGGGATATGAACGCTCTCCTTCTTGGTGAAGGGCTTAATAATAATATCGATTCCATCGGAATCTTCTTTTGTAACAATATCAATATTGGCAGTAGTACTGCGGCCTGCTCCCGCACCATTGGCGCGGATATTATAGGCCCCATCGGGGATCTCATGGAGATCCGCCACCTGCTCTAATAACGTCTTTTGAATTTGATCCATTTTCTACCTCTTATAATTTTTCAGTCAATACCTTGCAAGGGCTCTCGCCTTGCAAAAGGGTGGGCAAAATTTCATCCTTACTGCCCACTGCACGGATCGTTCCGTCTGCCACAACCACGATCTTATCGGCAATATTTAGGATCCGCTCCTGATGGGAGATGATCAAAATAGAGCCGCCCAATGTCTCATGCATCTTTTCAAAGACAGCGATCAGATTCCCAAAGCTCCAAAGATCAATTCCTGCCTCCGGCTCATCAAAAACCGAGATCTTGGTCTTTCTGGCAAGGACCGTTGCAATTTCAATTCTTTTCAGCTCACCGCCGGAAAGGCTGGCGTTGACTTCGCGGTTTACATAATCTCTTGCGCAAAGCCCCACCTCCGAAAGATAGGCGCAGGCTTCTCCCACATTCAAGGACTTGCCTGCCGCAAGGGTGAGAAGATCCTTAACCGTGATCCCCTTGAAGCGTACCGGCTGCTGAAAGGCAAAGCTGATGCCCTTTCTTGCCCGCTCGGTAATGGAAAAATCGGTAATATCCTCTCCATCCAGATAAATTTTTCCGGATGTGGGCTGATAGATTCCTGCGATAATTTTGGCAAGGGTGCTCTTTCCGCCGCCATTGGGGCCTGTGATGGCCACAAATCGCTCATTAATGGTGAGATTGATATCTTTAAGAATCTCTTTGCGGCCGTCTTCATTATCCACCGCAAAGGATACATTTTTTAACTCAAGCATACATTTCCTCCGAATATATAATATTCATATTATATAATATCCATTTTTCCTCGTTGAGTCAAGGTTATTTTCGCTTTCTTTTGGCATTTGCTCCCTTTCTGCGCGGCTTTACGGGGACGCTTTTTTTCTTCATCGCCATAGCAGGCTTGCCAAGAAGGGCTCTTTGGGCTTTTTTCTCCTCGGGAGAGGTAGCCACATAGACCTTTTTGCCGGTGAAGGGATCCAGCCCGGACCAATACATCACTGTCGCCGCAGTGCCGGGGGTGGGATAAAAATCCTGCACCTGATCGCTTTTCAGCTTATGCTGCTGCATATAGCGCGCCATCTTTTCAGCGCTTTGCATGGTGGAGCCGGGATGAGAAGACATCAGATACGGCACAACATACTGCTCCAGCCCTGCTTTTTTACTGGCCGCATCAAACCGCTCTACAAAGCGTTGATACACTTCATAAGAGGGCTTGCCCATAAAATGAAGGACCTCCGGGCAGATATGCTCGGGAGCTGCCCGCAGCTGGCCCGATACATGGCGCTTGGCAAGCGCTTCGATAAAGCGGCCGCCATGGGCTTTATCGGCCATCACATAATCATGGCGGATTCCGGAGCGTACAAATACCTTTTTCACACCCTTCACTGCCGCAGCACGTCTGAGCAGCTCGATATATTCGCTATGATCCACCAAAAGATTGGGGCAGGGCGTGGGGGTGAGGCATCTGCGATTGGCGCAGACTCCCTTTTTCCCTTCCGCTACCGCTTTACACGGCCCTTGGCGAAAATTGGCGGTAGGGCCGCCGATATCATGGATATAGCCCTTAAAATCGGGCAGAGTAGTCAGATATTCTACTTCTTCAAGGACCGATTCCATACTCCGAGAGGTTACGGCTCTGCCCTGATGATAGGCAATGGCGCAAAAGGCACACCCACCGAAGCAGCCGCGATTATGAGTGATGGAAAATTCCACCTCCTCCAAGGCGGGAATCCCATCCTTTCCATAAATCGGATGGGCTTTGCGGGTATAGGGAATGGAGGCAAGATCATCCAATTCTTTGGTGGTTAAGGGAGCAGAAGGGGGATTTTGGACCAAAATCCCTTCATCATAAGCCTCTACCAGAATTTTGCCGCCCACTGCATCACAATTCTGATATTGCATCTTAAAGGATGCGGCATATTTTTCTTTATCTGCCGCCACTTTATGATAAGAAGGCAGTGCAATATAAGCCCCTTTGGGCTTATATTCCGATTCAGCGAAAATCACCGTACCGGCCACGTCCCGAATCTTGCGGACGGGAATTCCCCGATCCAAAAGCTCTGCAATCCGCAAAAGGGAGCGCTCTCCCATGCCGTAGCTGAGAAGATCGGCGCCGCTATCCACAAGGATGCTTCGGCGGATCTTTCCCTGCCAATAATCATAATGGGCAAACCGCCGCAAGGAGGCCTCAATTCCGCCGATGACAATCGGAATATCCCCATAGGCTTCTCTGATCTTTTGGCAGTAGACAATGACTGCCCGATCGGGGCGGCGCCCCGCTTTTCCGCCGGGAGAATAATAATCATAATCCCGCTTACGCTTAGCTACTGTATAATTCGCGACCATGGAATCCACATTGCCTGCGTTGACTAAAAAGCCAAGACGGGGCTCGCCCAATGCGGTAAAATCATCCAAGCTCTTCCAATTAGGCTGGGCAATTACCGCCACAGAAAAGCCCGCCCGCTCTAAAATTCGGCCGATAATGGCTGTGCCGAAAGAGGGGTGGTCAATATAGGCATCTCCGCTTACAAGGATAAAATCAGGCCGGCCGATCCCTCTCTCTTCTAATTCCCTTTTGGTCATTGGTAACGGATATTTTGCAGTTTCCATGGTTGCTCACCTCTTTTCGCCATTTATTTCACTCTCTATTTTATTAAATCTTTCCCATAAAGTCAATTCCCCTCTCTTTAAAGTGGTATTCCGACTTTGTCGGAGTGATATTTTCTTTTGAAAATTCCTCGCCTTTGGCGAGCTATTCCCAAAAGAAAGTGATATTAAAACCTACGGTTTTAGTGATATTTTATTCGCCGCCAAAACTCGCGAAGCGAATAACACTCGGCATTAAGCCGAATACCACTGCGAAGCAATAAAACTCGCCGCAAGGCGAATAAAACTTTTTGGCAATGTTCATTAAGAACATTGCCAAAATAGAGAGGGGAATTTCTTATTCTTATTCTAATTCAAAAGCGCCGGTATAAAGCTGATAGTATTTTCCTTTTTCAGCAATCAGCTTTTCATGGTTGCCGCGCTCAATAATTCGCCCTTGCTCCAATACCATGATCACATCGGAATTTTGCACGGTAGAGAGGCGGTGCGCAATGATAAATACGGTGCGCCCCTTCATCAGGCGATCCATTCCCTCCTGCACCAAGCGCTCGGTACGGGTATCAATGGAGGAGGTGGCCTCATCCATGATCATCACAGGGGGATCTGCCACTGCAGCGCGGGCAATGGAGAGCAGCTGACGCTGGCCTTGGGAAAGATTAGAGCCATTCGCTGTCAGCATCGTCTGATAACCGTCGGGCAGGCGGCGGATGAAATCATCCGCATTGGCAAGCCGCGCCGCTTCCATACACTCTTCATCGGTAGCGTCTAATTTACCATAGCGGATATTCTCCATTACCGTCCCCGTAAAGAGATTGGTATCCTGCAATACAACCCCTAAAGAACGGCGCAGATCGGCTTTTTTGATCTTATTGATATTGATCCCATCGTAGCGGATTTTACCGTCCGCAATGTCATAAAAACGGTTAATCAGATTGGTAATGGTAGTCTTGCCTGCGCCTGTCGCGCCCACAAACGCCACCTTCTGACCGGGCTCAGCATAAAGGCTGATATCATGAAGGACAATCTTCTCAGGCACATATCCGAAATCTACATGATCCAGCACCACATCCCCCGCAAGCTTGGTATAGGTAACCGAGCCATCGGCCTGATGGGGATGCTTCCATGCCCACATACCGGTCCGCTCTTTACACTCTACAATCTTCCCCGCCTCTTCGCGGCAGTTTACGAGGGTTACATAGCCCTCATCCGTCTCGGGAATCTGGTCCATCAGGGCAAAGAGCCGCGCGGCGCCTGCCTGCGCCATCACCACTGCATTGACCTGCTGAGAAATCTGCGATACATTGCCGGTGAATTGCTTGGTCATATTCAAGAATGGAACCACGACCGCCAAAGAGAGCGGCAAACCGGATAAGGAGAAATTCGGCACCTTCATAATCAGCAGCGCGCCGCCCAAAATAGCCACCGCCACATAAAGCACATTGCCGATATTGCCCAAGATCGGCATCAGCATATTGGCAAAGCGATTGGCGCTTTCCGCATCCTTGAAAAGCTTCTCATTCAGCTCATCAAAATCCTTTTTGCTCTCCTCTTCATGGCAGAAGACCTGCACCACCTTCTGGCCGTTCATAATCTCCTCCACAAAGCCCTCCATCTTACCCACAGACTGCTGCTGACGGATAAAGAACTTTGCGCTGTTGCCGCCCACCTTTCTGGTAACAAGGAACATGGCAATCACGCCTAAAAAGACGACAATCGTCATCCAAATGCTATAATAGAGCATAATGGAGACCACCATCACCACAACGATCACCGCATTGATTACATTCGGCATACTCTGAGAGATCAACTGGCGAAGGGTATCGATATCATTGGTATAATAGCTCATGATATCACCGGTATGATTCTGATCGAAATAGCGGATCGGAAGCTTTTGCATCCCTTCAAACATCCGCTTGCGCATCTTATGCAAAAAGCCTTGGGTTACAATCGCCATTAAGCGATTATAGGTGAAAGAGCAGGTTAAGGACACTGCATAAATGCAAAGAAGGGTTACGCTAATGGCGAGGATTCCGCTAAAGACCTCCTCCAATGCAGCAGCAGGGGCCGCGCCGCCTTGGATTCTTGCCAAGGCTTTTTCAATAATACTTACGGTTCGGCCCATAAAGATGGCGGGCATGGTGCTGGCTACCGCAGTAAACAAAAGGCAGCCGACCACCACCGAAAGATGAAGGGGATAATCCTTAAAAAGATAGGTGATTACCCGCTTCAGCGTACCCTTAGGGGCTTTCATGGGAGGGCGCATATTCTTTTTACTCATTTTCTTCGCCCCCTTTGGTTTGAGAGGTATAAACCTCTTGATAGATCTCATTGCGGGAAAGAAGCTCTTGATGGGTGCCGATATCATCAATTCTTCCGCCGTTCATGACAACGATCCGATCCGCCTCCTCCACCGAGGAGATCCGCTGCGCGATAATCAACTTTGTTGTCCCGGGGATGACCTCGCGGAAGGCCTTGCGGATTACTGCATCGGTATGGGTATCCACCGCGCTGGTGGAATCATCCAAGATCAAGATTTTAGGCTTCTTCAAAAGCGCTCTCGCAATGCAAAGGCGCTGCTTTTGCCCGCCCGAAACATTGGTGCCGCCTTGATCGATATGGGTATCATACCCATCGGGAAATTGCATGATAAAATCATGAGCGCAAGCAAGCTTACATGCTTCAACCAATTCTTCATCGGTGGCATGAAGATCGCCCCAGCGCAGATTTTCCTTGATGGTGCCTGCAAATAGCACATTCTTTTGCAGCACAACCGCCACTTGGTTACGCAAGGAATCAAGATCATATTCTCTTACATCCTTGCCCCCTACCCATACGGCGCCTTCGCTTACATCATATAGGCGGGAAATCAGCTGAATTAAGGTCGTCTTGCTGCTTCCCGTGCCGCCGATGATCCCGATGGTCTGGCCCGATTCGATCTTCAGATCAATATCCTGCAGAGCATACCGCTCCGCTTTTTCGGAATACTTAAAGGAGACCTTTTTGAATTCAATGCTGCCATCCTCTACTTCAAAGCAGGGATTCTCGGGATTCAGAATAGTGCTTTTTTCCTCCAGCACCTCCACGATTCTGCGGGCAGATTCTGCCGACATTGTAAGCATGACAAAGATCATGGAAAGCATCATCAGGCTCATCAAAATCTGCATTCCATAGGTCAAAAGAGCAGAAAGCTGGCCGACGGTAAGAGCAGTGCTATTGCTGGAGATGACCAGCTGAGAGCCGAAAAAGATAACCACCAGCATGACAATATTCAGGCAAAATTGCATTAAGGGATGATTCAAAGCCAATAATTTTTCGGCGCGGGTGAAATCTCCTGCCACCTCTTCGCTGGCGGCGCCGAATTTTTTGATTTCCTGCTCCTCCCGCACAAATGCCTTCACAACCCGCATTCCTTGGATATTTTCCTGCACGGAATTATTCAGGGTATCATATTTGCGAAATACCTTGCGGAAGATGGGCATTGCCTTTTTTGCGATCATCAAAAGCCCAAAGGCTAAGATCGGCATTACCACCACAAATACCCATGCCATCTTTCCGCCCATATAAAATGCCATTATAAAGGAGAAAATCATCATGAAGGGAGCGCGGAAGGCGGTGCGAACCAGCATCATATAAGACATCTGCACATTGGCTACATCGGTGGTCAAGCGAGTAACCAAGCTGGAAGTGGAAAATTTATCAATATTTCCGAAAGAAAACCGCTGCACATTATAAAATAAATCTTTTCTCAAATTTTTTGCAAAGCCGCAGGCGGCAGTGGCGCAAAAATGCCCCGCCAATGCGCCGCAGGTCAGAGAAAGGGCCGCCATGATCACCAATAGGCATGCATATTTCAAAAGGACCCGCATTTCGCAATTACCTTGAATTTCATTTACAAGCTCTGCTGTCATAAAAGGAAGGATGCACTCCAGCACCACCTCCAGCATTACAATGAGAGGCGATAAAATAGAGGCGCGCTTATATTCACGAATACACCCTGCAAGTTTTCTGATCATTCTTTTCCTCCGTTAAACACGAATAATCCGAACCTGTTTTTAAGAGGCGGATTACTTATTTTTGCTTAATAACCAAGTTCCTCGCCCACCAAAATCAATTTGATTCTGCCGGGAACACGCTGCGGGCCGCTGATAAGATAGCCGCAACAAATCCGCCCTTCCGATCGGCATCCATCGGTCATGGAACCATCCACCCCCATACAGACGCCTTTTTCTTTGCAATAAGTATTGCAGCCGAGGCGCTTTGTATTAAGAGGGGCCGCAATCCTCTTGATTCGCTTGATGCCTGCATCCACATTCGGCACCAGCTTATTGATTCCTGCCACCACAATTACATTTTTCGGGCCAAAGCTGATGGCCGCGATCCGATTGCAATTCCCATCCACATTGACAAGCTCCCCCTGCTCGGTAACAGCATTGGCAGAGGTGAGATAAAAATCAGCAGAAAGCGCATCCAAAAAGACCTTTCGGATTTCATCAGCGCTCAAGCCCTCTTGATACCGATCCAGATATTGATAAGGCCCTTCCTTCAGCAATTCCAAGGCGCCTACCTGCTTCAAGGTCTCTGAGCCGCCCACGCTGACGCTGCAGCCTTCTTCAAGAAGCTTTTTCAAAAGAGGGCCCACCTCTTCCTTGCGCTCCAAATAATAAGGCTCATAACGATTCTTTTTGAAATTTTCCAAAATGGCTTCGATCTTCATTTCAATTCCTCCAGAAATGCCAAAAGCGCCGATGCATCTTTTAATATATAAGCGCCGGTAGAAGAAAGGCGCTTTTCATCCTGATGCCCTTTGGGGATCAGCACGCAGGGCGAGCCCACATATTCCGCCATCTCCCAATCGGTGGTCAGATCCCCTACAAACAATACACACTTGGGATCTATTTTCTTCTCTTCCAGATAAGCCTTTGCCGCCGCTTCTTTACTGCCCAAGCTTCGATCGGAGCGGCCCATGATTTTCTCAAAATAGCCGCTGATCCCCCGCTCTTGGGCCTGCTTTTCCAAAATGGATTGATGCAAAGAGGAGAAAAGCAGCTGGCGGTAGCCCTTCTTTTGCAATTTCTCTAAAGCGGCTCTGACTTCGGGGAAAATAGGCCGCTCTACCTTTGCACATTCTTGCTGAAATTCTTCGCTCAAACGCTCAATGCGCTCTATCCTCATATCGAAGCCTACGCTCTCATAAAAGGCCTCCAAGGGCATAATGAGATTGGCGGCATACCATTCCTCGGTGATGGAGCCTAAAGCGCGGCGGGCCATCATGCGGTTGACCGCCTCGGTGGAAGAGGCGCGATCGTTCAATACAGTGCCGTTGAAATCCCATATAATCGTATGGATCATTTTTCTTCCTCCGTACTTTTATGTAAAAAAGACCGAAGGCAGAACCTTCGGTCTTTTAACTTACTTGTCGAGATTAAATCTTTTCTTAAATCTGTCAACACGGCCGCCGGTATCTACCAGCTTCTGTTTGCCTGTAAAGAAAGGATGACACTTGGAACAAATTTCAACCTTGATCTCGTTCTTGGTTGACCGAGTCTCGAACGTGTTACCGCAGGCGCATTTTACAACGGCCTTGTCATAATTGGGATGAATCCCTTCCTTCATGCTTTTCACCTCTCCTTCGCTTTATTACCCAAGTATATTATCATACTTATTATCCAAAATCAAGTATTTTTTTCAAAAAAATCAAATTATTCTCCATCCCGAGCAGGCAGGACGACCAAGGGGCGATATAAATACTCCTCGGGGACCTGCGCATTCAATTCATAGATGGTGCGCAGATAGGCATTATCCTTCTGCTCTCTTGCCACGCCGGTAACCGCCACATTCCGATTCAAAAGGATTACACCCATGGAGTTTTCGCCCATTGCCATATCATATACATCAGCAGAAACCTTGGTGGGTTTATTGACCTTTTGCTCGCTGATGCCCAGCTGATACTTTGCATTATCCCCCCATACATAAAGGGTACCGCCGGCAGTGAGGGCTGCGCAGGAATTTCCTTTGACCGAAATTTTATCCACACCCTCCAGCACCTTCATATAGGTGGCATAATCCCGATAGTCCTCTGTCCCCAACTGGCCGAGATGATTGCGGCCGGCTGTATAGACCTCGCCGTTTTTCGTGAGCACCACGCTGAAATATTTTCCGGCCTGCGCTTGCTTCACCCCGCTCATCAGCTTAATGGGCGTGGGGCTTTGGGCAGTGGTGCGGTTGCCCATTTCGGAATAGCTGTTGTCGCCGAATCCATAAAGATTGCCGTAAATATCTACCGCCAATACATGGGTGGGGCTTACCGAAACCGATGCCACATTCTCTAAAATCGCACTGCTTTCCAAGCGATTGCGCTCCGTACCATCGCCCAATACCCCAAAGGCATTATAACCTGCCGAGTAGAGGGTGCCGTCTTCCACATAGAAAAGATTATTACTGTTGGCATCCAAAAAGGTGCATTTTTCTGCCCGCTTCTCCCCTTCAAAATGGCTCGTATCCTTTTCATAGGCGAGATATTCAAATGCGCCCATCAGAGTCAGCGCGCCGCTCTTGGAGCGCACCGCCAGAAAATCCTTTCCGCCTGCTACCTGCAAAGCGTCGGTATAGCAAAGGCCCGATTCATAGGACGAGGAATCCACCTTTTTACCGTCTTCTGTCTCTACCACTGTGCCGATATCAAGGTAGCCGAAGATCTGATTCTTTCCATTTTTAATATAATAATCGTCTCCCGCCGCAAAAATCTCAGAAGGCAGGCTTGAATAGGAATGATTGGCTTGATAGACGTCTTCAGGAATCGTATCATTGATAAATTCCTTGGGATTTTTCTCCCCCTGCCCTGCAGATACCTGCAATACAATCCCGATCACCAAAAAGAAGAGGGCCGCCACGCCATAGACTTTGCGGCGATTGATGATCTTTTTTCTCACCTTGAGGCTTTTCTTTTTGGTATTTCTCAGAAGGCTCAATAATAAAAGAAGGACAAAGAGCGCCCCGAAAACATAGCCGACGACAGAAATAATACGAAGCATCATTCTCCCTCCTTTATCTGAGCAATACTCTTAAAGCCATGGCCGCTTTGCGCACCAAGCTGATGATCTCTGCGATCCCCTGCCCCCAGAAGAGCACCATCCTCCGAGAGGATCAGAGTGCAGCTGCCGCTTGCCGAAAGATCTGCCGCCTTGCGATAGACCAATTCCGGAGAGGCGCAATTTTTATTAGAACCGGTGCCCAGCTGCCCCAGTTGGTTTTCTCCCCAACCATAGACATTGCCGCCGATCAAGGCAAAAGCGCTATGCCCTGCTCCCTCCACCTTGGAAACCTCTTCCGGCAGATCTACCTGCCCGAATTCAGCCGCCTTTTTGATTTGGATTTTTTCTTCTTTCCCTTTTTCTTTTGCTTTTTCAAGGTTTTTTTTCTCGCTCTCGCTCAGCTCTTCCATCGTCTTACGACCCAGCTGACCGAAGGCATCATTGCCGCAGGTCCAGACACTGCCGTCTTTTTTAAGAAGCATCAGAAAATCCTCGCCTGCCGCAAAATCCTTGCAGCTGCTTGCAATCTTCGCCACTCCGTAGCGAACCTTTTTATCTCCGAGGCCGAATTGCCCATAGGCATTATTGCCCACTCCATAAACCTCGCCGCTCTCATTGAGATAATAGACCGAGCGGGCGGTTACCTCTACCTTTTGGATATCAGATGCAATTTTATCGGTGATTTCCGCCCGTTTTTCTACATCCTTTGCCAACTGACCATAGGTGTTCACACCCCAGATATAAAGATTCTTCCGCTTGGTAATCAACGCCGCAGCGGTTTCACCCAGATCAAAATCTAATACATCGCTCTCAATTTTAGTAAAGGTTTTTACATTCTTCTCCTCGGCACCTGCAATCAGGCCGTTGGTATTATTGCCCTTGCCGTAGAGCGTACCGTCGGTTGTCAGCAAAAGAGTCGTCTCCCCTACTGTCGCAACCTTTTGCACCTTCTCATAAAGGCGGCCGCTCTCATCCAGCGGCGTGATGGCCACATTGCCCCAGCCATAAAGATCTCCTTGATCGGTGATGGCATAATTACGGCCTTTGCCCGCAAAAATCCTTTCTACCGTTCCGTATACAGAAGCAGGAGCC
Source organism: Clostridia bacterium (assembly GCA_017436525.1). Classification (GTDB taxonomy): domain Bacteria; phylum Bacillota; class Clostridia; order Oscillospirales; family QAKW01; genus QAKW01. The sequence continues at coordinate 18,148 of JAFSCX010000004.1, read as the reverse complement.
AACGCATTTTCGTTGCTTTCCTTTTCGCTCAATTCCTTCTCATAGGCGCGATTCTCCAAATAGACCCCCAAACGAGTGCCAATGAGAGCCCCTCCTACAATCACCACCAAGCCTGCCGCAATCAGCCATGTAGCCAAGGGAGAGAGGCCTGTCATTTGGCGAAATGCCGCCTTGACGGGATTGGTCTCCCCGCTCACACCTTTCCCATTCGGCAGGAAGCATACAACCAAAAAGCCGATCAACCCCAAAAAGAGCGCAAGCCAGCCCCATCTTTTTCGCCTGCCCTTCAAAGCAGCGACCCGTACAGTGAAAAAGACACAGGTAACGGTATAAAAATAGAACAGCAATCCGATACCGATTCCCAATGCATATTCTGCCATAGCACATCCTCCTAAAAACTCAGTCTGCAGCTTCTTCTTTCTCCGGTTCAATGGGGAAGGAGATGGTAACTACAGTGCCAACATTTAAGGTACTCTCAATTTCCAAGGAACCGCCGTGGAGCTGCATGATTTCGTCCGATACTCCAAGGCCGATCCCGCTCCCGCGCTTTTGGGAGCTTCCTTTATAAAACATATCTTTAATATGAGGCAAATCCTCTGCGCTGATTCCTTCTCCATGGTCTTCCACAATGAAAAGCGCTCTCTGCTCTTCAACGCGGGCAGCAATCTCGATTCTGCCGCCTGCATGAGAATGCTTGATCGCATTATCGATGACATTAAAGAAGACCTGCTTGACCCGATCCTTATCCACAAGGGCGGGAATATCTGCCTCCTCCGGAATATATTCGATCAATATATCTTCGCTCTTGGCCCGCTCACACATCATGAAGACCGTCTCTTCAAATTCCGCCAAAAGATCCGTCTGCTCCACCGAAAGCTTCATGCTTCCGTTTTGCAAGCGGGACATATCCAAAAGCTCCTCCACCATCTTGGAGAGGCGCTCGGTCTCGCTATAGATAATCTCTACCCCTCGCTTGGTGGTCCCATCCATATTCTCGGCCCCTGCCAGCATGGTCTCTGTCCAGCCGCGGATGGCAGTCAGAGGGGTACGCAGCTCATGGGAGATGGAAGATATGAATTCATTCTTCAGCCGCTCGGTTTGAGATAGCTCTTCCGCCATGGTATTAATCGTCTGCCCCAAGCGGCCGATCTCATCGTTTTTCTCTTCAAATTTTACCCGCGCGGTCATATTGCCCTTTGCAATCTCCAGCGCCGTATCATTGATGAAGCCTACCGGCAATACAATGGATTTGATAAAATAGGTGCCGGTAAACGCAGTAAGAATGACAATAAAGAACCCGATTCCTACAATCATCCAATTAATATGCATCAGCGTGCGGTCCACTGCCTTGAGGGACGACATCATCCGCAAGGTCCCCACCTGAATTCCATCATCGGTATATAGGGGCATTGATACGCTGACCACCTGCTCCCCTGAAGGCTGATATTTTCCGATCCAATGGGCGGTCTTTCCGCCTCTTGCCTGCAGCAGATCATTGGTCTCATAAAGGGAATCCATCTCAAAGCCGGTGGAGGAATAGGCAATGCTGCCGCTCATGGAGGCTACCTGCATCTCCATGATGCTCTTATCCTCAAAATCTTCTACCATCGCCATCAGCCCTGCCGAGATGCTTCGGTATTCGGGGTAAATATACCGCTCAAAATACTTAGACATATAATCTCCGCTGGCTTTTAAGGTACTGATACAGTTATTATAGTAGAAATTCTGAATGATCGCGCCCATCACCGTAAAGATCAGCACCACCACCAAAAGGGTAACGCCGAAGACATTGATCAGCCAACGGCGGGTGATGCCCGTAAAGATATGCTTACGGACCACATCCACCCAAATCGACAGCTTCTCTTTAAGGGATTCGATCTTCTCTCTTAAATTTTCAAGCCATTGACGCTTATTCATTTCCCCACCGATAGCCAAATCCCCATACAGTCTGAATATACGTAGGGTTGGAGGGATCATCCTCGATCTTCAGCCGCAATCTGCGGATATTGACATCTACAATTTTATGGCGATCGCCGCCGAAATTATCGCTCCATACCTTGCGGAAAATTTCCTCGCGGGAGAATGCTTTCCCCGTATTTTCCAAAAAATGACGCATCAGCTGAAATTCCACTTGGGTAACCTCTACCTTTTTTCCGCTCTTTTCCAGCCGGCGGCTTTTGGTATTGAGGATAAAGGGGCCGTCTTTAATCTCGTCGCTATTCTCCTGCGCATTCCCCTTCATCAGCTGCACTCTGCGATACAGGCTATCCACCCGCACAATCAGCTCCAAGGGAGAAAAGGGCTTGGATACATAATCATCCGCGCCGTTCATCAGCCCTGCCACCTTATCATTTTCCTGCGATTTGGCGGTGAGCATAATAATACCCACCTTTTGATTGGACGCCCGAATGGTCTTGCAGACCTCCAAGCCATCAATTCCCGGCAGCATGACATCCAATACCGCCACATCAATATCGGGATTCTGATCGAAAAGGACTAAAGCATCTTCACCTGTGGAGGCCTCGATGGTCTCATATCCCGCTCTTTTCAGATTCAGCACCACAAATCCGCGGATCGCTTCCTCATCTTCCAAAACCAATACTTTTTTCATCTTATCAACCCCTTCAACTAATTGCATCAAACAGACCGTAAATCTGCGTATAGGTAATGCCAAAGGAATTTTCTTCCTCGCAATAGACCGTATAGACCCGATCGCTATCGGTATAAAGCTTTCGCCAGCCTTGGCGCCCCAGCTCTTCGGAATATTCCGCCAAGCCATAGACCTGCACTGTGAAAAGAAGCTCCCCTTTCAGGCTCTTAAACTGATAGGCGCGATCGCGATCTGCCGGCCGCTCTATGGTAATCTTTCCTTCCCATTCTTTTGTAAAAGAAAGGGAGAAATTCTCTGTTACATTAATAAATGCTTGCGATACAGGCTCAAGCTGCTGCCCATCATAGGAATTCCATTGGATCAGATATTGATTTTCCGAAACGCCGTTGCGCATATAAGAAGGCAGCATCACCTCGGTCGGCACTTCTGCTCGCTCATCATGATTGACATCTCTGCAGGTAACCGCCGTATAACGCAGCGTGCTCATATTCACCTGATTGATCAGCTCATTGGCAAGGCGACCCTGCTCATTGATGACCAATACCTCTGTCGCGCTTTGGCCGCCTTCCAGCTGCTCATCTACAAATACAGCAGGCAGATCGCCCTTAATCCGCCCGGCCTCCACTGCCAGATAATCCACAGCCCGATCGTTCATGGCTACGGTATTGACCACGCCGATTCCGCCTTGCTGCTTTCCGATCAAAGAGGCTGTAACAGCGCGGCTCTCCGCATTGCGGCTGATCACCACCAATGCGCCCGGATTCCCCTCCAGCACCACAAAGCGGCTGTAAAGGCCGGTATGGCAGCTGACGGCCGATCCATCTTCTAAGGTATAAATATCAAAGCTTCCATCGGCCTCGGTAAGATACTGCCAGCCCACAATCAGCTCGGCAGCGCCGCGGCCATCAATATCTCCGAAGGCCACTCTTCCTACCGAAGAAGCCTCACTTTCGCCCCGCGCCAATACGCTCCAGCTTTCCCCTTGATTTTCCATTACCAAAAAGCGAAGCTTTGCGCCTTTAGATAAAGCACGATAGAAGCAGACCGCTTCGTTTCTTTCATCGCCGGTCAGATCCACCGAAATAATGCCGGTACGATACGGGCCGGCCTGGGGATAAACCAGCTCATAGCTCTCCCCGATGGCGGCACGAATGGCGCCGGTGAGAGCTTCCTGCCCCACGCTCATGGCAGGCGGGGTGAGCATGGCGCTCAGATCCCCGCCGAAGGAGCAGCCGCCCAAAAGCAATGCGGCGATTAATATGAAAGATATGAAAATATTTCTTCGCATAATAACTCCATTTTAATATATTATAGTTATTATACAATTAAGGAAAGTAAAATGCAAGGTTTGAAAGAAAAATAAAAAAGGTATTTACTTTTTTGAAAAGATGTAGTATAATTCGAAATTGTCAGTGTAACCGAACTTGGATGTTCGCCCCTCACCGAGCGGCGTCTCAGTTCCGGCCGGACAAATTTATAGAAAGGTGAGATCATGCTATGCTGAAGAAAGAAATCAAAGATTCTGTAATTGCAGCGAATAAGCTTCATGAGAAGGACACCGGTTCTCCCGAGGTTCAGATCGCGATCCTTACTGCAAGAATCAACGAGCTGACTGAGCATCTGAAGCAGAACCCCAACGACCATCATTCCCGTCGCGGTCTGCTGAAAATGGTTGGTAACAGAAGAAATCTTCTGAACTACCTGACCAAGACCGATATCAATCGTTATCGTGCGATCATCGAAAAGCTCAACATCAGAAAGTAATTAAAAAAAGCAGGCGGAGAGAGGATTTTTCCTCTTTCTGCCTCTTTCCCATTTTGGGAGCGGCGCATTTAGCAGTTAATCGAGAAGTTTTTCAAAAAAGACTTTTGGATTAAGTGCTAAAATGGTCCTCTTGAAATGGAAGAAAAAATCAAGAAGGAGAATTTGAAACATGTACGAAAACCATAAGATTTTCAAAACCGAGTTTGCCGGCCGCCCCTTGATCGTGGAGACCGGAAAGTTTGCTCAGTTGGCCAACGGCAGCGCTTTGGTTCGCTATGGCGATACCGTAATTCTTGCCACCGCCACTGCCGCCGCAAAGCCCCGCGATGGGATCGACTTCTTCCCCCTTTCCGTGGACTTTGAAGAGCGGATGTATGCTGCAGGAAAAATCCCCGGCGGCTTTTTGAAGAGAGAGGGTCGCCCCTCTGAGAAGGCTATTTTGAGCAGCCGCGTCATCGACCGCTCTATCCGCCCCCTCTTCCCCAAGGATATGCGTAATGATGTAAATGTCAACCTCACTGTTATGGCAGTGGATCAGGATTGCATCCCCGAGATCGTTGGGATGATCGGTGCTTCTGTGGCCCTTTCTATCTCCGATATTCCCTTCAACGGCCCCATCAGCGGTGTATCCGTTGGTTTGGTAGACGGTGAGATTGTCCTCAACCCCACCGAGGAGCAGAGAGAAAAATCTTTGATGGCTGTAACCGTTGCTTCCACCGAGAAGAAGGTTACCATGATCGAGGCCGGCGCCAAGGAAGTGCCCGAGGATAAGATGCTGGAAGCCATCATGACCGGTCATAAGGCCAATGCCGAGATCATCGCTTTCATCAATAGCATTGTGGCAGAGCTTGGCAAAGAGAAATTTACCTTTGAATCCTATGATGTCCCCGCTGATCTTTTTGAGGCTGTTAAGAATTTCGCCGAAGAGGATACCAAGGCTGCTCTGGTTGTTTATGAGAAGCAGGAGCGGGATCAGGCAATCAAAGCTGTAACCGATAAGGTCCATGCCAAGTTTGATGAGCAGTTGGGCGAAAACGCTTCTTTGGTTGATGATTGCATGTATAAGCTGCAAAAATATATCGTTCGTAATTGGATCTCCGAAGAGGGCAAGCGTGTTGATGGCCGCGGCCTCAACGATATGCGCCCCCTCTGGGCTGAGGTTGATCTTCTTCCCAAGGTCCATGGTTGCGGCCTCTTTGCCCGCGGCAAGACGCAGGTTATGACGGTATGTACCTTAGGTATGGTCAGCGAGGAGCAGCTGCTGGATGGGCTGGACAATGTAGAGAGCAAGCGCTATCTGCATCATTATAATATGCCTTCCTTCACTGTCGGCGAGGCTCGCCCCTCCAGAAGCCCCGGCCGCCGCGAGATCGGCCATGGTGCTTTGGCAGAGCGTGCGCTGGAGCCTGTTATTCCTTCTGCCGATGTATTCCCCTATACCATCCGCTTGGTATCCGATGTATTGACCTCCAATGGTTCTACCTCTCAGGGCGCCATCTGCGGCTCTACTTTGGCGCTGATGGATGCCGGTGTGCCCATTTCTGCTCCCGTAGCAGGAATCTCCTGCGGCTTGATCACCCGCCCCGATGATAGCTTTGTAACCATGGTTGATATTCAGGGTATCGAAGATTTCTTCGGTGATATGGACTTTAAGGTAGCAGGTACCAAGAAGGGTATTACCGCCATCCAGATGGATATTAAGGTGGATGGCTTGACCGAGGCTATTATTGCCGAGGCTCTTACCAAGACCCGCGATGCTCGCTATCATATTCTCGATAACGTCATTGCTCCCGCCATCGCCGCTCCCCGCGCCGATGTAAAGGATTGGGCACCCAAGATCATCACCATGAAGATCCATCCCGATAAGATCCGCGAGGTGATCGGCAGCGGCGGTAAGGTGATCCAGAAGATCGTCGCTGATACCGGCGCTAAGATCGATATTGAGGACGATGGCTCTGTATTCATCTCTGCTTCCAATCCCGCCGCTTCCAACGAAGCAATGGAGATTATCAAGGGCATTGTATTTGAGCCCGAAGTAGGCCAGATCTATCGTGCTAAGGTTGTAAAGCTGATGGAGTTTGGCGCATTTGTTGAGTTTGCTCCCGGCAAGGAAGGCTTGGTGCATATCTCCAAATTGGATACAAAGCGTGTAGAGAAGGTAGAGGATCTCTTAAGCGAAGGCGACGAGATCTGGGTTAAGTTCATGGAGATCGACTCCAAGGGCCGCTATAATCTCTCCCGCAAGGATGCCCTCATCGATATGGAGAAGGCTCAGCAGGAAGCGCAAGGCTAATTTTCTTCTAAATATAAATGCACTCAGCATAACAAACGCTGAGTGCATTTTTTATTGATTCAAAAAGAAACTGCGATTATAGGCCACCTGCGGGCAATCGGGCGCATATTGAGCCGCTCGCTCATTCCATTCCTTTGCCTTCTCTATCTGCCCCGTTTTATAGCAGCAGACGCAAAGCTGCAAAGCAGGGCTCAGCCCATAGCAATCCTTTTCAATAAAGCCATCCTGAGGCAGTGGGCGAGATAGGGCAAGCTCATACCAAAAGGCTGCGTTTTCCCAATCCTGCAAGGCAAAGAACGCATCTGCGATGGCGCAGCAAAGCTCCCCGCGGGGCGCCTCTTCGGAAAGGGCAGTCAGAAGAATCTGCAATGCTCCTTGATGATCCCCTTTTGCTCTGTGGCAAAGGCTCATCAGCCTTAAGGCATTGATGCGATCCACCCGCCAAAGCTCTTCGCGCAAAGCAAGCCCCAGCTGCCGCTCTGCCTCCTCCCAACGGCGGTGATCCACCAGCTCTCGGGCATAATAATACCGTTCTCGCGGTGTAAATTTACACCTATCTGCTATTTTCTTTTCATAAATCCTAAGATTTCTGAAGGGATCTCTGATTCTTTCTTTTTTATGGCGGATCATTATGGGGCTATAAAGAATCTTTCCTCTTGGAGCAATCACTTCATGGACCGCTCCTTCCCATAGAAAGCCCGCTTCTCGCCTCAAAAGCCGTTCCCGATAGAAGGAAAGAGCAGAGGTATCTTTCTCCCCCATCGAATATTCCATCATTACTACATCGGTATCTTTGGATAGCGTTGCTTTTAATTTAAGCAACTGATCAAGATTCTCACGATCCATCACATCATCGGCATCCAGCCAGAATTGATAATCCATCGTGGCCTTGGAAAAAGCAAAATTACGGGCGGCTGCAAAATCATCAATCCACTCAAAATCATATATTTTGGAGGTGAAGGCGGCGGCGATCTCTTTGGTGCGATCGGTACTGCCGGTATCCGCAATGATGATCTCGTCCACCGCTTCAACCACGCTCCTCAGGCACCGCTCCAGCACCGCCTCTTCATCTTTTACAATCATGCAAAGAGAAATACTGACCATCTTTACCTCGTTTTCATATGTGCGCCTGCCTTTTTTGAGGCAGGCGCACATTTTAGAATCAGGCGATATCGCCCAAGCGCTGCACAGTAAGAGCGGATTGCGTGAGATCAAAACCTGCGCTATCGGTAAGCACCTGCAACGTAGAGGGGGTGCTTGCTACTGCAATGGGGATGACAAAGGAAAGGGTGGCAAGCTCATCCGTATCGGTGAAGGAAACCGTTGCTTGCGCCCCCGGAACGGCCGCACCATCCTGATAAAGGGTAGCCCCCAAAGAAGCAGGCGAACCTGCCAAAGCGGTGGGAGAGGCGGTTGTCTGGAACGCCACTAAATAGTAGCCCTCATCCTCTACCGTAACCACCGAAGACCCATCTGCATGGCTCACAGCAGTACCAACGTTCAAGGGCGTAGTAGCAAAGGTAATAGCCCCCTCTGCGGCAGAGGCTTGGGCTTCCTCGTTTAGCGCCTGCAAGAAAGCCGGCACTGCGGCGGGGCCTGTAGCACCGGTTGCGCCGGTAGCGCCGGTAGCTCCTGCAGGGCCGGTTGCTCCTGTAGCACCTGCGGGACCGGTAGCTCCTGTAGCGCCGGTTGCACCCGCGGGGCCGATAGGACCTGTAGCGCCGGTAGCTCCTGCAGGGCCGGTTGCTCCTGTAGCACCTGCGGAACCGGTAGCTCCTGTAGCGCCGGTTGCACCTGCGGGGCCGATAGGACCTGTGGCGCCGGTTGCACCTGCGGGGCCGGTTGCACCGATCGGACCGATGGCACCTGTGGCACCTGTAGCACCGGTAGGACCTGTGGCGCCGGTAGCGCCTATAGCACCTGCGGGACCGGTTGCGCCGATCGGACCGATGGCACCTGTGGCACCTGTGGGGCCGGTTGCGCCGATTGCGCCGGTAGCGCCGGTAGGTCCTGCGGGGCCGATGGGGCCTTGAATTCCCTGCACGCCTTGGGATCCGGCAGGACCGACAGGACCGGTTGCTCCTGCCGGACCTTCAACGCCTTGGACCCCTTGAATCCCTTGGGGACCGGTGGGGCCGGTCGCGCCCCGAGGGCCTGTTGCGCCGGTGGCTCCGGTGGGACCGGGTTGTACCGGGCAGCAGACGGGGCAGCAGCAATGCTCATTATGAGAATAGCTGCTTGCAGAATTTCTTCCGCAACCGTAGCTATACTCTTCATCGCCGCAGCCTGAAAATCTATAAACATTCATCTTGATTACTCTCCTCATAGAATTATAGAGCAAATGCTTGCTCCTTTTATTCTATGCTCCTACCTTGAAAATGGTCTTCGAGCAATAAAACACTGCAATAAAGCTTTCACCCTTTTCCCCTTTTTAATTTATTTTAACGATTCACATCTATATTGCCGACCATTTAAGGTGATAATAAAATACAATTAATATCCTTAACGAGGTATCGATCATGGACCGAAAATCACACGCTCTTCATCTTTTCATTCTTCTCACAGCAGCCCTTGGCGCCGGGGCATTTTTTTCTTATGCTCTGACCAAGCGATTATTCGGAATCGCTCTGGAGCGAAACGGCGCAAAAAAAATCGAAAACATCCCAATAGTTCGAGAGATGGTCAGCGGAATTCTGCCGCAAAAGGAATTTCTTTGCGCTCTTCGCAAGGGAGAGAAGCAGCTTCGCTCTCTCCCTACTCAAAAAATCGAGATCAAAGGCGCGGATGGCATTCCTTTGGTAGGCCATTGGTATCCTGCCAAAAATCCCGCCCGCACCATCATCGCCATGCATGGCTGGCGCTCCTCTTGGGCGCGGGATTTTGGTTTGATCGCGTCTTTTTGGCATAAGGCCGGCTGCAATGTGCTTTTTGCCGAGCAACGAGGGCAAGGAGAAAGCGGCGGGGAACACATGAGCTTTGGCCTGATAGAGCGGCAGGATTGCTTATGTTGGATTCAATGGGTCAATCAAAGAATGGGAAAATTCCCCCTCTATCTTGCCGGCATTTCCATGGGCGCGGCCACTGTATTGATGGCGGCAGATCTTGGCTTACCCTGCAATGTGAAGGGGATCATCGCTGATTGCGGCTTCACTTCCCCTCATGCCATTTGGAAGCATGTCTCGGAAAAGAATCTTCACCTTTCCTATCGCCTGCGGGGGCAGCTGGCAGATCATTTTTGCAAAAAGACCTTGCAGGTCGGGGCCAACGATTTTTCCACATTAGATGCGCTCTGCCAAAGCACCATCCCGATTTTGCTGATCCATGGGAAGGAGGATCATTTTGTACCGGTAGAGATGACTTATGAAAATTATAAAGCCTGCGCCGGACCGAAACGAATGTTGATTATCCCCCATGCCGATCATGGCATGAGCTATTATTCAGCGCCCGACGCTTATCAAAAAGAACTCTTAAATTTTTTTGCAACTTTCGATCACTATAAAACTTATTGATTGCGAAAATCCCGTTTATATGATAAAATAAGAAAAAAATCTATAAAGGAGCAGATATATGAGATTGGTATTACTGACCGCTCTCGGCGTAGGCGGCGCCACCATTTTCGGCTCTGCGATCGGATTTCTATTCAAAAAGCTTTCCCATCGGTTTTCCGACATTGTCCTGGCATTTGCCGCAGGGGTCATGCTGGCCGCGGCGATATTGGGGCTGATTCTCCCCTCCTTGGAATATGGCGGAAAATTCGCTCTTTTGGTTACGATTGCAGGCATCTTTACAGGCGCTCTTTGCCTTAATTTAATCGATAAGCTGGTTCCCCATCTTCATAAGCTTGCAGGAGTGGAGAAAGAGAAGCACCCCGATGCAAAACTTGGCAAGGTGCTGCTGTTTGTGGGTGCCATCGCCATTCATAATCTTCCCGAGGGAATTGCGGCGGGGGTGGGATTTGGCTCCGACGACCCCGCTCAGGCCCTCATTATCGCAGGCGGAATTGCTCTGCAAAACATTCCGGAAGGAATGGTGATTATCGGGCCGATGCTGGCGGCGGGTGTCTCCCCCGCAAGAACCTTTATTGCCGCCGCACTCACCGGTGTTGTGGAGGTAGTAGGCACCTTGATCGGCTATTTTGCAGTGGCGCTCTCCCAAGCGATCCTGCCCTTTGCTCTTGCTTTTGCGGGAGGGACCATGCTTTATGTCATCAGCGATGAGATGATTCCCGAGACCCATGCCCACGGCAGCCAGCGCGGGGCTACCTACTCCCTTCTGATCGGCTTTTGCATTATGCTCATAACAGACGTTCTTTTAGGATAAAAAAATCCCCTTAATGCTTATGCATTAAGGGGATTTTTTAATCACAGCAAGGATCTTCTTTAACCTTTTTGGGCTCTTCCGGAGCCTCAGGGGTTACATCTCCAAGGCCGGTGGTTTCGGAGAAAAGCACATTGGCTTTGGTCATCTCCACCGCATCGGTGGGTACAATAATCTTAGAAGCCTTTCCATTAGCCATAGCGACCAGCGCTTCATATTTTTTCAGCTCCAAAATGGCAGCATCGGCGCCTGCTTCCTTCAGCTCTCTAAGACCATCTGCCTCTGCTTTTTTAGAAAGGAAGATGGCGCGGGCTTCACCTTCCGCACGGGCGATCCGCGCATCCCGCTCACCCTCTGCCGCAAGGATCATTGCCTGCTTTTCACCCTCTGCGCGGGTGATAGAGGCGGCCTTATGGCCCTCGGCTTGCAGCATGGTCTCGCGGCGATCACGCTCCGCCTTCATCTGCTTCTCCATGGCATTTTGAATCTCAGCGGGAGGGATGATATTTCTCAGCTCTACCCGATGGACCTTGATGCCCCATTTATCAGTGGCTTCATCCAGAATCTCTGTCATTTTCGCATTAATCGTATCGCGAGAGGTCAGAGTTCCATCCAGCTCCAGCTCACCTACCAGGTTACGCAGGGTAGTGGCGGCAAGATTGGCCAAAGCAGATACGGGATTAACTGCGCCGTATGCATAAAGCTTTGCATCATAAATCGCGTAATAAATCACGGTATCGATCTGCATGGTAACATTATCTTTTGTAATAACCGGCTGGGGAGGAGAATCCAGCACCTGCTCCTTTAAGGTTACTCTTTTGGAAACCCGCTCCAGCAGAGGAATCTTAATATGAAGGCCTGCCGACCAGGTGGTGCGATATTTGCCCAAAAGCTCAATAACAAACTCATGTGCCTGAGGCACGATCTTGATATTGGCAACAATCAAAATCAAAATCAAAACTAATAATACGACAAAAAACGGTCCCATAGTAAATCTCCTTTTCTTTTTTTATATTTTAACATTTATGAAATATATTGTCAATAAATACCACCGTTATTCGAAATAACTCTTATATTCTATTTTCAAAGAGCTTTTGGGGAAAAGATAGGCATAGAGATCGATCAAATAATCATCGGTCATGCTGGCAATATAATCTGCCACTATCTGATCGGGAGCGGTCTCTTCATAAGGGACTGCTCGCTTATAGTGTGCTTGATTGATATAATCAATATGATGGGAGAAAATGGGAGATGCCGCTCTCCTCTCCAAAAGATCTGCTCTCAATTGCTTATAAAGCTGCTCCATCATGGGGGCAACTGTTTGGGAAAGGCGCAATTGAACCGCCTCATTTTTATAAATCAAAGCATAATTTGCGGCCTTAGCCTTTTGAAGCGCCTCAAAATGAGCGGCATCCATCTTAATATATGGCTTCCCATAGCTATGCTCTACAATATTTACAATAAGATTATTGATAATCTCTGCATTATGAACACCGATCGCCCCGCCCTCATAATCATAAGTGCCATTCAAGCCTGCCCGCTCTGCATCCTGCCGATCCTTGCCAAGATAAGCAATAATATCCGCAATCCGCATGACACACCCTTCCAAGGTAGAAGGGATTAACCGCTTCACATTGGCGCGATCCTGATAGCAGCCCGCAATCTGGCGATCGAATTCCTCAAAATCCTGCAAAGGAGCGGGGTGATATTCCGCGAGTTCCAGTTCTCCATCGTGGGCGGCAATTCCGCTTAAGGTCTGCAGCGAGATATTATAAGGAAAGATCTGATCCAATACCCGCACCGAATGGATATTATGGCTGAAATGCCGCTCGCTATAGCTATAAAGAAGCGCATCCAAATAAGCCTCCCCTGCGTGGCCGAAGGGGGTGTGGCCGATATCATGGCCCAGCGCAATCGCTTCAATGAGATCTAAATTCAGATTCAGCGCTCTTCCGATGGTGCGGGCAATGCGGGAAACCAGCTGCACATGAAGCCCCCGCCGCGTAATATCATCATTTTTATAAAAGGAGAAGACCTGCGTTTTATCGGCATAGCGGTTGTAGTAGGGGCAATGGATGATCTTATCGATATCCCGAATAAATGCCGGCCGCAAGGCAGTAGCCCGATCCCGCTCTCCATCCCGCCGCACAACCTGCTCCTCCGAAAAAGCAAACCGAGGCATCCCCCAAGTTTGCCGATCCAATAAAATTCGCTGTTCTGTTTCTTCGGATAGTTTCTCATACTGAAGCATGGTGTTCCCCTTTTTATAGATTCTCTAATATGGATTCCAACTCAAAAAATTGATGGTCAAACCGCCCCCAAAGGTCTCTTTTGCTTTGAGGATCCACCAGCAAGACCTTTTGGCTCTTCTCCAAAATCGCTACCTTCTTATGCTCCCCTGCCGCAAGATAGGCGGCCACCTTCTTATGGCGAGGATCGGAAAGGCGCAAGGTTTTTGGAATTTGAGAAGCGGAAGCGCTGCATAAAAGATCCATGACCAGCTTTTCTTGCAAGAGAGCGGCATCGCAAAGGGGCGCAAAATAATCATACAATTCTTCTGCATATTGCCCCAAAGAAATCCCCTTTCCGCAGATGGCTTCTCCCACCCGAGAAAAGAGGGAGAAAGGCGCAATTTTCAGCGTTTCCAAAAGATAATCGACGGTATACAGAAAATGACCGCTGTTATAGAGGCGATCCAAAGCATCCTCGCATTTTTTCAAGCCCACCAGCTCTTCTTCCGAAAGCCATGGAGTGGAGCGCACCTCATAAGGCGGTTCCTCATTAAATTGGCAAGGATATTCCTCCGGCTTCTCTCTCATGGGCGCACCGTAAAGAAGCTTCAAAAAGCCCATCTGAAGCATATGAGCCCGAAGAGAAAATGCTGTATTAAAGCTTTTTTCAAATTCTGCCATTCCCTCTTCTTTGAGCCCTGCAATCAAATCGATGTGAATATGCATATTCCCAAAAGAGAGCAGGCGCTTAATATTGCTTTTGAGCCTTTCCACATTGGTGCGGCGGCAGATGGCTTCAAGGGTAGGGGCATGGAAGGATTGCATCCCGATTTCCAGCTGCACCGCCCCTTTCGGCATTTTCTCCAATAGAGAGAGGGTGCTCTCTCTTAAGATATCTCCACCCATTTCAAAATGGAAGCAGACCCCGTTGGGGATTGCCGATCCGTAATTCTCTAAAATAAAGGAAAGGATAAAATTGGCATGCTCCTCATTGGCATTGAAGGTGCGATCGACAAATTTAATGGTCTTGCTTCCGCTTTGAGAAAGCTTCAACAAATCCTTTCGAATCCTCTCTTTATCAGAAAAGATGCGATAAGGAGCAAGACGCCCCGATAAGCAAAAAGCACATCGGTAGGGGCAACCGCGCGAGGTCTCTATATAGCAGATCCGCCCCTGCAACGCCTCAAAATAAGCCTCATCATAAGGAGAGGGCGGATCGGCGGTATAAACCCCTTCCGGCACCGAAAGGACCGCGCCGGCCTTTCGATAGGCAAGCCCCTCCACCGCGGCGGGATCTCCCTTTTCGATCAACATCCTTAAGAAGGGCGGAAAGGCAAACTCCCCTTCCCCGCTCAAAATATAGTCAATCAATGGTTCTTGCTTTAAGAGCGCCTCGGCCCGATAGGCCACCTCCGGCCCGCCAAGGGCGATGATACAAGGGCAAGCCGCCTTGATCTTGCGGCAAAGCTCTAAAGTCTGCCGAATGTTCCAAATATAGCAAGAAAAGGTTACCACATCCGGTGAACGCTTAATGATCTCATCCGCAAACCCATCAAGATCCCCATTGATTGTGGCCTCCATTACCTTGCAATCTGCTTCTTTCGGACCATAGGCACGCACCCCCGCTGCCAAGCACCACGGCGCCGAGGACATATGAATATATTTTGCATTAAGGCAGCCGAGAATAACCTTCATGAAAACTCCTTCAAATAAGATCTTTTATGGGAATATTATAGCATAAGAGCATAAAATAGGCAAGGTAAAAAAGGCCATGCGGGTTTCCGCATGCTTTAGAATGTAGGAAATGCCGTGTTGCGGCAGCCGCTGAGCCGCCTCGCTTAAAAATGAAGTGAGGCTGAAACGATTGTTTTTTATGAAAGGAAACATTCAATCACAGAACCGTCCCCTAATTGGGTAAAATGAAAATACATACCGTTTTGGTCCCTGCGTACTTAAAGGTGTAGGAAACTCTGCATCAGAGGCAGTAGGAATCTACCCCTTTGCAACATCAGCGTATCCGTCGCGAGCCGTTGTTCGCTCGGTATCCGCTGTGTTGCGGCAGCCGCTAACCGCCTCGCTTCTTCTGCCAAAGGGCAGCGCTTCGGCGTCGCGACCCGCGACACGCAAGCGTGTCGCGGAGCGAGCGGCTCTTGCCGCTCGTGCCACTAAAAAAGGACATCCTTGCGGATGTCCTTTTTTAGTGGCAGGGGCAGTAGGAATCGAACCCACGACACGCGGTTTTGGAGACCGCTGCTCTACCAGCTGAGCTATACCCCTATTTTTAATTGCCTAATTATTATAATCAAAACAACGGTAGATGTCAAGGTATTTTTCAAAATAAATCTGCGAAATAAAGGGCGGAGCAAAAACTCCGCCCTGAATATATTGGATCAATCGGTTCCCAAGAGAGCGGCACCGATGATGCCGGCATCATTGGCACGCTCGGCAATCTTTACAACCGTCTTAGGATTGCTATTGCGGGCATACATCTCTTCATAGACATATTTACATACGGGCTTCAAGAGATAATCCCCTTCTTTTGAGATTCCGCCGCCGATGCAAAGAACCTCGGGCTGGAGAATATTGACAATATTGGTAACGCCGGTGGCAACAGAGTGAAGATACTCATCCACAACCTTCTGCCCCTCTTCGTCCCCTTTGCGCATTGCATCAAAGGAGGTAAGGCCGTTGACCTTATCGATATTACCGCCCACGATCTCCCACATGAGAGAATCCTTATTCTTCTCCATATGCTCTTTGGTGGTGGCGATCAGGCCGGATACGGAAGCATAAGCCTCCCAGCAGCCTCTACGGCCGCAGGTGCAGAGTCTGCCGCCTTCTTTAATGACCGTATGCCCCAGTTCACCGCCTGCATTATTAAAGCCGCTGAAGAGCTTATTATGGATAATCATACCGCCGCCGACGCCGGTACCCAAAGTAACGGTTACGCTATGCTCGGTTCCCTTTGCGGCACCGCATTTTGCCTCAGCCCACGCAGCCACATTGGCATCATTTTCCACATAGATCTTCTTACCGGGGAAATATTTGCCCAGCATATCGGCAAGAGGGGTATCCAAGAAAGGAAGGTTATTGGTATAGACAACTCTGCCATTTTCCGTATCGATGGAGCCGGGAGAGCCGATACCGATGCTCTTGATTTCCTCGACGCCGACACCGCTCTCTTTGATTGCTTTTTTAGCAACCTCGGCCATACGATCGACGATATAAGCAGCATCGCCGCCCTTTGCATCAGTAGGAATGCTGGTCTTATAGACCATCTCCATCTCTTCGCTTACGATACCGGCAGCGATATTAGTGCCGCCCAAATCAATTCCTAAGTAATACATTGCTTAATCCTCCGTAATTCCCATAATTTTTCTATTAATATCTTCCGCCGCGTTATAGCCGAGGCGTTTTTGACGGTTGTTCATCGCCGCAACTTCGATGATGATCGCCAGATTTCGACCGGGCTTGACCGGAATGGTCAAGGTAGGCACATCCACATCCAGCAGCTGCGTATAATTGGTATCCATCCCCAAGCGGTCATACATCTTATTTTGATCCCAATTTTCAAGATGGATCTCCATATCGATATAGGCCTCTTCCTTGACCGCACCGATACCGAAAAGTTTTTGGACATTGATGATTCCAATGCCCCGCAATTCGATGAAATAGCGGATATTGGAGGGAGACGTCCCCTTCAGGGAGGTTGCGGTTACCCGCTTGATGACCACCGCATCATCGGCAATCAAGCGATGGCCGCGCTTGACCAGCTCAATGGCTGTCTCGCTCTTACCGACACCGCTCTCTCCGGTCAGCAAAATTCCTTCGCCATAGACCTCTACCAATACGCCATGAAGGGTTTGCTGAGGGCCCAAACACTCATTCAAATAAAAGATAATGCTGCTGACAAACTGCGCGGTATGCATAGTAGTACGCAAAAGGGGCACCCGATACTTTTCCGCCACCTCTACAAGCTCCGGATAGCCTGCCAAGCCGCGGGTCAGCACCAATGCAGGAAATCGAAATTCAAAGAGCCGCTCAAAGATTCTGCGCCGCTCCTCTGCATCAAAATGATCCAAATAGGTATGCTCAACCTTTCCGAGCACCTGAATTCGGGTTTCATCAAAATAATCAAAAAAACCTTTCAGCTGCAATGCAGGGCGGTTGATATCAAGCGAGGTGAGCTCTTTTTCCAAGCCGCCTACCGGCATATAGATCGTCTCAAGCCCCATTTGGCGGATCAGATCGCCTAATGTGAGTTTTTCTTCCCCATTCATCGGTCGCCGACCTCCTTTTAATTTAATGTTACTCCCATTATAACAAAGATCAAAAAGAGATTCAATAAAATGTTTATTTTTTTATAAAAAAAAGACTTGCTTTTCTCAAATACATATGGTAGAATATTATTCGCGTAAATGAGGAGGTGTTTCCAATGGCAAAATGTGAAGTATGCGGCAAGGGCGTTACCTTCGGTATTAAGGTATCCCACTCTCACCGTCGCACCAACAAGGCGTTCAAGCCCAATGTTAAGAGAATTAAAGCAGTTGTAAACGGCACGCCCAAGCGTGTATACGTTTGCTCCAGATGCCTCCGTTCCGGCAAGGTAGAGAGAGCTGTTTAATCAAATAAACAAATAGGCAAACGCTTGAGAGGATTCTTATTTTGAATCCTCTTTTTTATTTTCTATAGCCAATGTTAAGAGAATTAAAGCAGTTGTAAACGGCACGCCCAAGCGTGTAAAAGCAAACAGGCAAACGCTTGAGAGGATTCTTATTTTGAATCCTCTTTTTTATTGCAGTAAAAAAGGCTGTAAAAAACTTTCGCTTTTTACAGCCTCAGCGTGCCAAAAAACTCCTGCGGAGGTTTTTGACACGCTGGGAGACTCTCAAAAAAAGAGTGCAGATTTCGTCGATCTGTTCTCGTCGGCGT
>JAFSCX010000019.1 GCA_017436525.1 Clostridia bacterium | reverse complement strand
TCTACCGTGCGTCAAACCTAATGGTAACCGTTCCATTTTGCATGATGGCAAAATATCCACTTATACCATTAGGTCCTCCTTTTCCCCAACAAAACTTCAGTTTTGTCGGGGACCCCGAAAAAACGCCGACGAGAACAGATCGACGAAATCTGCACTCTTTTTTGAGAGTCTCCCAGCGTGTCAAAAACCTCCGCAGGAGTTTTTTGACACGCTGAATAAAAGACCGCAAAGCGGTCTTTTATTTTTTTCGCAAAAAGGAATCATCAAGGAGATAGAAAATAATCAAAAGCATCCTTTTCAAAAATACAATCGCCCCATTCCTTGAGCAAGCCCTCATTCATATAATGATAGCGGCAGCGATTTCCAAATTCTTCTAAAGAAAGTAATAGGGCTGAAAATCCTTCCTCTTTCACTTTATTGGGTGAAAAAGATACTACTGCATAATAAGCGTTACCATAACGATAAAGCCTGCTTCCTTCCGGCGGCTGCTCCATAAATCTTTTGAAAAAAAGTGGAATCTGAAAAGCATGCTCCAATTTATAGATATACATTTCCCGATCACAGCATTCCGTCTTATCAAATTCAATTTTTTCCTTGCCCGCTTGCTCCATACGGGTCAGTAAAACATAATAAGCGCCGGAGACACCGGGAATCACTTCAATCATCACTCGGCAATTCTTGAAATCCACACCGGTGTGTTCATAGGTTTTACGAATCAAATCATAAATAAACGCCTTTGAAACCGGATCATCATAATTTAATTTTTCAAAAGGAAGATCATAATAGGCAATATCCTGATCCTCCATCAAGATTTTTACCCGATTTTCATCTAATACCTTCACAAGCATTAAGTAGGCCTCCTATAAGGTGAAAAGAATAAACGCTTCTAAATCAAACTATGTTGATCAAGGGGCAACTGTTACATTCTACAGCTGCCCCTTGATCCGCTCCATCGCCCCTTTTTCCAGACGTGAAACCTGCGCTTGAGAGATTCCCACTTCCTCTGCAACCTCCATTTGAGTCTTTCCCTCTAAAAATCGAAGTTCAATAATATTCTTTTCGCGCGGCGGTAATTTATTGATAGCATCTTTAATCAAAAGCTCATCCAGCCAATCATCCCCGCCTCTTCCGTCGCTCACCTGATCCATCACATAAATCGCATCATTTCCATCGGAATATACCGGCTCAAATAAGGATACAGGGTCTACAATTGCATCCAACGCCATTACAACCTCTTCTTTTTTAACCTCCAGCTCTTTAGCGATCTCCGCCACTGTAGGCTCTCTGTTTTTCTCATTTGCAAGCCGTTCCTTTACGCTGAGCGCTTTATAAGCAAGATCCCTTGTGGCACGGGAAACCCGCACCATATTATTATCCCGTAAATAGCGGCGAATCTCCCCCAAAATCATGGGGACACCATAAGTGCTGAATCGAAGCCCCAAGCTCAAATCAAAATTATCAATGCTTTTAATAAGACCAATGCAACCTACTTGAAATAGATCGTCCATACATTCCCCGCGCCCCGAAAAGCGCTGAACAATTGAGAGGACTAATCTAAGATTTCCCTCTACAAATTGATCCTTTGCCTTTTTATCTCCCGCTTTAATTCTTTGGAGCAATGCATTTTTTTCATCATTAGAAAGGATCGGTAATTTTGAAGTATCTACTCCACTGATCACAACCTTATTATACATCTGCACGATCCTCCTGCTCTATTATCTATGCTTATTATTTCCATTTTGAGCGCACCTTATGCGAACCAATCAAAATACAAAGCATAGAATAAAAAGAGGTGATCATATGCAATATACTACTTTTTGCGCCGCAAACAGCGGCAAAGGATTTTTTTCTTATTTTAATACACTCTTAAATGAAAAGGATCAAAAGATCTACTACATAAAGGGTGGGCCCGGAAGCGGAAAAAGCACCTTGATGAAGCGCATTGCAGCAATGGCAGAGGATGCCGAGCTGATTTTATGCTCAGCGGATCCCAACAGCCTCGACGGGGTAAGGCTTCCCAAAGAAAATGCCATTCTGATTGATGCTACAGCGCCTCATAGCCATGAGCCAAAATATCTGGGAGTGGGCGGAACCATCATTGATCTTGGAGAAGGAATCATTCCCCAAAAGCTTGATAAAGCCAAAATAATATCCTTATCTGAAGAAAAAAGCCAAATTTATCAAGAATGTTATCGGATTCTGGAAAGTGCAAAAAATCTGCACGAAGGCGTTTTTCTCCCCATCAGAAAGCAAGCGGACATGAAGAAAATCATCGCGTTTGGGGATAAATTTCTAAAGCAAAATGCACTCTGGGAAAAAAGAGAAGGCGACACCCTGGCAGACAAACGATTTTTCAGCGCCATCTCTCCCGATGGAAGGATCACACTCAGCAATCTATTTTCCGAACTTGGAAAAAATATTGTTGTTTTAGAAGATCGCTTCATGCAGAGCCATCTCCTTCTGGACTATATAGAGAAAAAACTCACTTCCAACGGCATCTATCATATAAATGGATATCATCCTCTCTTTGGAGATGCTTTGCTGCAGCATCTCATTATACCGGAAGTATCTCTTTCCATTGTAAGCAAGGATGGAATTTTCCCGCTTGAAATCTCCGAAGAATCTGTCGCAAAGACCATCAATACGCAATCCTACATCAACAAAACCTTCTTGCATGATCATAAGAACAAATTGATTTTCATAAAACGCTTAGAACGAGAACTGCTTAATCTTGCCTGCGATAAATTGATGCAAGCCCGCACCATTCATATGAAAATTGAAGCAGAATATGCCAAGGGCTGCGACTTTGATGCTACCGAATCTCTTAAAACAAAATTAATAAACAATCTCTTCGGTTAAACTTGATTTTAAGACTAAATTATGATAGACTAATACAGACCCAATTAAGTAGAAGTTGAAGGAGAAGGAAGATGAAATTAATATCCTTTGCCGTCCCCTGCTATAATAGCGAGAGTTATATGAATCGTTGCATTGATTCATTGCTTACCGGCGGCGAAAAAATTGAAATCATTATTATCAATGATGGCTCTTCTGATCATACTGCCTCCATAGCTGATGCCTATAAAGAAAAATATCCCGATATCATTAAAGTAATCCATAAGGAAAACGGAGGCCACGGCTCCGGCATCATGGCCGGCCTTTCTGCTGCCGAAGGGCTTTATTATAAAGTAGTTGATTCCGATGATTGGGCAAACCCTGAATCTCTTAAAAAGATACTTGATCTTATTGAGGATTTTCAAAAGCAAAATAATCTATTGGATCTGATCGTATGCAACTATGTCTATGAGCATGAAGCTCGAAAGACCCATACGGTGCATTATCGAGGAATCTTCCCTCGCAACCGTGTATTTACATGGGATGAGTGCGGCACCTTTGATATCACCCGTTATATGATCATGCATTCGGTATTTTATCGCACTGATCTTGTCAAAGAATGTCAATTAGATATCCCGCTGCATACCTTCTACGTTGATAATATTTATCTGTATTATCCCTTGCCTTTAATCAAAAGCATCTACTATTGCGATACCGATTTTTATCGTTACTTTATCGGCCGCTCCGATCAATCGGTGAATGAAAAGGTAATGATTAAGCGAGTCGATCAGCAAATTTTAGTTTCCAAATTAATTTTAGAGAAGCATGATCTTCCCGCTATCAAGAAGCAGTCTCCCAAGCTCTATCGCTATATGCTTCTCTATGCCAGCATCATGGTCCTTATTTCCGCCTTGCTTTTGAGCCTCGATGGATCGGAAGAATCTTTGAAAAAATTGAAGGATTATTGGCGCTATATCAAAGAAAATCATCCAAAGATCTATCCTGCCATCCGATATCGCTCCCTGGCCGGCTTCTATTGCTATACCAGTAAGATCATCCGCTTTTTCACCATCGGCGGATATCGGATTGTCGGTATCTTTTATAAATTCAATTAAGGTAGCATGAAAATGAAAGAAAAATTAACGCTTTTATGGAAGAAATATTCCCATGCTGTGTTATTGCTTTATTTTTTGATCTACATGCCGTGGTTTGGATGGTTGAATGGTTACACCCCCACCCGCACGGATCTGACAGAGATCTATTGCAGGCTGGATGATCTCATTCCATTCAACGAACTGTTTGTAATCCCCTATTTTTTGTGGTTTGCCTATATTGCGGCAGGGTTTGTCTTTCTCTTTTTTAATAACCGCAGGGATTTTTGCCGGATGTGCACCTTCCTCTTTGTTGGAATGACCACCTGCTTGATCATCTATATGATCTTTCCCAATTACCAAGATCTTCGCGTAGATTACGATACATTAGGGCGATCCAATTTCTTGATTGATGCCATTCGCCTGCTGCAGCAAGGAGATTCTCCTCACGATGTCTTCCCCTCTATTCACTGCCTGAATTCCATCGGTATGAATATTGCGATTGCAAAAAACGATTGGTGCAAAAAGCATAAGTGGATTATCGTGGCAGCAACCCTTCTTACCATCTCCATCTGCGCATCCACTGTATTTGTAAAGCAACATTCCATTTTGGATTTCTTTGGTGCCGTAGCCCTTTCTATCCCCCTCTATCTGATCAGCTATGTAATTCCTTGGAAACGTTTATTGAAAATTAAATAAAAAAAGGAAGCAGAAGCATAAAGGGGCTCCCTTCGCAAGGAAGAAGCCCCAAGCTTCTGCTTTCTTTTTTGAACATTATTTAAGCGACGATATCGGGGATTTTCTTATAATTCTTTTCGTTTTCGGTCAGGCTAATCTTCTTTTCCCAATCCTTCTTGGCATTGGAATAATCTTCGCTCTTCATGGCGTTGATGCAATCAGCCTTCCAGCCTTCTACACCCTTACCGACATAATAGCAAAGAGCATAGCCATCGGTCATTTTGATCATCTCAAAATCACCTTTCTTACGATCTTTCTTATAAGCCCATTCGCCTACTTCAGTGCTGAAATCATTCTTGGAATAATTCTCGCAGAGACCGCCGTTTGTATAGGTAGCAGTATCTTCACTAAAGGATTTTGCAACCTCTTCAAATGCCTCGTCGGTCAGTTTCTCATCAACAAGATCTTTCATAACATCCTTTGCCACTTCGTTGGCCTTATCCATAGAGCCATGGGTATTGGAGGTGAGAACAATTTGGCGAATGGTGCGCGTAATTTCGGTATCGCGATAAGGAGTTGCGGTAGAGAAATATACTGTATAGCTGCCGTTGCCGCTATCGCTGATATAAGTATCGCCGACTTTAGCCTTCTTAAACAACCATTCAGAGCTCTTATCCTCTTTAATATAGGTAGCGCCTTCAACAGCAAGATCAGCAAGGATATCCTTAATATCAGATTCTAAATCTTCTTTTTTATAATCATCGGTTAGCTTAGCATTTTTACGCTCATAAGCCTCAACCCACGCACTAAATGCATCGGTGCTCTTTACAGCGGCCAATTCCTTAGCAGCTTTTTCTGCAGCGCTGTAAGTGGCCTTATCCTTTGCATCAGAAGCATTAATCGTATAGTAATAATAATCTACATAACGATAATTTGCTTCATTTTTCTTATAGAAGGCATCAATTTCTTTATCGGTATATTCCAAGCCGTTTTGGAAGGAAGCCAGATACTTTTCAGCAAGCAAGGAAAGCTCTACGCAATCCCGAACATCGCTCTCCTTGACACCGGTACCAAAAGCCGCAGGGATAAAATCCTTCAACGAAAGATTATTTTTAGCTGCTGCATCCTTATATGCATCAATCGTTGCTTCAACTCCGCCCATATCATCCTTGGTCAGTTCCATCTTTTCTGCAACGGCATTTTCAGCTAAGTAGACCAATTCTTTTGCTTGAGCGGCCGCTTGATCGACAAAATAATCATACCAGCTACCGGCATCTTCCGACATGGTACAATCCTGACTCTTCAATGATTTCTTTGTATCCAAAGAAAGGTAAGAAATGTAATCACCATAGCTATTCAAAAAGTTATTATACTGCGTATAGAAGAAATAAGACATCATCGCAGCATTGACCTCAAAATTCTTGCTTTGAAGAACCACAGCATTTCGCATGGACTTTCCGCTGGTCATATTAGCCGTACGGAAACTTTGCAAAGTAATTCCGCCTACAATTCCAATTACAAGTACAATCGCAATGACCGTGCTGATAATCTTAGTAACCTTTTTCTTTTTGGCCTCTTTCGCCATTAAAATCCGATTTGCTTCCTTTTCACCTGCGCGGGATGCGCGGGCACGCTGACCTTTACCCATGGGTAATACCTCCATTTATAATATACATGTATGTATTATACAACATATTCTCTAATTTGTGAATACAAAAAACGTTAAAATTCTGTAAAATAGAAATAAAAAAAGATCTTTCAAGAAGATCTTTACGTTTCTTAGTGTCCATTAAATTTATTATATCAAAAATAAATTAGAATTGTCAATCAATTTAATACCCACAACGGGAATTTCTCTATTTTTAATAAAAAGTTTTTGTTTATTTTGTATATTTTATATATTGATTTTTGAATATTTTTGTGCTATTATATAGACAAAGAAAGGGTGAGTCCAATGTACAAGTAAGCACCGACCTTCATGGATTTGTAGGATGCAGCATAGAATGTTGGTATGGCAGTGATGAAAGGATTGTTGGTAAGAAGCTGCAAAATGAAATCCTGTAGGTCATAAAAAGACGAAAGCCTTCCCCTACCCCTAAAATTCAGCATTAAAGCAAACCGCCTTTAGCGGGAAATTAGATGAAAGTGCTCAGAATCAAGGTAAAGAGTTCATTGGAAGGCAGAGTCGAAAATATAAGAAAGAGAGGTTAAACGATGTTAGATATTAAGAGCGAACAGAAATGACCCTTAACGGACGAGAGGTGAAAGATCTCGAAAGTTAAGGGTCATTTCTATTTTACAGAATACTTTGATCTGATTCAAAAAAACTTTTTGGCTTAGATGAGAGCATTAAAAAAAGGAGCTGTAAAAATCATTTTGATTTTTACAGCTCCATTTTTGATTGAATTATTGATCGCCGAAACGATTTCTTGCCACATAAGTGGTATGCAGCAATTTATGAGCCTTATGGCTACCGGGCTTCTCAAGATACTCATCATAGAGCTCCTTGATCATGGGATTCTCATGAGATTTTCTCAGAGTCATCTCAGCATCGGTATCATAAAGAGCCTTAGCACGCAATGCACGCAGATCTTCAAAGTTGCGTACAGATGCAGGCTGCAGGGGCTGACCGCCGCCGTTTACGCAGCCGCCGGGGCAAGCCATGATCTCAATAAAGGTATAGTCAGCTTCGCCTGCGCGGATCTTCTTAAGAAGCTCCTTCGCATTTGCAAGACCGGAGCATACGGCAACCTTAACTTCCAGATCGCCTACCTTATAAGCGGCTTCCTTGATGCCTGCAGTACCACGGACATCATGGAACTCCAGCTTACCAAGCTCTTCACCGGTAAGTTTTTCAACAGCAGTACGCAGAGCGGCTTCCATAACACCGCCGGTTGCACCGAAGATCAGACCGGCACCGGAGCCGATACCCAAAGGAGAATCAAATTGGCTATCCTCCAGCTTATCAAATACCAGACCGGCTCTCTTGATCATACGAGCCAGCTCACGGGTCGTAATTGCAATATCAACATCGGGTACACCTGCAGCGCTCTGATCATCACGGCCTGCCTCAAATTTCTTTGCAGTACAGGGCATTACAGATACGCTTACGATATCCTTAGGATCGATATTATTCTTCTCAGCATAGTAGGTCTTAACCAAAGCGCCAAACATCTGCTGGGGAGATTTGCAGGAAGAAAGATGGGGAAGCAAATCGGGGAAATTATGCTCGCAGAACTTGATCCAGCCGGGAGAGCAAGAGGTGATCATGGGAAGAGTGCCGCCATTGGTAACACGATCGATCAGCTCATTAGCTTCTTCCATAATGGTAAGGTCGGCGCTCAGATCGGTATCAAATACGCGATCAAAGCCCAATCTCTTCAAAGCGGTAACCATCTTACCTTCAACATTGGTGCCGATAGGCATATCAAATGCTTCACCCAAGGTAACACGGATAGAGGGAGCAACCTGAACAACTACATGCTTGGTAGGATCAGCAATCGCATCCCAGATCTTATCGGTATCATCACGCTCAGCAAGAGCGCCGGTGGGGCAAGCTACGATACACTGACCGCAGGATACGCAAGAAGTCAGGCCCAAACCATCATCAAAGGCGGAGCCGATATGAGTAGCAAAGCCTCTCTCATTTGCACCGATAACCGATACACCCTGCCACTTATCGCATACAGCAACGCAGCGGCGGCAAAGGATACACTTATTATTATCACGGGTCATATGCACAGCGCTATCATCCAATACATAAGCGCTCTGCTCACCCTCGTAAGCATTTTCCTTCTCAACCTTATATTCATTGCAAAGACGCTGCAATTCACAATCACCGGAGCGAACGCAAGACAAGCAACGCTTATCATGGTTGGAAAGGATCAGCTCCAAAGTCTGCCGACGGGATTTCAGCACCATGGGGCTATGAGTATAAATCTCCATCCCTTCAGCTACGGGGAATACGCAAGATGCAACCAAGCGGCCAACACCGTTGACGCGATTTTCAACAACACAGATACGGCAAGCGCCGATGGCATTGATATCCTTCAGATAGCAAAGAGTGGGGATATCAATATTCAACTGTCTGGCAGCTTCCAATACAGTAGTACCGGCAGGAACACTGATCGGAGTACCGTCGATTTTAAGATTAATCATATTCATCGTTATCCTCTCTCCCTTACTTCTTAATAATAGCCTTAAACTTACACTTGCTCTCGCAAACGCCGCACTTAATGCACTTATCCTGATCGATCACATGCAACTCTTTTACAGTGCCGCTAATGGCATTAACAGGGCAGTTACGTGCGCACAAGGTACAACCCTTGCAAGCATCGGTAATTTCATAGCGCATCAAATCCTTACATACGCCTGCGGGGCAGCGCTTCTCCTTAACGTGAGCCTCATACTCATCGCGGAAATAGCGCAGGGTAGAAAGAACAGGGTTGGGAGCAGTCTGGCCAAGGCCGCAAAGGGAGTTTGCTTTAATATAGTAGCAAAGCTCTTCCAGCTCATCGATATCCTTCATAGTACCCTTACCGGAGGTGATCTTATTCAGATACTCCAGCATTCTCTTCGTACCGATACGGCAGGGAGTGCACTTACCGCAGGACTCATCAACAGTAAACTCCAGGAAGAATTTTGCGATATCAACCATACAGTTGTCTTCATCCATAACAATCAAGCCGCCGGAGCCCATCATGGAGCCGATGGCAACCAGATTATCATAGTCGATCGGAGTATCGATCAAAGAAGCAGGGATACAACCGCCGGAAGGACCGCCAGTCTGAGCAGCCTTAAACTTCTTACCATTGGGAATACCGCCGCCGATATCCTCAATAACCTCACGCAGAGTAGTACCCATGGGGATCTCGACAAGACCGGTATTGGTGATCTTACCGCCCAAAGCAAATACCTTGGTACCCTTGGATTTCTCAGTACCCATAGAACCAAACCACTCAGCACCATGGAGAATGATCTGAGGAATATTGGCATAGGTCTCAACGTTGCAGTTCATAGTGGGGATCTGGAAGATACCCTTCTCGGAGGGGAAGGGAGGACGGGGACGGGGCTCACCGCGATTACCCTCAATAGAGGTCATCAGAGCGGTCTCCTCACCGCAGACGAATGCGCCTGCACCCAGACGGATTTCCATATCAAAATTAAAGTCGGTACCAAAAATATTGTTGCCCAGCAGGCCGTATTCACGAGCCTGCTCAATCGCAATACGCAGACGATTTACAGCGATGGGGTACTCAGCGCGGATATAGACAAAACCCTTGCAAGCGCCTACTGCATAAGCAGCGATCGCCATAGCCTCGATTACTGCATGGGGATCACCCTCCAAAATGGAGCGATCCATAAATGCGCCCGGGTCGCCTTCGTCGGCATTACAGCAGACATATTTTACATCGGCAACGGTGCGAGCAGCAAGATCCCACTTCAAGCCGGTGGGGAAGCCGCCGCCGCCACGACCGCGAAGACCGGAATCCTTAATAACCTTAATGACATCGGCAGGAGTCATCTCGGTAAGTACTTTACCCAATGCTTCATAACCATCGTATGCAATGTACTCATCGATGATCTCGGGATTAATAACACCGCAGTTACGAAGAGCAACACGCTTTTGCTTTTTATAGAAGTTGGTATCGTTCAGAGAGTTGGTTGCATCAACCTCTTCGCCCTCTTTGGCATCGGTGTAAAGATATTTCTTTACGATACGACCCTTGATGATATGCTCCGATACAATCTCGGGAACCATATCTTCCGTTACACGGCTGTAGAAAGAGCCTTCGGGATAAACGATCATGATGGGGCCCAAAGCGCAAAGACCGAAGCAACCGGTCATGACAACTTTGACTTCGTCCTGCAGATCATTCTTTTTCAGCTCTGCCTCCAGAGCCTCCATCAAAGACTTCGAGCCGGAGGAGGTACAACCGGTACCGCCGCAAATCAAAATGTGATTTCTAATCATTGTCAAAATCCCCCTTATTTCTCGAATGCACCGATGGTATATTCCTGAACCACTTTGTTGTTAACAATGTGCTCATGAACAACCTTGGCAACCTTATCTTCATCCATCTTAACATAGGTGGTCTTGCTGCCATCGGGCATATATACCTCAACAACAGGCTCATAACGGCAGATGCCGATACAACCGGTCTGAGTGCACATAACATTATTCAGGTGCCGATCCTCAACTTCCTTCAAAAAGGCATTCAAAACAGGACGTGCGCCCGCTGCGATACCGCAGGTGGCCATTCCGACAACCACGCGGATTGTCTCTTCACCATCATTGGAACGCAGCATAACTTTATTCTGCATTTTGGCTTTGATGGCCTGCAATTCTGCTAAAGATTTCATTTTATACTTTTCCTCCTTGTATTTCTTCCAAATTTTCTACAATATATTCCCCGATCCACCCAAGCACTTCAGGCGCGGAAAGAGGGATATCACCAAGCTGCTCATGCAGCTCATCCGTATCTAAAACAAAGCTTCCGTGATCTGTTTCATGCCGATATATGAAGCGAATACGATCGTTTGCCTGAATCAGGCTGGTTATGGTACTGCTCATATCTCCGATCGGCGCACGATCTAAATGATCCAATCGGAAGGACGCGTATGTTACCGTCCCCTCCCCTACTTTGGAGCGAATTTCAAAGCGGCCGCCGGTATCCTCTGCGCTTTGCTTCAAAAGCGGAATCCCAAGCCCCACCTTTCTGGTCGTACGGGTGGTAACGAAAGGATCGGTTACCCGACTTAAAAATGCCTCGTCCATCCCGCAGCCGTTATCCTGGATACGGATCTCCACCAAATTCTTCTTCATACTCTCTGTTACCGTAATCTGAATCAGAGAAGCCTCTGCTTTAATGGAGTTATAAGTAATATCAAGAATGTTAAGCGATAATTCCTTCATGGAAGGTTAATCCATATATTTCTTCAAAATATCAGCAACATCGCCAACAACCAGCCGGCCGTAAACATCCTCATTTACAGTAAATACAGGAGCCAGACCGCAAGCACCAATGCAGCGGGTAGCTTCCAAAGAGAACTTACCATCGGGAGTACACTCGCCTACATCAATCCCGATAATCTCTTTAATCTTATTCAAGATATCGCCGGAACCTTTAACATAGCAGGCAGTTCCCAAGCATACACCGATCTTGTATTCACCCTTGGGCGCCAGAGAGAACTGGGCATAGAAGGTTACAACACCGTAGATATGCTCCAAAGGAATGTCCAAACCCTCAGAGACAATCTTCTGAACCTCAATAGGCAGATAGCCGTAGATTTCCTGCGCTTCCTGAAGTACGGGCATCAAGGGACCATCTTGATCCTTGTGCTTTGCAATCACTTCCAGCAGCTTCTGCTCTTGCTCTTTTGTTCCCTTAAAAGGAACAGGATTCTTGTTGCTCATTTTTCATCCTCCTTAGTTGTTAAAAAATGCTAAGCAATAACATATTTACAAACATTATAATTTTAACATACTTTTATTGAAATTTCCACCGTTTTTTCGACTATTTTTAATTTTTTGGTCTATTTTCTTCATTTTTCAGATATTTGATCAATTCGGTTGGTGTATTTGCATCAAGATCAATCAAATTTTCGCCGGAATGTTCCCCAATATCCTGCAAATAATGGGCATCGGAATCATGAATATAGCGATATGAGCGCGCCCCGAGGCCGGGCGTCCCCTCAATAAAACCATCTTGAAGATTGCGGGAAAGCTCAAAGCTGCCAAATCCCATATAAGCACCTACCATACCAAAGTTTCCAACCAAGCTTTTGGTCTGCTTATCGATATGAGCAGGCACCGCAACTCCGCCATAAGGAGTAATCAAAGCGGGAAGATCATCCAAGGAGATCTGTGTGGCATTGAGAAGATAGCGCTTTTCCTCCCCCACCACTTGATCCTGCGCATCCATCAAAAGCTGCTCACCGAAAATTTTCACATCATTTTCCATATCCGGAAGAGCAGGCATCACCACATCACGATCAAACGCCTTTGCAGACGCAGCATCCGGAAAAAGGCAGAGCACATGGATTTCCTCCGCAGTCTCCAGTTCCATGGCCGGCACTACCGTAATTCCGGCAGCCTTTCCAACCTCAATCACCGCTTCGATATTTCCCGTCGTATTGTGATCTGCCACAGCGATCATATCCAATTCGCAAAGCATCGCCATATTCACAATATTATTGGGCGTCATATCCAAATCGCCGCAGGGAGAAAGAGCGGAATGGATATGAAGATCATAGCGCAAGTTCATTCCGTTTTCCTCCTTAAACTTTCTTATTTTTTGCTTTCTAATGCTTGATGGATCTTCAAAGCGGTCTCATAAGTAGGCTCTTGTGAAGAAAGGACAATGATCTCATTCTGCACTGCCTTTTCCAAGGCAAGGGTATCGGGGCGAACCCCTTCCGATAATATCACACACGGCAGATCTGCCATTACCGCCACTGCCATTACATTGGGATTGGACATTACTGTAACCAAAGCGGCATCCTCTTCTGCTCTGCCGATTACCCAGGAAAGAAGATCGCAGCAATAAGCGCCGCCCACCTCTCGGGCGTCCAGATCTTTTCCGTTATAGTATTCAAAGCCGCAGGCTGCGGCAAGCTCATGTACTGTCATTTTTCAATTATATCCTTCAGTTGATTTTTAAGACGCAGCAAGCAATCCGACATTTTCGCCGTCCCCGCCACCACATCCTCCGCAAAGGCGCGGCAGGAGGGCGAACCGCAAGCCGCGCAATCCACTCCGGGCAGATCTTTTTCGATCTGCCGCGTTTCCTGCATCTTTTTCATGGCAGTAGCCAGATCTGCATCCAGCTGAAGCACCGGATCATATTCCACTTCCTTGGTCCATTTGCAGTCCTCATAAGTAAGATCATAATCCTTCAGCCGATTAGCGGATACAGGCATATATTTCCGCAGCTGGCGCACGCGTGTTCTTGCAATATAAGGATTCTCTATGGTCAAGCAGCCGCCTACACATCCCGAGACACAAGCCCCCAATTCCACAAAATCCAAATCCTCCAGCTTTTCATCTTCAATCTCTTCCAAGATCTTAATGACATTCTCCATCCCATCCGCCGCCAAATATTTGGTGCGCAGCAAAGCAGTCGCTTCACCGCCGGTATAGGACCAAGAAATGCCGGTAAGGCCACATTCGCTGAGCGGTTTTGGTTGCTTAATTTTATTCATTGCCGAAAGTAACGGGCGATAAATATCGGAAATTGCCAATACACCGCTGATTGCGCAGGTATCACACCCTAAAGGTTGGCGAACCGCCGTAACCTTTGCAGGGCAAGGCGAGATAAAGAAAATTCCAATCTTTTCTGCCGGCAGGCCTGTTTTTTCCATTGCTTCCTTTTGAGCAAGCTTTGCCGCAATTTCTACCGGAGCCAATAAATCTAATAAATGCGGAATCAATTTAGGAAAACGCACGCGGATCAAGCGAATAATGGCCGGGCAAGCAGTAGAAATCAAAGGCTTCGGGCAATCCGGTTCCGAAAGGCGCTTTCTGGTACATTCAGAAATCAACTCTGCAGCACGCGCCACTTCAAATACATCGTCAAAACCAAGATCCAGCAGCCCATTAAGGACATAATCCACATTATCCAAATTATTAAATTGCCCATAGAGCGCAGGGGCCGGCATCGCAATATTATATTCAAATTGCTGCAGCATTTCCAACTTATCATAAACCGCCTTCTTTGCGCGATGAGGGCATACGCGAATACACTCGCCGCAATCAATGCAACGCTCTTTAATGATGGTCGCTTTCCCATCCTTCACGCGAATTGCTTCAGTGGGGCAGCGTTTAACGCAGGTAATACAGCCCTTGCAACGATCCGCATTTAATGTAACAGAATGGAAATATTCCATAATCATTTCACCTCTACATATTGATTTGAATGGTCAAAGTCGTGCCAACGCCAAGCTCTGTTTCAATCTTCAAATCATCTGAATATTTTTTAATATTCGGCAATCCCATTCCCGCACCAAATCCAAGATTACGCACCTCTTCCGGAGCAGTAGAATATCCCTCCTGCATTGCAAGATTCACATCCTTAATTCCGGGGCCACGGTCTGCCAAAGTGATTTTCACACCGGTTTCATTAATCTCGGCAGTAGCAACTCCGCCATCAGCATGGATCACCATGTTGATCTCCCCTTCATACATCGCAATTGCCACTCTGCGAATCAAATCGGGAGGAAAACCAAGCTGCTTCAAATGCTTTTTTACCGCAGAAGAAGCCTCTCCTGCTACGCTGAAATCATCACCATTTACATCAAAAGTCAAGATAATCGGTTCCATTACACCTTGTCAACCCCTTCACTAAAAAGTCCATTGGCGTAGAGGATTCCGCACGCGGTATACATCCGATAATCGGTAGCCAGCACTGTAATATCATTATCCTCTGCAAGTTCCAAAACATTCTGCTCAGGGCGTTTGCCTCTTACAAAGACAATGCACTTCATATCCATCATTTGAGCGGTACGTACGGTCTGCGGATTGACAAGACCGGTCAAAAGAATCCCCTGATCCTTCACATAGGCTAAGACATCACTCATCATGTCGGATCCGCAGGCGCTTTTCACCTCATTTTCAAGCCCTTCAGGGCAGCAGAGCACCTCTGCATCCAAAAGATTTCTGATTTCTGCAAGTTTCATGGTAGATCTCCTTCATGGAATTTGAAATTTAAGGGTTACATTTTTCTACATTTGTTAATTATAGCATAGAACAGAGTTATTATCAAGTGATATATTGTTGATTTTGATGTTGACATTTTGAACTTTAGTTATATAATTAATAGTATCATATTTATGAAAGAAAGGTGTATTTTACATGAGAGTTTACAATTTTTCCGCAGGTCCTTCCATGCTTCCCCTCGAGGTATTGGAAAAGGCATCCAATGAAATGACCGAGTACGGCACCTCGGGCCAATCCGTCATGGAGATGAGCCATCGGTCAAAAGAGTATGGTGCCATCATTGAGTCAGCGGAAAGTTTGCTCCGTAAAGTGCTTTCTATTCCCGAAAATTATAAAGTTCTCTTTTTGCAAGGCGGCGCGTCCAGCCAATTTGCAATGATCCCCCTCAATCTGATGAATAAAAGCGGCAAAGCCGATTATGTAATCACCGGTCAATGGGCAAAGAAAGCTTATAAGGAAGGCGCACGTTACGGAAAAGCCCGCGCCGTTGCCTCAAGCGAGGATAAGACTTTCTCTTATATCCCCACCCTCAACAGTGCAGATTTCGACCCTGAGGCTGATTATTTCCACATTTGCTACAACAACACAATCTATGGCACCAAGTTCTATGAACTGCCTGAAACCGGTAATGTGCCCTTGGTTGCAGATATGTCTTCTTCCATTCTCAGCGAAGAGATCGATGTCTCCAAATTCGGCATGATCTATGCCGGCGCTCAGAAAAACATGGGCCCCGCCGGCCTCACCGTTGTAATCATCCGCGAGGATCTGATCGGGAATGCGCAAGAGATTACTCCCACCATGTTCAACTACCAGACCCATGCTGATAATGATTCCATGTTCAATACTCCTCCCACCTATGCCATCTATGTATTAAAGCTGGTTCTGGAGTGGATTGAGAACATGGGCGGCATCAAGGTGCTGGAAGAGAAGAATAAGAAAAAAGCTGCTCTTCTTTATGATTTCCTTGATCAATCCTCTATGTTTAAGCCCACTGTTGAAGGTGCTTCCCGCTCTTTGATGAATGTGCCCTTCATCACCGGCGATGAGGAATTGGACAAGAAATTTATTGCTGAGTGCACCAAAGCAGGCTTTGTAAACATCAAGGGCCATCGTTCTGTCGGCGGTATGCGCGCCAGCATTTATAATGCAATGCCCTATGAAGGGGTTGAAGCATTGGTTAACTTTATGAAGAAGTTTGAAGAAGAAAATAAGTAAGGTGAAAAAAATGAAAATTCAGACATTAAATAAAATCGCCAAGATCGGTCTTGACGGTTTTGATGGAAAATATGAAATTGCAGATACCTGCGAAAATCCCGATGGGATCCTTGTCCGCAGTGCTTCCCTGCATGATATGGAATTGCCTGCTTCTCTTTTGGCAGTTGCCCGCGCAGGAGCCGGTGTTAATAATATTCCTTTAGATGTTTGCGCCGAAAAAGGAATTGTCGTATTCAACACTCCGGGCGCCAATGCAAACGCAGTAAAAGAATTGGCAATCGCCGCTCTTTTCTTGGCTTCTCGCGATATTATCGGCGGTGTTGAATGGGCAAAAGGCCTGACCGGCGATGATGTAGCTAAGCAAGTTGAAAAAGGAAAATCTCAATTTGTAGGTCCCGAGATCCGTGGTAAAAAATTAGGTGTCATCGGCCTTGGCGCCATCGGTGTGCAAGTAGCAAACGCTGCTCAGCATCTCGGCATGAAGGTATTGGGCTACGATCCCTACATTTCCCTGCAATCTGCATGGAATTTGAATCATCATGTTGAAAAAGCTGCCAATATTGCCGATATCTTCACCCAATGCGATTATATCTGCATTCATGCTCCGCTCACCGAAGAGACCAAGCATTGTGTCAATAAAGACACAATTGCCACCATGAAAGATGGCGTACGTATCTTGAATCTCTCACGTGCAAATTTGGTTCATGATGAGGATATCGCTGAAGCCCTTGAAAGCGGAAAGGTTGCAAAATATGTAACCGATTTCCCCAACGAAAAAACCATCGCAATGAAGAATGTTGTACCCATCCCCCATTTGGGCGCATCCACTCCCGAGAGTGAAGATAATTGCGCTGTTATGGCAGTGAAGGAGCTGCGTGATTATTTGGAGTATGGTAACATTACCAATTCTGTAAATTATCCCGCCATTGATGCTCCCTTTACCTCTGCAATGAGAATTTGCCTCTGCCATCGCAACATTCCCAATGTACTCTCTTCCCTCTCTGCCATCGTATCCGGCGAGGGCATCAACATTGAGAATCTCTTGAATAAATCCAAGGGTGATTATGCCTACACCATCATCGATTGTAATGAAGCGGTTGGCGATGATGTAGTTGCAAAGCTTTCTGCCGTAGATGGCGTATTGAAAGTGCGTTGCATTAAATAAGCAATAAAAAAAATAAAGGTTGTCGGCAAAATTAAGCTGACAACCTTTATTTTTTATCTTCTAAAATCCTTCCAATCAGTTCCTTGCAATCTTCGTAGGAGGAAAGATGCCCTGCAGCAGCTTTATATTTTGCCGCTCCTATAATTCCCTTAAGATACCAAAGCATATGCTTTCTAAATTCAACGCAAGCTTTCCCTTCACCTTTATCCTCAATCATATAAGATAACTGACGTAAGCAAATTTCAAAGCGTTTTTCAAGTGAAATTTCATTTGTTTTATTATTTTGGAAATATGATTTAATCTCCGAAAAGACATATGGAGCGCCCAAAGCCCCTCTTGCAAGCATTAGACCATCGGCACCTGTCTCTCTCAAGATACGCGCCGCAGACGGACCATCGCATACATCCCCATTTGCAATCACCGGGATTGCAAGAGCTTCTTTGATGGCTTTAATCGCCTGATAATCAGCCTTTCCTGCATATTGCTGATCACGGGTCCGACCGTGGACGGTAATAAACGCTGCACCTGCGGCTTCCATTTTTTGAGCAAATTCAATGGTTTCTGCACCGAAGGAATGAATACCGATCCGCATTTTTACACTCACAGGGCAGCAACAAGCTTTTTTAACGCTTTTTACTAATTTCGAAGCAAGTTCTGCATCTTTGAGCAGCGCACTCCCCTCACCATTATTGAAAATTTTTGGAGCGGGGCAACCCATATTCAGATCAATCCCAACAGGATTATATTTTTTTTGAATCAATTCTGCTGCATAGGCCAAAGGATCGGGTTCATGGCCGAAAAGTTGGATCAATATCGGCTCTTCATCAGGATGATGATCTGCCAAGGTCATACTCTTAGTATCCCCATATTGAATTGCCTTTGCGCTAATCATTTCAGAGACTGTATAATCCGCGCCAAATTCTCTGCAAATTCGACGAAAGCCGCTATCTCCTGCGCCTGCCATGGGCGCAAGCCCAATTTTTCCTACAGGGCTAAAATCCATCTTCCACCCCTCCTTTTCTTCAAAAATTCCCCCGACCGCAAACGATAATGTTGTTTGCAAAGTTTTTGTTATAACACATACAAATATGTTGCGTAAGAACCAGCATCACATTTGTATGGTCATTAGCAAAACCCACAGAAGCAGAAAAAGAGAAGACT
This sequence comes from Clostridia bacterium, assembly GCA_017436525.1. Classification (GTDB taxonomy): domain Bacteria; phylum Bacillota; class Clostridia; order Oscillospirales; family QAKW01; genus QAKW01. Next base: position 80,576 of record JAFSCX010000019.1, on the reverse strand, counting down.
CAAAACTTCCTTGTTACAAGTCTTCTCCTTCTTTTTTGCCTGTAAAGTGGTATTCCGACTTCGTCGGAGTGGTATTTTTGCGTTGCAAAAGTGATATTAAAACCTATGGTTTTAGTGATATTTTATTCGCCATCCAAACTCGCGAAGCGAATAACACTCGGCATTAAGCCGAATACCACTGCGAAGCAATAAAACTCGCCGTAAGGCGAATAAAACTTTTGGGAAATGTTCACTAAGAACATTTCCCAAATGGTCGGGGGGATTTCTTTTGAAATTTCTTACTTCAGCTCAACAGTAGCGCCGGCTTCGGTCAGCTTATTCTTGATATCCTCAGCCTCATCCTTGGAAGCGCCTTCCTTGATGGTCTTGGGAGCGCCGTCAACCATCTCCTTAGCTTCCTTCAGGCCCAGACCGGTGATCTCCTTAACGATCTTGATTACGTTGATCTTGGATGCACCGGCATTGGTCAATACAACGTCAAACTCGGTCTTCTCTTCAGCAGCTGCAGCAGCGCCGGGAGCAGCAGCAACAGCAACGGGAGCAGCAGCGGATACGCCAAACTCCTCTTCGATAGCGTGAACCAGATCAGCCAGTTCCATAACGCTCAGGGTCTTGATTTCTTCAACGATATTCTTAATATCAGCCATTTCTTTTTCCTCCAAAATTAAATTAGTTAAATTTGATTGATTTACAAAAATTTATGCAGGGGTTGCTTCGTTCTTTTGATCAACCACGGCCTGCAAAGCACGAGCCAAACCGGAAACGTTGCCATTGAGAGCGTAGAGCAGCATGCAAAGCAAGCTCTCCTTGCTGGGCATAGTAGCCAGTTTTTCAATTTCTGCTACAGATACAACCTTACCCTCTACAAAGCCGCCCTTGATGGTGAAATAATCGTGATCCTTTGCAAAGTTATAAAGAACTTTAGCAGGAGCGATTACATCATCGTTGGACATAGCCAGTGCGGTATTGCCGTTGAGCACTTCGTCCAGCCCTTCAAGACCGGCTTCCTTTACCGCAAAGCGGGTCAGGGTGTTCTTCACAACGCCATATTCAACACCGGCTTCTCTGAGAGAATGACGCAATGCAGTATCATCGGAAACATTGATGCCGCTATAATCAACCAAAACGCCGGTTACAGCTTTCTCGAGTTTTTCCTTCAGCTCTGCAACTGCAGCCTGTTTCTGAGCAATGATTTTCTCATTAGCCATGAATCATATTACCTCCGTAAGAATTTCAAAAAAATGCTCCCATCGCTTTAAGACAGCATGGGAGCATAGATATCCTAAGATAAATATTGCACTCCTCGGCGGGAAATTAAGCCAAAATTTGGCACCAGCTGTCTGCGAAGCATCATTTGATGAGACAATCTTACCATTAAATGATAAGCTTGTCAAGGTTTTTTTACATAAATTTAGCCTGATTTACCTTTACGCCGGGGCCCATGGTAGAAGCAACAGTGCAGCTTCTTACATACTGACCCTTAGCAGCGGAAGGACGAGCCTTGATGATTGCGCCCATTAAGGTATTAAAGTTCTCTGCCAGCTTTTCAGGGCCGAAAGAAACCTTGCCAACGGGGCAATGGATAATATTGGTCTTATCCAGACGATACTCGATCTTACCGGCCTTGATCTCAGCGATAGCCTTAGCAACATCCATGGTTACAGTACCTGCCTTGGGGTTCGGCATCAAACCCTTAGGACCAAGCACACGACCCAGACGGCCTACAACACCCATCATATCAGGGGTAGCTACAACAACATCATAATCAAACCAGTTTTCGTTTTGGATCTTGGGGATCAGCTCCTCGCCGCCCACAAAATCCGCACCGGCTGCCTGCGCCTCGTCTGCCTTTGCATTCTTAGCAAAAACCAATACGCGGGTGCTCTTACCGGTACCATGAGGCAGCACTACAGCACCACGAACCTGCTGATCAGCATGACGGGAATCAACGCCCAACTTTACATGCACTTCAACAGTCTCATCAAACTTAGCGTGTGCAGCCTTGGTTACAACATCCATAGCCTCTTCAACGTCATACAGCTTGGTAGCGTCGATCAGCTTGGTGCTTTCAATATAAGACTTTCCTCTTTTCACCTAATTAATCCTCCTTTGTGGTATTACGGAATATTCCTCCCACAGTATTTCGGGCAATTACTCTTCTACAGTAACACCCATGCTTCTTGCAGTACCTGCGATCATACTCATTGCAGCTTCAATATCAACTGCATTCAGATCGGGCATCTTCTGCTCTGCGATCTTCTTTACCTGCTCTTTGGTAAGAGTAGCAACCTTGGTCTTGTTGGGTACACCGGAACCGCTTTCAATACCGGCGGCCTTCTTGATCAGGACTGCAGCAGGCGGAGTCTTGGTAACAAAAGTGAAAGAATGATCAGCGTAAACGGTGATCACAACGGGGATAATGTACCCGATGTCATTCTTTGTTCTCTCGTTAAATTCCTTTGCAAACGCCATAATGTTTACGCCGTGCTGACCCAGAGCGGGACCAACCGGGGGCGCCGGAGTTGCCTTTCCTGCCGGAATCTGAAGTTTAATGAACCCTGTTACTTTTTGAGCCATGTCAAACACCTCCCTCGTGTTTCAATGTGGTAATATAGCGGAAAGATTAAAATTTACTCTCCTCCCACTCGCGAAAACGCGTAAAAAACTACGCGATTCAGCCTTACTCTACGGGTGCAACCTGCTCGAAGCCGACTTCTACAGAAGTCTCACGCCCAAACATGGATACAACCACCTTTAATTTGGCAGAATCGGGATAAACCTCTTCTACCACACCGACAAAACCGCTCATGTTGGAAGCAGTAAACCGCACGGAATCACCCTTCTTATAATCGGTATGCGTTACCTTCTTCTCCACGCCGAGTTTATCAATCTCAGCCTGAGTGAGAGGCAACGGCTCAGAGGTAGAGCCGACAAAACCGGTAACGCCCTGAATATTACGGACGATATACCATGTCTCATCAGTCATGACCATCTTAACCAATACATAGCCGGGGAATACCTTGCGCTCGTACTCTTTCTGACCCTTTTCAGTGGTCTCCACGACGGTTTCGGTTGGAACGGAAATATCTTGAATCATCTCTTCCAGCTTGCGATTCTCAATAATGGTTCTCAAGTTCTGAGCCACTTTATTCTCATAAGCAGAAAAAGTATGAATTGCGTACCATCTTGCTTTATCAGCCATGTACTTCCCTGTTCCTTCCTATCAATCTTAGCCTAATAAGCCACCCAACCAATTGGTCAGGCCTGTGATTCCTGTAAAGAAAAGCCAATCAAATAACCAGATAAAAGCTCCCACTACAACCACGCATACAATAACAACAACAGAATTATTGACAACCTGCTTAAAGCTGGGCCAAATAATTCTCTTGGTCATTTCGATCCGTACCTCGCGGAACCAATTGAAAATTCTGGCAAAAACGGACTTTTTCTTCTTGACATTTTCAGCCATTTCTTCGTCCTCCCAAACTACAAGATTATTACTTGGTTTCTTTGTGCAGAGTATGCTTTCTGCAGAATCTGCAGTACTTGTTCATCTCGAGTCTGTCGGGATCGTTCTTCTTGTTTTTCATTGTGTCGTAATTTCTTTGTTTGCACTCCGTGCAAGCCAGCGTAATCTTGACTCTCATCTTGCGGCACCTCCTGTTTTTGGCCTCCCTGCATAATATATTGAAGGGTATTTTTTTGCACAAAAAAATAAGCCCTTTGGCAGGTAACTAAGATTATAGCATACCCTTTTGCCATAGTCAAGGCTTTTTTGAAAAAACTTTTCGGAGCCGACAACCTTTGATTATCGGCTCCGTTTTTTACTCTTTATTGCTTAATTGCTCCGCCAGAAGTTTATTGATTATTTGGGGATTTCCCTTTCCTTCCGACCTTCTCATACATTGCCCCACCAAAAAACCAAGCACATTAGCGCGCCCGTTTCGATACTCTTCTACCGCCTTTGGATTGGAATTCAGCACCTCTATCACCAAGGATTTTATCTCTTCTTCATTATTATTTTGATAAAGGTGCTCTCGTTCGATGATTTCCGCAGGATCATCCGGCTCATTTATCATGATTGCCAATACCTTTTTAGCAGCAGTTCCGGATATGATTCCTTGCTCCGATAGCTTTAGCAGCTTCATCAATCTATCCGGCCGAACAGAAAAAGCATCAATCTCCATATTTTTCTCATTCAGAATCTTTGCTATACTCCCAAGAAGCCAATTAGCAGCACTTTTAGCCAGCCTTTCATCCATCATCACGCAAGCATCAAAATATGCTGCACGCTCAAAGCTACTGCAAATCTGCCAGGCATCTTTCTCGCTCAGCCCGTAATGATTCATATAGCGTTTGGCTTTTTCAATCGGCAGCTCAGGAATTTTCTCCTTCAGCCCTTCAATCCAGCCTTGAGAAAGCTCAACGCAAGGCATATCAGGCTCCGGAAAATAACGATAGTCCTGCGCACCTTCCTTGGATCGAAGAAGATCATTGATCCCCTTTTCATCATCCCATCTGCGGGTTTCCCGGCAAATGGTGCCGCCCTTCTCAAGAATCGCAATCTGGCGAGCAGCCTCGTAATCAATGGCACGCTGAGCCCCGCTGAAGGTGTTGACATTTTTCATCTCGCACCTTGTCCCGAGCCGGCTACTGCCCTTCGGCCTTACCGATACATTTACATCGCATCGAATAGAGCCCTCCTGCATTTTGCAATCAGAAATACCGATATAACTCAAAATGGCACGAACGGTCTCTAAAAACGCTTTTGCTTCCTGAGAGGAGTGCATATCAGGCTTCGATACAATCTCAATCAACGGAACGCCGCAACGATTAAGGTCCACCAGAGAATAAGGATCGCCCTCTTGATGCAGCAGCTTGCCTGCATCCTCCTCTATATGGATTTCGGAAATTCCGATCTTCTTGGTCTTCCCATCGATCATAATTTCCACACTTCCATCGCGGCAAAGAGGAATTTCAAATTGAGAAATCTGATAAGCCTTCGGCAGATCGGGATAAAAATAATTTTTTCGCGCCTGCTTCACCATCGTCTCTATCCGACATTCGGTGGCATGCCCCATACGAATTGCATATTCCACCACTTTGCGATTTAGCACCGGCAATGCGCCGGGCATTCCGGAGCAAATCGGGCAGCATTGGCTATTGGCCTCTCCGCCAAAACTATTTTTACAAGAGCAATAGATCTTGGTAGCGGTATTTAATTCAACATGAACCTCAAGCCCTATGGCAATCTCATATTCCATCATGCCTTTTCCTCTGAATGGATCATCGCCAAAAATTCTTCTTCTTCAATCACAGGAACCCCAAGCTCATTGGCCTTTTTCAGTTTACTGCCCGGTTTATCTCCTAATATTAAATAAGAAGTTTTTTTAGAAACCGAGCCCGATACCTTTCCGCCCAGCCGCTCAATCGCTGCTCCCGCCTCATCGCGGGACATGGAAGCAAGCCCGCCGCTCATCACAAAGGTCAAACCGGCAAGTTTTTCTGAAACCGCAGTCTTTTCATAAGCCATCCGAACCCCTACTTCCTGCAAGCGCTCTACAAGGCTCCGATTTGCTTCTTTCTCAAAGAAAGAAACCACATTCTCCGCCATGATAGATCCAATCTCATGAATATCGGCAATTTCCTCTGCAGAGGCATCTATAATTCCTTGCATATTGCAGAATCGATCTGCCAATAGCTTAGCCGCCTTAGAACCGATATTTCGGATTCCCAAAGCATAAAGCACCCGATCCAAGGGCGCTTTCTTAGATTGCTCCAAAGAAGCCAAAAGATTCTCTGCCGATTTTTCTCCAAAGCCTTCCAATCGGGAAAGGTCCTCTGCTCGCAGCTTATACAAATCATCGACAGTAGCGATTAATTCCTCATCCAAAAGCTGCTCAATGATGGCAGGACCCAAGCCCTCGATATCCATTGCCGCTTTTGAAGCAAAATGCTCAAATTGCCGCTGAACCTTTGCGGGGCAAAATTCGCTGATACACCGCACTGCGATTCCGCTTTCGTCCACCGCCAATTCTCCGCCGCAGACAGGGCATACCTTGGGCATTTCAAAAACCTTTGCATCTTCAGGGCGCTTGCTGCTTTCCACCCGCACAACTTCCGGAATAATATCTCCGGCCTTTTGCACAATTACCGTATCTCCAATCCGAATATCCAGATCTCTGATATAATTTTGATTATGCAAGGTCGCCTTAGATACAGTAGTCCCCGCCAAAGAAACCGGCTCAAGCTCCGCATTGGGGGTCAATACGCCTGTACGACCCACCTGAATAGTGATATTCTTCAAAAGGGTCGGCTTTTGCTCCGGCGGATATTTATAAGCCACTGCCCATTTCGGCACCTTGACCGTCTGCCCCAAAAGTTTCCGATGGTCAAATCGATCCACTTTAATAACCGCCCCATCAATATCAAAGCCCAAATTCTCACGCATCTCATTGAAACGCTCTACCTCTGCAAAGCTTTCAGTGATATCCTTGAATTTATTGTAATAAGGGCTTACCTTAAAGCCTAAAGAAGATAAATAATCCAAGCTATCCGCATGGGTTTTAATTTCTTCCGGCTCCCCTTTTTGGATATTGAAAAGGAAAATATCCAAACTACGCTCAGCGGTTACCTTACTATCCAGCTGGCGCAAAGAGCCGGCCGCCGCATTACGAGGGTTCGCAAAGGTTTTCTTGCCCTGTGCCTGACATCTTTCATTCAGCTGCTCAAAGCTTTTACGAGGCATAAATACCTCTCCGCGTACAATGATATCAATCGGCTCGCTCAGTTGCATGGGGATGCTTCTAATCGTTTTCAAATTCGTTGTAACATCTTCCCCGACCAAACCATCGCCGCGGGTGGCCCCTCTTACAAATACGCCCTTTTCATAAGTGAGCGCTACCGAAAGACCATCGATCTTTAATTCCACTACATATTCCGCATCGGGGCAAAGCTTTTTCACTCGCTGCTCAAAATCTAAAAGCTCATCATAGGAAAATGCATCCTGCAAGCTAAGAAGCGGCACCTCATGGGTAAAGGCCTCAAATTGCTCTGCCACAGCCCCACCAACTCGCTGGGTAGGCGATATGGGCGAGCGCAAGGAAGGATTCTCCTCTTCCAACTCCTTAAGCCGCCGCATCATCATATCATATTCATAGTCGGATACTGTAGGCGCATCTTCAAGATAATACCGCCGTATATGCTCATTTAATTGAGCGGTAAGATATTCAATTTCTTCTCTCGGCTGCATTTTTGCCATTATCGTTCTCCAAGCTTCTGATCCAAAAGAGCAGTGTTTCTTTGGATCTTTTCATTTTCCCTAATATATTCATAGGGGTATTTCATATTGATCACGCGCTCAATTCTGCCGCTGCTTCCGGAAATAATCTTCGAAGACGCTCCTGCACCGCAAGCAGCCACCGTATGCAAATCTTCCATCATAAAGAGATTATAAAGCCCAATGGTATCGGGGCGAGCAAAACCCACATTTTCGCCATTGGATACCGTATTTTTCTGGCGATACATATAATAAGGGATATATCCCTTGCTCAAAAGCCGCTCATAAGCATGATCCAACATCCGCCGAACCCGATCCTTGCGAGGATCAAATTGCTCCTTATCATCATGCAAATAGGAAGATCGCTTGATCGAAAGGGTATGAATGGTTATATTATCCACCCCGGCCTCAAATACATCTTCTAAAGACCGGGCGAAAGATTGCTCATCTTCATTGGGGAGCCCTGCGATCAGATCCGTATTGATACTTGCAAAGCCCATCTGCTTTGTCAGCGCGACAGCATTTAGATATTCCTTGCGGGTATGCCGCCTTCCGACGGCTTCAAGGATTTCATCATTGGTTGTCTGGGTATTGATACAGATTCGGGTAACGCCCATTTCTTTTAGTATCTGCAGCTTTTCTTTCGTTACGGTATCGGGTCTGCCTAATTCATAGGTAAATTCATCCAAAGGAGCATCTAATTCATTGCAGATTGCCCTCAATAATCGGCTCATTTGCTCCCCATTCAATATTCCCGGCGTTCCGCCGCCCACATAGACAGAGCGAAGCTTCAACCCATGCTTTTTTAGAACAGCACATTTTTCGGGAATTTCCCTATAGAGTGCTTCTAAGTATGGCTCAATCAAATGATTGCAGCGCTCCGCCGCTACGCTGATAAAAGAGCAATAGCTACACCGCGAAGGGCAAAAAGGAATGGAAACATAAAGGCTTGCTTCTTTTTCACAATCAGTCTTTACTCCTTCCATCACCTTGCAAATTTGATGGAGCAACGGGATCTTCTTTGGTTGCATACAATAGTTTTTTATTAAAAACTCTCGCGCATCCTTTGGGCCTTTCTCCGCAAGAATTCTCTGATAAATCCCGGTGGGTTTGATTCCGGTGAGAATCCCCCAAGGCGGGCTGATTTGAGTGGCACGGTGAAAGACCTGATAAACGGTATATTTCACTGCACCCAGCAGCCCTTCTTTATCAATGCTCCATGCCTTTTTTCGGCAAGTATAAGTGCGCTCTCCATCCCGATAAGTAGCGATTGCCACCGCGCTTCCGTCTTTCAGATGCAAGCGGCTGGAAAGCCATTGCTTTTCTTTCGGGCGGGCGCAAAAGCGCACCGGATCCCCCGGAAAGAAGAGCAGCGACATGCCGATAATATCATATTCAAATGTATGACCGCTGATTTTTACTTCCATTTCAAATCCTGCAATACATATTAAATTTGCGCTCGTAATCAAGGCTCGTAGGCTCACCATGGCCGGGATAGCAAATCAAATCCCCTTCAATGGCAAATAATTTTTGGCGAATGGAATGAATCTCCAATTCAGTATCGCCATGAGGCGGAAAATCACCGCCAATGGTATCTCGAAAGAGCGTATCGCCGGTAAAAAGGCAATCCTCCACCTTAAAGCAAGCCGAACCCAAAGTATGGCCCGGCGTATGAAGAACCTCTACCGTAAGCCCCGCTAATTCCAATTGCTCTCCATCTTGAAGGGAAATCGCGCCGATATCCAAGCAGATAACTTTGCCATAAATATCCGGAGAATGATTCCATTCCGGCCTCACAAGATATGCAAGATCATCTTCATGGATATAAACAGGGCATTTTATTGCATTCAAAAAGCCCTCCACCCCTTCAATATGATCTGCATGGCCGTGCGTCAAAAGAATCCCCTTAAGATCAATTCCGCTTTGCACAATCATTCTTGCAAGGTGGGCACCCTCACCTCCGCAATCGATGAGAATCCCCTCTTTTGTCTGCTCATTCTCTAAAAGATAAGCATTGCTGCGCAATTTTCCCACTTCATAGCAATGTATTTTCATTATAGCGCCTCACTATCGATGATGATATTGATGGGCCCATCATGCAGCGCTTCAATCTTCATATCACCGCCGAATACGCCGCCCTTCACCTTAACGCCCATTTCGCCGAGCCGCCCTAAAGCATAGGTATAAAGCTCCTGAGCAGGCTCATATTTCATGCTTTGGATGAAGGAAGGTCTGAACCCTTTCGATACATCTCCATAAAGAGTGAAATTAGAGACAAACAGCATCTCCCCTCCCACATCCGCAAGAGAACAATTAAGCTTTCCTTCCGCATCGTCCATCACCCGAAGGCCTGCCACTTTTTTGAGCGCTTTTTCAATGGACTCTTTATTATCTTGCTCAGAAAAGCCGCAAAAAACCAGCATCCCTTTGCCGATTTCCGAAATCAGCTCTCCCTCCACACGCAAGGCGGCATTTTTCACAACGCTGCAAATCGCTCTCATTTTCTTGATAAACTCCTTTTACTGGTTCATCCGCTGAATATCAATCACATCGGAATCCTTTTTGATTTTAGAGGTAATGAATTTCAAATGATCCAGACTTTTTACTTCAATGCTCAAAGTTACCACCGATACCCCCTCGCCTTCTTCGCGAGATTGAATTCCTCGGATATTAACCTTAAGATCGGCCAGTATACGGGTGAGATCCGCCATAACGCCGATTGCATCCTTCACATGGATCATCAAGGTGGTTGTAAAATGGCTCTCTACTTGCGCATCCCAGCTTGCCTTCAACCACCGCTCCGGCTCGCGCTCCATTCCATCCCGTGCATTGATACAATCCGTCTTATGCACGGATACCCCATAGCCACGGGTAATAAATCCGCAGATATAATCTCCGGGCAATGGATTGCAGCACTTAGCAAACTTGATCAAGCAATTATCGATACCCTCTACCACTACACCGCCGGCGCTGGTGCGAGGCTTCGAGGTCTTAATTTTAACCGGGCGATTCTCCCGCTCAAGCTGATCGCAATAATCGCGGATCCGATGCTCCACCTTCGTTACGGTGATACCGCCATAACCGATAGCGGCATACAGATCCTCCAAGCCATTAAAATGAAGGCGTTCGGAAATGATGCCCAGTATTTCCTCGCGAGCATCCTTATCCAAGCGAATCCCGCTGCGGCGCAGAGCTTTTTCCAGCTCTTCCATACCGGTAGCAATATTCTCATCCCGCCGCTCTCTTTTAATCCAATGGCGGATCTTATTCTTCGCTTCACTGGTTTTGACAATTTTCAGCCAATCTCGGGACGGCCCTCGATTTTCAGAGGAAGAGGTAAGAATCTCAATAATTTCTCCGTTTTTAGGCGTATATTCCAATCCCACGATCTTTCCATTGACCTTTGCGCCGACCATGCGATTTCCCACCGCACTATGAATTGCATAAGCAAAATCAATAACAGTGGCCCCTGCAGGAAGATTCACCACATCCCCTTTAGGCGTAAAGACAAAGACCTCATCATCAAAAAGATCAATCTTTAAGGCTTTGATAAAATCCTCTGTATCCGATACTTCCTCCTGGGATTCCATAAGAGTGCGGACCCATTTCAGCTTATCATCCAAAGATGCACTGCCGCCTTGGATCCCGCCCTTATATTTCCAATGGGCTGCGATACCGTATTCAGCAGTATTATGCATATCCCATGTACGGATCTGCACTTCAAATGGAATTCCCTCTTTTCCGATTACGGTAGTATGCAAAGATTGATACATATTGGGCTTAGGCGTTGAGATATAATCCTTAAAACGGCCCGGAATGGGGTTATAAAGATCATGAATCGCGCCCAAAAGATAATAGCAATCGGTAATGGAATCAACAATTAAGCGAAATGCATATAAATCATATAATTCCTCAAAGCTCTTATTCTGCTGAAACATCTTGCGATAGATGCTGAATGTATGCTTCACCCGATAGCTCAATTCAAAAGGAATCTCATATGCCTTTAATTTTTCGCAAATGTTATTGCGGGTATTATCCAAAAACTCCTGACCGACATTTTCAAATTCCTTCAGCCGTTCATGAATCATCTTACATCCTTCCGGATCGAGATAAGAGATGGAGATATCCTCCATTTCCAATTTAACCTTCTGCATTCCTAAGCGATGGGCTAAGGGTGCATAGATTTCTAAAGTTTCCTTTGCCGTGTTCAGTTGCTTTTCTTTCGGGCGGGCCGCCAATGTCCTCACATTATGAAGCCGATCCGCCAGCTTAATCAATATAACGCGGATATCCTTGGCCATCGCAAGAAACATCTTGCGAAGATATTCAATCTGCGCCTCTTCCTTCGTGGTATAGGCGATCTTCCCCAGTTTGGTAACGCCATCCACCAGATTCGCGCAATCCAAGCCAAATTCTTTTTTTACCTCATCAAAAGTCAGCTCCGTATCTTCAATGGTATCATGAAGAAAGGCGGCGGCAATGGAATCGCTGTCAAGCCCGAATTCATAAACCAACTTCGCCACTTCAATCGGATGGCATACATAAGCCTCGCCGGAAGAACGAGTCTGGCCCTCGTGGCACCCTCTGGCGCGCACATAAGCCCGTTCAATTTTCTCCAAATCGAATTTACGATCATCTTTTTCTAAAACAGCGCGAAAATCAGAAAACAATTTATCTTCTAAGACCATGCATGCTCACCTGCCTTTTTTGAGATATTTCTCAATATTTCCGAATCCCGAAGGCTTACTCGCACTTCGGGATAGATCTTCAGTTCTGATATATAAACCCCATCACTCTCATACTCAATGACACCAAGTTCGCGTAAAATTTCAAGGGAATAATGGGTCTTCGTATAGGATAGATTATATCGCTGCTCCTTCTCAATATATTCGGGCAACGTATAAAAATCTAATTTCAAGCGTTCTTTCTCTACCTGCCTTTTGAGGTAAAGATATAACGCCACAGCATCATCTCTTGAAGGCACATCTTCAGAATATACTGCTCCGGCCGAGAGCCGACCCATCTGCTCCCGCACGCTTTTTTCCCCGCATCTGCTGCTGCGGACATCTTTCAAAGAAAGCTGCACGCTTTGCCGCCCATTATAAGTATTGATCTCTGCTTCAAATACAATGTCAATCAAATCTCCGGGCTGATAGCAAAAGTCCTTAGGCGCCACATTGAAATAAAAGGCGGTGGTTCTCAGATGGCCGCATTGAAGGGTAAGGCGCATATGATTGCCGTTGGCGGTAGGCGTTGCTCCCAGCAAGCGCACTTTTCGCATGCAGAAAATCGGCAATGAATTTTTTCTTCCAAAGGGTGCCAAAGCATCCAACGCTTTAATATTATTAAGATTCAGATCTCCATCCTGCAGCTCACAATCAATATCAATGCTGCAATCAAATGTATTGGACTCTAAGAACCGATCCACTTCTTTGCATAAAGCATCGCGAAATTCTCTCAATCGATTTCGCTTAACCAAGACACCTGCCGCAAGCGTATGACCGCCGAATTTTTCGCAGGTATCGGAAATATTGGTCAAAGCATCAAAAAGATTAAAAGGTTGCATACTACGGCCGGATCCTTTGGCAAATTCCTCATTCAAGGAAAAGAGGAAGCAGGGCTTCATATACCGATCCTTCAAGCGAGAGGCCACAATGCCCACTACGCCATTATGCCAATCCTTTTGCCAAAGAACAATCGCACTGCGCTTATCGGCAAGAGGATCTTTTTCCATCAAAGCGATCGCATCCGTCAAAATACGGTTTTCAATCTCCTGCCTACGATTATTTTCTCTGCAAAGCTGCTCCACAATCTGCTCAGCACGTGCTTCATCTTCCGTGATCAAAAGCTCCACTCCGGTCTCGGCGTTTCCCAATCGACCTGCCGCATTGATACGAGGCGCAATCATAAAGCTGATGGCGGCTGTATCAATGGGTTTTTCTCCCAAGCAGCGTTCAATCATTTTATCGAGGCCCTTACAGCCCGTATTCCGCAAATCCGCAAGGCCGCTGCGGACAATATAACGATTTTCTCCGATCAGCGGCATAATATCAGCTACAGTGCCGATGGCAGCCAAAGGCGCATAGCGACGAGCGCCGTCGCCCTTTCCATACCGGGCATCCAGCGCACATGCAATCTTATATACCACTCCAACCCCTGCAAGATGAGGGAAAGGATAACCGCTATCCGGCTGTTTCGGGTTGACAATCGTTGTCTTCGGAAGCTCTGCTTGGCATTCATGGTGATCGGTAATGATAACCTCTATTCCCAGATTCTTTGCATATTCCACCTCATCTACAGCGGTGATACCGGTATCCACAGTAATAATCAGCTTTGTGCCCCGCTTGGCAATTTTCTCTACCGCCGAGGAATTGACACCGTATCCCTCATCAAAGCGATTCGGAATATAATAATCCACCACACCGCCAAGCTCACGAATCGCTTTCACCATTAAGCTGGTGGCGGTAATGCCATCCACATCATAATCGCCGTAAACGGTGATACGTTCCTTTTGCAAAATTGCTTTTTCGATCCGCGCGGCGGTATAGTCCATCGCCTTAAAGAGATAGGGATCCCCCAACACAGAGGAATCTGCCTTCAAAAAGGCCGAAGCATCATCAGTAGTAATATAACCACGATTGATGAGGATTCTCGCAAAAAAATGAGAACATCCAAGCGCCTTGCGAAGGGATTCTACATCTTGGCTATTTTGTTGTCTGATATTCCACTTCCGCAGCAAGCGCATACCTCCATCATAATAAATAATAATTTATTATAACATTATATTATCAAAGATTCAATAAAGAAATAAAAAAACCGCTATTTTCTGTCGAAACAAAAAACAGCGGTTCAATTCATCTTAAGCCTTTGAAATTAAAAGAAGTTTTTTCTCATCCAATACATCTGCAGAAAGATTATTGATCGATTTCAAGGATGCCACAGAGGTGGCATATCGGCGGGCGATATCCCAAAGCCGCTCCCCTTTTTCACCATAATAAACAACCAGCGGCTTTGCTTCCTCTTGCTCCAGCTGATGCTCTGTATCCACCTCAACCTGATGGATCACTTCCTGCTTATGGCGGGCAAAGGTGATCAAAGAATACCCTATATCCGCCTTCAGATCCAGCCCATCTGTCGCAACCGACCAATTCATCCCTAAAATACAAGGCCGAACCTCACACCGCATTTGCCCATCAAGATGCTGCAAGGGTACATTGAATGTAAAGGAAAAAGACTTGTCAACGCTGCGGTGCCGTTCTCCTTCCCGCAAAAAGATTGAAGCATCCATCACACCCTCGATGGTTAGCAACTGATCCTTCCCGCTAATCTTTTGGACCACAGGATTTCCCATCGTCTGCACAATTTCAAGCCCCTCCGCCTCCATCGGAATCTTATGGCGGATTGTTTCCACACCCTCCAATCGTTCTCTCATTTCTTCATACTGCAGAATCTCTTGCTTCATTTGAATGGGATATTGATTGGAATAGACATCGAGCAGCATCTGGTGCAGTTGATTTTCAAAAAGTTCCCCTTCTGTCAGCACGGTTGCCGAAATAGAAATCAAGCGATTATTTCCGTCCTCATCACTCTCTACATCGGTTCTGATATTTTGAATATAGGCCATTGCTTCCATCTGTCCGCGCCCATCCGATTGCCTTAATTCCAGCATTTGCGAAAAAGGAATGGAAGTGGAGGCACTCTCGATTCGATTCGGCGACGATTCGGGCGTATAAAGTACCGAAAGGCTCACCACCCCTTTAACCATCGCTTTTCCCGCCATAACACGCACATCTTTAATACAGACTGTACCCTCGGTCTTCAATACATCCTGTATTTCGCTATGTACTTCAATCTCACCCTGTACCTTTATCGTATCGGCCGAGTGCTCCAGCACTGTATAGACAGAAGCAGGGGTAAATAACGCCTCCACCTCATTGCAATCCATCTTTTCCACCGTATTGGTAAAATGCTGATCCTTTACTTTGACCGCAACAGACACAGTGGTTCTTACGCTGATCTTGCGCGGATTCAAAAGACGGCAGGATACGCCCGAGCTGCGGGTAACAACCTGAATCCAAGGATTACTCCCCGCCTCCTTTAGGGGGAGACTCTCATTAAACGGAACATTCTCACTTAATGAACGAATTCCACCCTCCTCTTCTCCTTGATAAATGACGCAAATACGGCAATTTCCTTCTAAAATCAGGCGATCGCCTTCTATTTCTTTTTTGGTAATTACAGGAACAGCACTGCACTGAATAATCTTTTCGGCAGATGGGCAATAATCCGGAATTAAGAGATCACTCTCGCACTTTTCCTCCAAAAAGTTTTCATACAGCGTTGCGGTCGCTGCCACCGTTGTTTGTTGCTGGCTGCACTCCATATCGTCCACGGCTCCTTTGTTTTTTATTATTACATATGCAAAGGAGCTGCCCAATATTCTCTATTCCTCTCTGCGAATCCCAAAAATGCGCTTTAGAATCCCGCGCAGAAGACGCGGCGCTTTTACTACAATTACCTGCATTCCTTCACCCCCTTCCTATATTTTTGCAATCAATACCCCCATCACGATCACCATCACGCAGCAGATCGCGATGATCAGAATATCCGGCAAAAAGATCTGAATCAACATTCCAAGCGCTACTGCGGCGGCAAAGCAGCCCGCCGCTTTTATTAACCCTCCTCGTTTCATCGGCGGACCTCCTCCTGCAAAGCCTGATATTGCCCTTACTTTCGCTGTATTCCTATCTTATGCAAAAGTCTTTCGAACGGTTCCCGCGATAAAATTCAATCGAATGAAGCAGATTGATTCTCGAACGCAGCTCCTGCGCAGTTGCAAGAATCTCCGCTTCCTCTTCCTCTTCGATATATGCATTCAATTTATATAGCAGCGTTTCAATCTCTTCCAAGCGATTTGAAAAGATCAGATGATCCGCAATCGGATGGCGCTTTGCATAGCAACTGTTGAGCTGATCTACCGCTTTTTCTTTTTCTGATTGTTCCTGCGCTTGTATAACCCTATCGATTCCCTTATTCATCTCTCCCGCAAACCGACACATAAACCATTGATCATATACCACACTGCCTCCCACAAAAAGTAATATTAAAATCAAACTAATCAAAAAACGTTTCATACATCCTCTTTTCTTCTGCTTACCAAATAAGTCTTTCCAAGATCATCAATGGTAAGCATAAACACCTGCTCAAGAGGAACACCGTAACCATGGAGAATTTTTTCGATCTGCTGCTCGTCCACCCCTTTGATCTCCATATTCTTTTTCACCAAGGTGCCGTCCATCACGATAATTTGAGGCATTCCGCCGCATTTTTCCACCTTGATCTTCATATCCTTTGCAGATGGCGGAGCAAGCTCCGGCTTAGGGATAATAGAAATCGTGCCGTTGGTTTCCAGCACAGCCGTATGGATATCCTCAATACGCAGCAGCCCATTTGCCCGCATCGCCTCCATCACATCCTCTACCGATACACGGGTTTTCAAAAGTTCTTCCCGATTGATCTTTCCATTATAGATCAATAAGATCGGTTGCCCGTAAAAAAATGCGCGCAGGCGAATGGATTTCAAGGTTACAAACGACATAATCAGCTCCAGCGCCACCAAGAAAAACATCGGAACCAGCCCCCAAAGGAGAGGGAAATTAATATCCTGCAAAGGAAGAGCGGCAAATTCCGAGATCATAATGGTAACCACAAGCTCTGATGGCTGCAGCTCGCCGATCTGCCGCTTTCCCATCACCCGTACCGCAAGAATAACTGCAAGATACAAGACTACGCATCGCAATACACTCTCAGCCATTTTTATCACCTCCCTTTTAGTGTCCTCTAAAAAATTCAGTCTATGCAAATGAAAAAAGCCTTTACCAAAGAATTTCCTTGATAAAGGCTTTTTTCATTAATTATCTTTAGCTTTAAGATCCGCTAATTCTTTTTGCAGACCCTCAATATATTCCTCGTAGGTAATATCCAACTGATAAATCTCGGTGGCTGCAGCAACACCCACATAGCGAAAATGCCAGGGCTCATAGGCATAGCCTGTAATCTGCTCATCCCCTAATCGATAGCGCAGAATAAAGCCATATTCATGGGCGTGGGTAGAAAACCACTTGAATTCATCGGTTTCTGCATATGAATCATGCAGTTCGCCATACTTATTAACAATGGAAGGAATACAGACATCTGCAGCAAGGCCTGTCTGATGCTCGCTGGCACCGGGAGGTGCATAATAAAGATCTGTCAGCCGCACTGCTTCTGCATTGGAATAGCCTTTTCCCTCATAATAAGCGATCTTATTATAATATTTATTATGCTGGCTTGAATAGGTGCGATAGCCGGAATACAACACATAATGATATCCCGCTTCTTTCCCTGCATCCACCAATTTGCCAAGCTGCTCAGCGCAGGTTTTATTCAAGGGATATCCCCCTCGAAAGGAGACGCGATCCGAAGGTTCAAAATCCGAAGAAAGCTTATGATCCCGATTCACCAAAACCATAAAGGGGTCTGCCAGCATTGCTTCAATAGCATCAATCCGCTCTTTACGCAACTCCGCCTCTTTTTCTGCCTGCGCAATTTCTTCGGCGGTGGGGCCTTCTTGCTGAGTGATCTCTTCCGAAGAGGGCTCTGAATTTTCAGGATTCGGTTGTTCCGCCTCCAAGAAATCCAATGCACAACCGCTATGGATCAGCACTGAAATGCAAAGGAAACCCACCAAAATCATTTTTAATATTCGCATTATTTTTACACCTCCCAGAGAAAGGAATACGATAGAATGAAAAAGAAAATAAGCTACTATAAAATCAAATGGACCGCATTTTTACTCACCATTTCCGCCCTGCTTATGGGTCTGGCGATCATCTGGCTCAACGGTCAGCAAACGATGAATGATCCGATTTCGGAAAAACAGCCTGATCCAGCCCCTATCATCGAGCATTCCGCAGGCCATTATTCCAACCAAGCCTTCAGCCAACTTTTAGAGCGCAATCTTTCCGAGCTTGGTTTTTTATCTCAGATTCAGTTTGAAGGGAAAGAGGAAGGGCATTTTTCGGTAAGCGGAGTTCTCAGCAATCCCGATCGTTTGGCCGCTGCGTGCCCCGATCTTTCCGCTTTTGAAAGCTTGCTTACCGCTCTGAAAGACGAGAAAATTACCATCCAAGGCCATTTGGCAGAAGCAGAGAACGGCACAGGGAGAATCATTGCTGATACCATCACCTTCTCCGGCCATACCCTTCCTGCCGGCGCCGCTACACCTTATATTGAGCAATATACGGCAGTCAATGATCTATTTGCAGTCCCCTATGATCAAATCAGCGTAACAAACGATGGCGTAACCTTCCTTCAGGAACTTCCCGCCTCTATTCAAACTGCTTGATATATTCCTTTTTTTCTTCTTTTACAGGCATCTTCCACATCAAAAGGGCGGCGGCTGCAGTGCAAATAAGCCCAATGATTGCCAAGCTCCAATGGGAGATGCCATACATCCCGATAAAAGGCACGGGAAGGATCATGATCCCATCAAGAATCATGAAAAAGACAAACCACCAAACACCTACACCCATAGGGCATACCCGATCGGAAATTTTTCGGATAAGCTCTGCAAAAAGCAGGGAGTAAAAAGCATAGGCAATAAAAAGGACTGCAAAGGAAATATGGCCCGCCTCCGGCCGAAATACACTGATCATGGTATTATCCGCAAAGCTTAAAAGCCCATTTTCCTCTGCGATGCAGGGGCCATTGAAAATCCCATTGCCGCCGACAATCAGCAGCATCAGCAAAGAATAAATTCCTAAAAATGCGGCGGGAGCGGCCCCGAAGCCTGCGGCAAAAGAATAGCCTTCATTTTTCCGATCCCGATCAAAAAACGGCAGTTTTATGATCAAAAATCGCGCAAAGCTCAAAAGCAGCAACAAGGCAAAGCCCACCACTGTACGATAAAGCTTGGTATTATAATACATATTATTGGAAAAACAAATTCGGAAGAGCAACAACATTCCCAAAAAAACACCTACCGAAAGCACCATTCCGCCAAAGAAGGAGCCGGCCTTAAATTTTGCCGAGAGCGCGCTCTTAAAGAATGCTCGAATTCCAAAAAATCCACCGATCAGCACCACCAATGCGGCAAAATAACAAAGCAAAACCGATGCCATTATCTTTTGCCTCCCTTCTTAAAAGGAAGAGGCAGAAGCACATAGCCCATGATCAACACAAAGATCAAAGCCACTGCCAAAAAGAGATAGGTAATGACAACGCTTGCAAAAACCAGCATCACCGCAAGCAGCGCAAAATATATACTTGCCAGCGCACCGCCTACATATCGATGCCCATCCTTACAAACTTGATAACCGATCTCGCTGATTAAAAGATAGATGATACCGCAGATCAGCATCAATACCCCAAAGCCCAGCGCTTGAGCAACCGTAAACGCCTCAGAAAGGGCCAAGCCCATCACCAAAAGATTCTGCGCCAAAATAAATCCACAACCAAAAAGCAAACCGCCGCAGAATTTCTTTTCTTCTTTTTTCAAGGCGCCCTTATAGCTGAAATACTTCAGTAATTCCGAGACAAGATAGAAAATCAGCAAAACAAGGCAACCACCTATCATTACTGCACGATCTCCTGCCGCTTGCGTAGAGATGCTGATGGTAGACAAGAGGCTTTGCGCCACTGTAAGTAATAATACAGCGACCAGCAATAAGGAGGCAAAGAAAGTGGCAAATCCTTGAAGAATCAAGGAATACGGCACTTTTTTTCGCTTGGGAGAAAAGGCGAGAATCAAAATCACCGCCAAAGGTACAGCGGCGCCGATCCCCACGGAAGGCAGGATCATCGGCATATGCTCCAATAAGACTTTCAAAAATTCCATTTTTATTTATCCTTCATTTTAGATTTTGCCGCAATCAATGTATTCTGCAGCAGCATGGTAATGGTCATGGGGCCAACGCCACCCGGCACGGGGGTGATATAGGACGCTTTTTCAAAGCAGGAATCAAAATCCACATCTCCGCAGAGCTTTCCATTCTCATCCCGATCCATTCCTACATCAATTACAACCGCACCCTCCTTGATCATATCGCCGGTAATGAATTTTGCTTTACCGATCGCAACCACCAAAATATCGGCGGCTGCAGTCTTTTTAGCAAGATCTCGGGTTCTGGAATGGCAGATCTGCACAGTACCATTGGCTTGCATCAAAAGCATTGCCTGAGGCTTGCCCACAATATTACTGCGGCCGACCACTACACAATCCTTCCCTGCCACTTCGATGCCGCTATATTCCAGAAGTTTCATCACGCCTGCAGGGGTGCAGGGCAAAAATTCATAATTGCCAAGCATAATCTTGCCCACATTCTCAGTATGAAATGCATCCACATCCTTTTTAGGATCAATGGCAAGAATGACTTTATTTTCATCCAGATGAGAGGGCAAAGGAAGCTGAACCAAAATCCCATGAATCTTCGGGTCTTGATTTAAGCGAGCGATCAGCTCCAAGAGCTCTTTCTCGGTGGTCTGCTCAGGCAAGGCATAATTTTCAGAATAAAAGCCTACCTCTGCGCAAGCCTTAATTTTATTCCGGACATATACTTGAGAGGCGCTATCCTCCCCCACAATCACGACCGCAAGCCCCGGCTGAAGGCCTGCTTGAATCAGCCGCTCTGTCTCTTCCTTGATTCCCGCCCGCACTTGAGCGGCAATCTCTTTACCATTAATAATCTCAGCCATTTTCTTCTTCCTCCTCAGCGTCATCTGCTTCGTCTTCCGCTTCCATCGCATAATCAAATTGCGATTCATATGCCTTTTTGGGCGCCCCTTCGCTTGCCTCGGTATTCTTTGAAAGCATCAAGCGCGCAGGCTTCTTCCGATAGATCCAAAGCAATGTGGCTAAAGCCGCAAGAGCAACTACAATGGCAAGGACCATATTGACGCGTAACCCAAAAATCTTCAAATTATATGCCGAATCTCTCAAAGGCTCCATCCATGCACGGCCGATTCCATACCATACGGTATAAAGCAAGAAGAGCTCACCCTTGAATTTGCGGGAATCCATATAGGCAAAAAGCATCAGCAGGCCGAGCAAATTCCATAAAGATTCATAGAGGAACAAGGGGTGAACATACTCAGCAATACAATCGATACCGACACCCATTCGCCAAGGAAGATCGGTCTGCACACCGAATACCTCTACATTGGCAAAATTGCCCCAGCGGCCAATGATCTGGCCGATCATAAAGCCGATTGCCACCAGATCCAATAGATTCAGCATGGATATCTTTTTATGCCTGCAAAGGAAAAATGCTGCAATACATGCGCCCATAATTCCACCATAGATCGCAAGGCCGCCTTCCCATACGGCAATGACATCCAAAAAGGAATGAAAATTCTTAAGATCACCCAATATGTACCATAAACGAGCACCGATAAAACCGGCAGGAAGACCGATCAGCATGGCATCCAAAAGATGATCCCGATCGATCTGAAAGCGAGGAGCAAGGCGATCGCAGACAAAATAAGCCGCCAAAATCCCCACGCAAATGATGATCGCATACCATTCAATGGTAATATTCTCGGTAATGCGAATGGCAGTGGGATCGATGGTAAATTCACCGATCCCAAAGCCCGGAAACGATACAGTGTTACAATTCATTTTTGAACTTCTCCCTTATTGCTGCAAAGGATTGATGACAGACATACACGCCCGCTCTGCATCAAACATTTTCTTTGCTCTCTCAATCAGATCTTCCGCTTTGATCTCCATCAAGGCGCCGATCATATCAATGGCTTCAGAGCCATTCATGAAATTGCCGACAATGCGGTTTACCATAGGATAAGCATGATCCAGCTCCATGACTATAGAGCCATAAAGGCCATTACGGATCTCCAAAAAGCGCTGCTCATCCAACCCTTCTTCAAAAAGCCGCTCAATATAGCGGAATGCACACGCTTCCACTTCTTTGGGCTGATCGCTCTCGCCGCTGATGACGCAGAAGGAGAAATAATCAGAAAGATCATACCAGCAATCAAATTCACCGTTGATAATCCCTTTTTCATAGAGTTCCTTAAAGAAGGGAGAGGATTTACCGAAAAGATACTCCAGAAGAATCTCCACCTCTGCTTCTTTTTTAGAAAGGGCAAATCCGATCAAATCGGTCTGCTGATCCTTAAAACCCAAATGGAAGATCGGCTTTGAGACCAACATCCTTTTTTCCACATAGCGTTCCCCTGCCTGATCAGGCTCTTGAATCTCTAATTTTTCTTCTTTTAATTGCTCGCCCTGCTCAAAATAAAGATCCAGCTTTTCTTCTACCACCTTGCGATCCAGATCTCCTGCTACTGCAAGGATCAGATTGGAAGGATGGTAAAATCGATGATAGCAATCCATCAAGATCTCAGGGGTCAGAGAATAAATATCCTCCACCGTGCCCGCAATATCTCTTCGAATGGGGTGTTGCTGATAAAGCCCCTGCACCATTGTAAAATACCCTTGCCAGCCCGGCTCATCTTCATACATTTTGATTTCCTGCGCGATGATTCCTTTTTCTTTTTCCACATTCTCTTCTGTGAGAAAAGGATGGGTTACAAAAGAAAGCAAAACATCCAAGTTTTCCTCAAAACGATCGCTGCAGGTGAAATAATAGGCAGTCTTATCATTGGAAGTATAGGCATTGGCCTTTGCGCCGGTCTTGGCATAAAAATCAAAAGCATTGCCGCTCTTTCCTTCAAAAAGCTTATGCTCCAAGAAATGAGCAGTACCGTTCGGAACGGTTACAGCCCGCCCATCCTTCATGGTAAAGCTATAGTTAATAGAGCCGAATTTTGCAGAGATCATCGCTGCTTTTTTGGTCTTATGAGGCATTTTCATAAAATAGACCGTAAGCCCGCTTTTATGGATAAAGCGCTCATATTCAGCACCGACCTGCGGAGCAGAAAAAACCTTATTCTCCTTCATGATGAACTCCCTTCAGAAAATATACCGTATCCAGCTGCACTTCCCTTGCCACCGCCACAAGATCTTCTCTCGTTACTGCCTGCACCGCCTGAATTTCCTCTTCAGGAAGGCAAACCTTCCCATGCAGAGTGCCGGTGATCATCATGGAAGCCAATGCGCTCTCATTATCATAGAACGAGCGGAAACTATCGATCAGATAGGCCTTGGCATTATCCATCTCTTCTTGGGTGAACTCCCCTTGAGCAACGTTTTTCAGCTGATGCTCAATCTCATTCCGCGCCTGCTCATATTTTTCCGCTTCGATCCCGCTTGCAACAAACATTACATTTTTCAAGCGATCCAAGCGAGAGGAGCAATAATAGCAAAGGGAGAGCCGCTCCCGTACATTCATAAAAAGCTTAGAAGTCGCGCTGCCGCCGTAGAGCACATTGAAAAGCCGGCATGCCATCGGCTTTTCCAAGGCCGCTTTTCCAAGGCGAAAGCCCAAGGTGAGCTTGCTTTGATTCAGATCCAGAGGATCTACGATTTCCCGCACCTTACCGGAAAATTCCACCACCTGAGTGGAAGGCATCTCAGTGGTGCGAGGAGAAAGGCCTTCGGTAAGAGCATCCATAAATAGCTCTCGTTCTTTGCCGACATAATTGACCATCACCCATGCTTCATCCAAAAGCTTTCTGAAATAATCATAAAGAGATTTTTCATTATAGGCCTTTACCAGCTCAATGTCGCCGTATTCTCCGATGCCAAAAGCTTCGTTTTCACACATCAGGCTCTTGCACTGCTCCAGCGCATATACCCGTTTATCGTTGAAAATACCGGTGATCTTATCGATCAAATTGCTTTTTTCCTGCTCCATATAATCAGAGCGAAAAGCGCCGTTTTCTGCCAAAGGCGCAAAAACCAGCTCCCGAAAAAGAGCGATCATCGCCCTTCGCACATCCTCGCCGTCGATGGTATATTCCCGATCAAGAAAGGAGAACGCAAAGGTCAGAATTTCCAGCTCTCCCGCTTTACTTGCGGTAACAGAAAGAGAAGCACCGTAATTTTTAGCAAGATAGCGGCTGATGAGATCCATCCCCGGATATTTTTTACATCCGCGGCAAAGCATCCCCGCCAAAAGAGACATTCCGGTCGCATTTTCTTTGGTCAGCGGCATGAAAAAATCCACTGAAAGATAGCCGGTCTTAAAATGATCGGCAAAACCGTAATTATAGATCACACCCTTGCAAGGCATTTGCTGTAGCAATTCCATGAGGCACTACTCCTTAGTATATAATAACTTATTTTAAGATTATAACATATAATTTACAAGAATGAAAGCACTTACTTTTGAAATTCATAAATATTCTTCATTATTTTTTCAATTTACCGTCTATTTATCCTCAAAATAATAATTTTGAATTTCAGAAAGCGCGCCTTCGGGGTTTCTTTTCAAAATTCCGTATCGAAAAAAGCTATGCCCTCTGCAGCTTTCCTTTTCGGAAAGATAACGCAGCTGCTCAGCGATCACTGCCCCGCTTTCCCAGCCAATCTCTTCGCTCCCCACCTTATAAACCGCAATTCCCGCCAAAAGAGGAATCTTTTCTTTTTGGCAAAGATTGTCCCACCAATCCACCAAGATTTCAAAGGGAGCCGCTTTATTTTCTTTGCTCCAATAGATCTGCGGGCAAATATAATCAACCCAGCCGTTTTCTACCCATTTTTTGCTATCGGAAAATATTTCGGAATAGGCGCTCATTCCGGAAGTGGCGCTTCCCCCCTCTTGGTTTGAGGCATTAGCCCAGATTCCAAAAGGGCTGATTCCGAACAGGATCTCTTTATTCATGGTCTTCATCATTTTATAGACTGATTCCACCAATGAATCCACGCTTTTTCTGCGAAAATCCTCCAAAGAAAGGCCGCTTCCGTATTGAGCGTAGGCAGCGCTGTCGTCGAAGCCGTCCATATTGTAGGGATAAAAATAATCGTCGAAATGAATTCCTGCAAGATCATAATTGCGAATCAATTCCGCCACCCCGCTCAAAATCAACTGCCGCACTTCGGGAAGGGCAGGATTATAATAAACCCCGCTCTCGCAGGTAACAGTATAATCCCGATGCAATACCGCGGGATTATCGGCTGATAAATGTTCCCATACCTGATCTCCGCTTCCGATCCGATAGGGATTGATCCATGCATGGAGATCAATATTTACTTCCTTGGCTTTTTTTATAAAATAGGCAAGGCTATCAAAATTCTCATGAGGCGCTTGCCCTTGCTTCCCGCTTAAATATACGCTCCATGGAAAAATTTCCGATGGATAGAGCGCATCTCCATTGGGCCGCACCTGAAAAAAGATGGTATTGATCCCCCAATCCTTGCAATTTTTCAAGATTTCCTCAATTTCTTTGCGCAGCTGATCTGCAGAAAGCCCTTGCTTAGAGGGAAAATCCAAATTCCCCACAGAAGATACCCAGCAGGCACGAATCTCCTTTTCTTGCGCCATTGGTTGCTTGCTGCAGCCGCTCAAAAGCAACAGGGGAATCAGCACCATGCTCCATAATCGAATCGATAATTTCATATCTTTCTCCTTTCATTTTTCCTTCTTTCTAAAGATATGAAAAAAACCTTATATGCATGTCCTCTTTTTAGAAAAATGCATATAAGGTGATTCTTATTTAGGGAAGCGGGTAGGCTCCGTATCTTCCTCTTCATATCCGAAATTATTATATAACTCCAAAAAATCGGCATAGACCCCTTTTTTGGCATAATCATAAGCCATCTGATCATAATAAGCCATCTTCTCACTCATCACCAAATGATGATCTGTAGAGCCATGAAGAAGAATGATCAGCGAAAAAGCATCCACCGGATGCGCTTCTTTTCCCGATGCACGCTCAACAGGAAGGGTGCGGATCTTGCGGCAAAGGGTATCTAAATCGGAAGGATCGGTAATATTTTTGCAGCGAAAATAAGAATTGCCTTCCTCATCAAAATATTCACGCTGAATCTCGATGGAATCGATTTTATCCCGATCCACATAAAATGTATTTTTTTCTACTCTGAAATTGCAGCCGCTGAGCAACAGCGCAATCGCCGCAAGCAATAGCAGAGTGCTTTTTAGTTTTTTATACATCTTTTATCCCCTATTCCAGCGGTGCAACCGATGCCTTTAGAACATTCCCGCTTACTGCATCAATATTGCAATGATAGATCATATCATTCAGCATAGAGATAAAGCGGACCGTATACTGCTCGGTCTGCCCATCGCTTTTCAGCTGCATCTGCACATAGTCATAATGAAAATCCGCATCACTGCTGAAGGATTTTACCCCATTGGCAATGGCTTTCCCGCTATCAATGGGCAGGCTTGCTCCATCAAAGGCATATCCCTCCCGCACGCATTGATAAGGCGCCAGCCCATCCTTGGCATAATCGGCCTTTTCGAAGCGCTCTACATGGCCGGTCTTAGAATCCACCTCAGCCACATATACATCGGAATAATCTGCATTTTCAGGCGTCTCACCGGTATAAAAAAGCTTGATTGCCCCATTTCCATCGCTATTTAAGATCATTTCCATTCCATAAAGGGAATAGTGGCCTTTATTTTTTCCTTTGAGAAAAGCCTTCATCGCGGCCGAAATGGTAACGGCGGTATTATTGGTTTTCCCAAGGCTGTTTTCACTTTTAATGAAATCTCCGATAATGGGTACTGAGCCGGAGCAGCCGCTAAAGCTTAAGAGGACCCCAAGCAACATTGCCCATACCATCATTCTCTTTTTCATCATTCACTCACCTTATAATTCATAAAGATAGCGGATTTCCTTCGGTGTCAGCGCTCGATACTGGCCCGAACGCAACGTACCGATCGAAAGATCTGCGATTTTATCTCGTTTCAGGCGAAGCACTTCCAGCCCCAATGCCTGACACATTTTACGGATCTCTCGATTCTTCCCTTCATAAAGAGTAAGATAAAATACTGTCCGATCGTCCTTGACCTCCAGAATTTCAAGATCTGCAGAGCGGGTCGTATAATGATCCTCTTCGATATAGATACCGTTTTCAAAGGCTTTGATATGCTCCCGATTCAGCACGCCCTTTACAATGACACGGTAGGTCTTGGGAATATGATTGGCAGGATGGGTCAGCTTATTGGCAAGATCCCCATCATTGGTCAAAAGCAAAAGCCCCTCACTATCCTTATCCAAGCGGCCCACAGGATAAAGGCGAAGCCGCTCTTTCGCAATCAGATCTGCCACGCACTTTCTGCCCTGCTCATCCTTCATGGTGGTGATATACCCCCGAGGCTTATAAAGCATTAAGGTAACCTTTTCCCGCATACGGGGCTTGATGACCTTTCCATCGATTCGAATCAGATCACTGCCATCGGTCTTATCTCCCAGGCAAGCAGGCTCACCATTGACGGTAACCCGCCCCTCTTCGATCAACCCTTCTGCCGCTCTGCGGGAGCAGATTCCGCAATCGGCAATATATTTTTGAATTCTAATCAGTTCTTGCTGCATTCTTACATCCTTTTATCGTATTTTCTCTATTGTACCCTCTTTTCAATCTTTTTTCAAGAATAATTGACGAAAAAACCGAAATATTCGATTGATAAAGAATTCTTTTTTAAGAGGAACATGAAGATCCTTCTCCAGAACCAACGCACTCTCCCCGATCAAAACCCCATCCATCCGATATTCTATGCTGCCAACCACATCCCCTGCCCGCTGATTTCCATAGATCAGATGCGGGGCATATATTTCTTTTTCAACCTCTCCTTCCTTCTGAAAAAGATTGGTGCTAATGGAATGACTGTTGCGCGCCACAACGCATCCGCCGCCGGCCACCGGCAGCTCCACTCTGCAATCCCCCGCTTCTGCCAATATCACCTGTTCCAAGCGCTCAAACCATCTTTGATAGGCATCCATATGAAGATCCCAATCGCCCCTTCTGCCTAAGGTTACGCAGATCAAAGACGCCTCATCCTGCTGCGCCATCGTTACAAGGCAACGCCCCGCCTCCATGGTATAGCCGGTCTTCCCGCCGATACAAGGCTTATAAATGGAGAGTAATTTATTATGATTAACCACTCGCTGACCCTTAATATCAATACTTTTAGTGCCGCAAATTTTGCAAAAATCCGCATCTTTCATAGCGGCTTGCATGATGAGCGCCAGCTCTCGGGCAGTGGTATAATGATTTTCCGAAGGAAGACCACTTGGATTGGCAAATTGAGTATGCTCAAGCCCCAACTCTCCGGCCTTCTCGTTCATTTTTTCAATGAATTTTCCACGATCCTCTCCGCCCGCATACCAAGCAAGAGCCTCTGCGCAATCATTGGCAGAGCGAAGCAACAAGCCATAAAGCAGCTCCTCTACGCTATAGCGATCTCCTGCCTTAATATAAAGAGAGCTGCCCTCGATCCCTTCGGCTTCCTTCGGGATCACTACTTGATCCTTCAAATCCACCTGCTCCAAGACTACAAGCGCTGTCATGACCTTTGTAGTGCTGGCCATGGGAAGAGGGGTATCGGCATTTTGCTGCTCCAATACCGTTCCCAAGCGGCCATCCATCACCAAAAAGGCTCCTCCCTCGGCCTTTGCCACGGGAGAAAACTGCAAAAGAAAAATAAATAATACGGGAATGATCAACCATCGTCTCATAAAAAAATCACCTGCCCCATTATACGGGCAGGTGATATGGAATTATTCTTCATTCGTTGCTTTTTCGGCTTTTCGATTTTTAATAAATCCGGCGATCTTCTCCAATACTTCGGGAACAGCGTCCACCAGATGATCAACCGTATTTTCCGATTCAGCCACAGGAAGCATCCGGATACTATCCCCTCTGATTACAAGGAAGCATACGGGAATCACCTTCATTGCGCCGCCTGCACCGCCGCCGAAATGCTCTTTTTGAGGCTGGGAGCCGAATCCGCTTCCGCCGCTTACAAAGCCGCAAGAAACCTTAGAAATGGGAATAATGGTGATCTCTTCGCTGACCTTCACCGGCTCACCGATCACGGTATCCACATCAACCAGATTTTTTAAGCCGTTTAAGGTGCCGTTTAATACCGATTCCACTTTATTATTTTCCATTATTTTGGTCTCCTTTTTTACTTTGATTCGTCATTTTGATTCATTATAGCATAGAATGCGAAGGAAATCAAGACAGCAACAATCCGCAATAGATTGGTCTTTGCTATCAGCAGCCCTTGAATCTCACTCTCCTGCTTTTCAAAATCCGCTTCCAGGCGCACCTTCCATTTTTCCACAGGATATAAAGGCGAAATTACCGCCACTGCCGATTCCAATGCGGCGCTTACTCCCCCATAGGTCAGCGCAAGATCAGCCGGATCTTCATTGCCGATCACACCATCAAATTCGATCGCTTTAATGATCAAAAGCCGCTTGAAATAACCGGGGAATTTCTTCAGAAGGCCGAAAATCAATGCCCGATCCAGCTTTAATTTTGCCTTCTCTTTTTGATTATCCTTCTTCTTTTTGGATTTATTCTTCAATGAGCCATTCTTTTTATCTTTTTTTCGGGGTCGAATGGGATAAATCTTCAGAAAAGGAAAAAACAGCCCCACTCTGATCTCAAAAGCGCCCTGATAATCGATTTTTGCCACAATCGGCATTATCAACAAGAGCAGCACTGCCGCCCCGATACCGATCAGCCATTTCATTCTTCCGGTGTTCCTTCTTCTGCCGGTTCGGGATTGGGAATCACATCATCAAAGGTTTGCTGACCCTCCACCTCATCACCGGGCAGCTCAAGGCGAGGAAGATCGGGCAGCTCCTCCAACGAATGAAGGCCGAAACATCTCAAAAAGTCGGCAGTAGTGCCATAAAGCCACGGTCTGCCGGGGGCATCCAAGCGCCCCTTTTCTTCGATCAAGCCTTTTTCAACCAGTGCATTGATTCCATAAAAGCAATCTACGCCGCGGATCTGCTCCACATAAGCTTTGGTTACCGGCTGATTATAAGCGACAATGGATAGAATTTCCAATGCCGCATTGGAAAGAGGCGTATTTCTGCGATGATCCAATGCTTTTTTGGTTACTTCTCCATAATAGGGAGAGGAGCACATCTGATAGGTCTGCTCTAATTTCAATATTTCAAAACCGCGGTTTTCATTGCGATAGCTTTCTCTCAGCTCGTCCACAATCGCATCTACCCGCTCCGGCTCAATCTCCAGCACCTCGGCAAGCTTTTTGCGCTCAATGGGCTCCCCGCTGGCGAAAAGGATGGATTCCACCGCACCGCTCATATAATTCAATTCCATGATTATTTCTCCTTCCTTTCCTTCTTGAAGGTCAAATAGAGATCATCCCCTCGCTCCTCCATCTCCACATGCTTGGATTTGGAAAGCTCCAACACTGCAAGAAAGGTGGCCACAATCTCCGAGCGGGTCTTCGCACCGCCGAAAAGGCTTCTGAAGCTGCAGGTAAGCTTGCGCTTCAGCAATCTCAAAACACCGAAAATTCGGGCAGGAACGCTTGCAATCGGATGGCCGATAATGCCGCGAAAGCTTCTCAAAGGAGGCGGCAGAGCACGGTTGCTCTTTTGCAATACATCCCGATAAGCACGGGTCAATACATCGGTCTCATAATTGAGCTGATGCTTTTTATCAAATTCCAGATGCTCCGTACGGCGTACATAGGTAATGCCCGCATCTTTATTTTTGCCGCGAAAGGTTTCCAGCATTGCTTTATAGCGCTTATATTCCGCCAGTGCTTCTGCAAGGCTCATCCGAGGATCTTCCTCTTCCTCCTCCGTTTTGGGCAGCAACATTCTGGATTTAATCAGCATCAGCTGGGCCGCCATTTCAATAAAGGCGCTGGATACCTCAAGATCCATTTTCTTAAGATCTTCGATATATTCCATATACTGCTCTAAGATCATGGAAATAGGAATATCATAAATCGACACCTTATTTTTTGAGATCAAATGCAGCAGCAACTCCAAAGGCCCATCAAAGACCTTCAAAGAAAAGTTTAACGCTTCCATAATTTCTCCTTAACACGAGTAATCCGAACCCGATTTTAAGAGGCGAGAGAAACCGAAGTAGGTTCGCCTCTTACCGCCCTAAAAATCAAAGCATAAAGCCAAAAAGCAGAATCCAAAGATTGAGCAGACCCCGCATGGTGCCGACTTGCACCATGGAAATCAGATTAGAAATAATATCAAATACAGAAAAGAATTCAGGAAGGACCAAAAGCAAAATAAAGGCGATCTGCACATATTGGCCGTAGCGCATCATAAAATTGGCATAGCGCGGGAAAAAGTAGGTCATTACCCGAGACCCATCCAGCGGATGGACCGGAATCAGATTAAAGACCGCCAAGGCTACATTCAGATAGACCATATATACAAAGAAATAATATAAAAAATCAGGCCATCCGAAAGCAATGCTGAAAAACATCAGCAAAGAGGAAATCAAGCAAAGAGCAAGATTCATAATAGGGCCTGCCAGCGCGGTAATCATCATTCCCTTACGAGGATTCTTAAAATACAAGGGATTCACCTGCACGGGCTTTGCCCAACCAAAGCGCGCCAGAAGCATGACAATGAATCCGAAAGGATCAATATGGCGCAAGGGATTCAAAGAAAGCCGACCGGTCTCCTTCGGGGTAGGATCCCCCAATCGCGCCGCTATCCATGCATGAGCAAACTCATGAAGGGTCAAAGATACAATAATGGCGGGGAGCAAATATAAGTATTCGGAATAACGCGCTAAAAAATTAAGCATTTTTTTCACCTCCGCAGGCCTTCTCCATCCCCTCCAGCAGCTCATCCCTTCCCATTCGGGTTTTGGATGAAAATGCCAGAATCTTTTGGGGATGAAGATCCTGATAATATTCTTGCAGCTTTTCTAAATTTTCAGATGCAGCCGTTTTTGAAAGCTTATCTGCTTTGGTCGCCACAATCCAATAAGGAATCCCTGCCTGCTCCAGATAGACCGCCATATCCAAATCGGCGGCGGTGGGAGCATGGCGCAGATCGACCAAGGAAAAAGCAAGCCGCTTATCGCCGTCAAAATTAAAATAGGCTTCCATAAAGCGGGACCAACGCTCTTTTTCCGCATAGGAGACCTTGGCATAGCCATAGCCCGGCAGGTCTACCAAAAAAAGCTTATGATCAATCTCATAATAATTAATAGTTGCCGTCTTGCCCGGCTTCTCAGATGTCCTCGCCAATGATTTTCTTGCCAGAAGGCAATTGATCATTGAGCTTTTGCCCACATTGGACCGCCCGCAGAAAATCACCTCGGGAAGTCCCTTTTGAAACTGATTGGGGCGGACCGCCGAAATTTTTAATTGAACTTGATGGAGATTTAGACCCATACTTCGTTACCTGCATCCTTCTTGCCCGATTTTTGAGGCGGGCAGATAAATGTTTTCTTCTTTTTATCACTAATGCCGAGAACGCCTTTCAAGACCTCATCGGCATGAGAGACGGCGATAAATTCAATGCCCTTGCGCACAGTAGGATCCACCTTCTCCAGATCGGGAAGATTCTCTTTGGGGATATAAACTCTCTTGATCCCGTGCTTATAAGCGGCCATGGTCTTTTCCCGCAAGCCGCCGATGGGCAGGACACGGCCGGTCAGGGTGATCTCCCCTGTCATGGCGGTCTTATTATCAGCGGGAATTCCCGTCAGTGCAGAGCAGACGGCGGTGGCAATCGTAATGCCTGCGCTGGGGCCATCCTTCGGCACTGCCCCTTCCGGAAAATGGATATGAAGATCCATGGTCTTATAAAAATCATAGCTGACGCCCATCCGATCGGATACGCTCCGAAGGTAGGAAAGGGCGGTACGGGCACTCTCTTTCATGACATCGCCCAAGCTACCGGTAAGCTCCAGTTTGCCATTGCCTTCCAAGGCAGAGACTTCTACCGTGAGCATCTCACCGCCGACAGCAGTCCATGCAAGGCCGTTTACAATACCGCAGCAATCTGCGCCGTAGAGCGCCTCTTCTTTATATTTGCGGGCGCCGAGAAGCCCTTCAAGATGCTTCTCACCAACACTCATGCCGCTCTTCCCTTCTTCTACAATCCGAAGAGCGGCCTTTCTCATGATTTTGCCGATGCAACGCTCCAATTCGCGCACGCCCGATTCGCGGGTATAGCCATCAATCAGCGCACGCAAGGCTGCATCGCTGATTCGAATCTGATTCCCTTTCAAGCCATGGGTTTTGCGCTGCTTGGGGATTAAATATTGCTTGGCAATATGAAATTTTTCCTCATCCAAATAAGAGGAAAGCTCAATCACCTCCATACGATCCAAAAGCGGGCGGGGGATTGTATCCAAGGAATTGGCTGTCATGATAAAGAAGGCCTGCGAAAGATCCATCGGCACCTCAATATAATGATCCACATAATTGCAATTTTGCTCGCTATCCAATACTTCAAGAAGGGCAGAAGCAGGATCACCCCGCAAATCGGAGCACATCTTATCCACCTCATCCAGAAGAATCAGCGGATTGGCGCTGCCCGCTTTGATGACAGCATCTGCAATTCTGCCGGGCATCGCGCCGATATAGGTCTTGCGATGGCCGCGAATCTCCGCTTCGTCATGGACACCGCCAAGGCTGACGCGCGCCAGCTTACGGTTGGTTGCCTCGGCTACAGAGCGGGCAATAGAGGTCTTTCCAACACCCGGAGGTCCGACCAAGCAAAGAATTTGCCCGCCAACCGCATTCAGGGAGCGGACGGCCAGAAACTCCAGCACGCGGGTTTTGACCTCTTCCATGCCATAGTGATCCTTTTCCAGCACTGCTCTTGCAGAGGCAATATCTAAATTCTCTTCCGTATAGATCCCAAAAGGAACCTCCAGCACCAAATCCAAATAGCTGCGGATGACTGCGCCTTCATGGGAGAGGGGCGGCATTTTGGCCATGCGATCCACTTCTTTGATCAGCTTTTCTTTGATCTCTTGGGTGGTATTGAGCCGATTTACTCGATCGTAATATCCATCAATATCATCGCCCTCGCCTTCACCCAGCTCATCCTGAATAACCCGCATCTGCTCATGAAGATAATAATCCCGCTGATTGGCTTCGATGGATTCTCTTACACGAGCATGAATTTCCTGCTCCATTTTCAGCACTTCATTTTCTCTGGAAATAATCTTCAGCAGCTGCTCACAGCGCTTGACAGGATCCAATTGCTCCAAGATCTGCTGCTTGGCATCCGGCTCGAAAAAACCATGGGCAGCAATCATATCGGCGCAACGGCCCAGATCCTGCTCCATAAATATACTCGGCGCTTTTTCTTCGTCCATCTTGGGCGCCATGGTTGCATAGCGGCCAAAGGCTTCCTTCAAGGAACGCAAAAGCGCTTCCCGCTCGGCAGTCTCGGCAGAGGCTTCAATTTCAGCAATAGGAAAAATGACCCCCGCCATAATTTCCTGCTTCTTTTCTACCCGCAAAAGATCGCAACGAGCGACACCGCGGCAGACCACACGAACCACATTATCATGGATCTTAATCACCTGAGAAATCTTTACTAAGGTCCCCATTCCTTCAATATCGGAAGGGGCGGGATCTTCGATGGTAAAATCCTTTTGGGAGGCAAGGATCAGAAGGCCGTCTCTTTTAGCAGCAATCTCTACTGCACGAATGGAAAAGCTTCTGACCACATCAAAGGAAAGATTGTTATGAGGAAATGCAACAACCCCGCGAGATGCGATCAGCGGGTGCTGCTGCAAGGTATTATTGGTTTCTAAAACTTTGTTTTCAGACATTTGCTGCTCCTTTGGGACTAAATAATCAATAATATATCAATTTATTATACAAGATAAAATAATAATAATCAAGTATTTTTCATTAAAAGAACGCCGCCCAAATAGGCGGCGTTGATATTAAAAATGACGGAGGTACTCCCCTTCAGAGCCGTTGCGAAGCTCTTCCAAAGTTGTTTTGATTCGAGGAGCATCCATATAAGGACGGGCAATGGGATTATAGCACCATTCCACTGCGTTTTGAATAATTTTACGAACATGAGGATTCCAATAGGCGGTATTGGTCTCGTGGCCGGGCTGGAAATAGAAGATTTTTCCATAGCCGCGGGTCCAGGTGCAGCCGCTCCGGAATACTTCACCGATATCAAACCAACCCTCAAAAATCACATCATCGGGCTTGGCAATATCAAAGCATTCTGCATAGCATTCTTCTACGCCTAATTCAAAATTTTCGGGAATTCCTTTTGCAATGGGATGGGTCGGGTTGATGGTGAAAATTCGCTCGTAAGCACCATCCCGCCATTTCAAAGAGCAGGTCGTACCATTAATCTTCTTGAAAATTTTGGAATAGTGGGCCGAATGAAGAGCGATCAGCCCCATACCCTTGAGAATACGCTGATGAACCCGATCCACGATCTCATCGGAAACCAAATCATGAGCCATATGCCCCCACCAGATCAATACATCCGTATCATCCAGCACTTCCTGAGAAAGGCCATGCTCCGGATCCTTCTGCACAGCGGTGCGAACAGATACTTTATCTTCTCCCAATTCCCGCACAATGGCAGCAACCGTCTCATGCAATCCATTGGGATGACATTCGATTGAGCGCGCATCGCATTTATCGCACTGGGGATCATCGTGAAAATATTCATTCCATACGGTAACCTTAATCATAAAAATACCTCCGAAATTTATTTGTTCTATTCTACCACATCCTCCAAAGATTTGCAATATCTTTCAAAAATCATTCTAAATAAATCTGCGGTTCTGAAAGCAACTACTCCGTAAAAAAAGCCCAATATAATTCCTTCTATATGGTGGATCGAGAGTAAGGATACGCCCGACCAAACCGATAAATAAGGAAATTGCGCCAAGCGGAATGCACCACCGCCCAAAGCATAATAGGCCGCCGCTCCGAATGGGATCAATAGAATTCCGAGAGCCAAGGGCGCGCCGGCATATTCCCGCCCCATACCCAAAGGCTCCCCAAAAGCCAATAGGTAAAAGATCAAAATTTCCCACCATTCACCGAAAGGCGGCATCTCCGATTCAGGCCGAACCCCGAAAGAGGTCGCAATCAGCATCCCGATAAAAACAACTAAAAATGCGGCTATCCACCAACTGCTGACCCGTATCCACTCTCTTTTCGGCACATTCATTCCCAAAAGGCCCACAACCAAAAGCAAAGCAATCAAAAGGAGCCTTCCTCCCCCTTGAAACAGGCCATAGCTTAATATGCTGCTGCAAAAGAGTAAAGACGCTATAAAGGTCAATCCATTCAAAGCCAAGGAGCACTCCTTCCGCTCCTTCATACAGCGGTAATAGAAATATCCAATAGGGATTAAGGGGAGCAACGAGATAAAGGAAAGGCCCCGCAATATAAACCAACCGAATGCGGCTGTCTCTCCCGAGATCAGCATCAGGCTATTTTTCCAATTCATAGCCATCCTCCTTCAATAAAAGCCATATTTTTTCCCCTTTTTGATTCATAAGATCCTTCACCGTCTGCCGCCAATTCAGTGCTTTTGCGCTTGCGGCAATTTCCATTGAGCGCACTGCACCCTCCCCATTCAAAAAATCTGCAGCTTTTCCTTTAGCAAAAAATACAGGCAGATCCATATCATCATGGGAAAAATCGCTATAATAATTCAGCACTGCCTCCAGCATCCGCTCCTTCTTTTCTTGGCCCAAGATCAGCACCGATGCATCATTCACAAAAAGATGTTTCCCTTGCCGGCGCAAAGCATCTTCTATACACATTTCAAGGGTTTCTCCATACCCGATTACCACACTCTTTTTTGCGCCGATGGTCTCCTTTGCATCCGCTTGGTACAGCTCAAAAGTAGCCATCAGCCCCTCCTGCTCCCAATCCAGAGCGATTCCTGCCACCTGAGCAGTCTCACGCAGATTGCGGCGAGGCAACCAAAAGGAGGCAACAATGGCAAAAAGCAATAGAAATCCGATTGCAAAATACCGATATTTTTTCATGGCTTTTGCCTCCTGTTATTCGCGCTGAATCTGCGCTGGCGGGCAATCATCCTCCAATAGGGCATTCGGATCAGGGTGTCCTGATTTCCGTTTTTGGGATCTAAAGTATATAGAAACGGAACCCCTAAAGAAGAGAGGGAGGCAAGGTGCAAAAGCAAGCAGACTGCCATCAAAAAAAGCCCCGCAAGGCCAAAGATCGCAGCAGCCAGCAATGCGCCCAAGCGCAGAAAGAATACCGCCCCCTTCAAATCCTTCACCATCAGCCCCGTAACACCGGAAAAAGCCACAATAATCACCATAGGGGTTGAGACAATATTGCTATTGACTGCCGCATCCCCCAATATCACAGCGCCAACCACATTCAGAGCAAGGCCCAAGCCGGCAGGCATTCGAGTGCCTGTCTCCCTTAAAATTTCAAAAGCAAAAAGCAAAATCAACATTTCAGTGGCGGTATGAATCGGGACTCCGATCGAAGAGGAAAGCACCGTATAGAACCAATGGGCAGGCAGAATTCCCGGATTGAAATTCACAACCGCAAGATAAAATGCAGGAAGAAAAACCGCAATTAAAAAACCTAAAAAACGCAACCCTCTTCCCACATTTCCATAGAGATAGCTTTGATAATAATCATCCGGACTTTGAAAGCTCTCCGCGAAGATATAAGGCAGTGTCAATGCAATGGGAGAGCCGTCTAAAATCACTCCCACGCGCCCCTCTAAAAGCTTTGCGGCAAGGACATCGGGGCGAGCAGTCTTCCCCACGGTCTTAAAAAGAGCATGAGGATGATCACGAATCAGCTCCGCAAGGACATTACCATCCAAGATCCCGTCGATATCAATTTTTTGAAGCCGTTTTTTCAGGGTATTTACCGTCTCTTTTCGGACCACACCCTCCAAATAACAGACCACAATTTTATTATTGCTCTGCTTTCCGATCACTGAAAATTCACATTTTAAGGCAGATGAGGCAATTCTTTTTTTCAAAAGGCCCAAATTCGCCATAATATTTTCATTAAATCCATCCTGCGGGCCAAGAAGAGAAATCTCCGTCTCCGGTATGGAATTGCTGCGCTGAGCCATTCCTTTTGTATCGATAATGATGCATTGAGGGTAATCGCCGATCAATACAATGCAATCCCCCGATCCCAGCTGAACCAAGGCTTTTTCGGGATCTGCGGAAATTTCTAAATTATGGCAAGAGATGCCGCCCGCCACCGCTCCTTCCGGAGTAGGCGGATAAAGATGGGTCTCCAAGGGTTCGACAACATCCCGATTGGCAATATCATTGCTGACCATCGCTCCGCTCATCATCGCCACGATGGGGATTTCAGGATGATGGGGATTTCGGATCATTTTGATTTTCAAGGTATCATCCCGCTGAAAGGCCTCTCGGATCAGTGCAAAATTTTGATCAAAATCATTGGTAAAATTCATCATTTCTTCCTCCTCTTTCATTATCTGCCGTTTTTCACCGCTTTATGATTGCAATTTATTAAAATCCGAGGTAAAATAATGATAAAGGAGAAGACAATATGACCTACAAACATTTTTTATTTGATCTGGACGGTACCCTCACCGATCCCGCCATCGGGATTACCAACTCCATCCTCTATGCCATGGAAAAATTCGGGATTCCTAAGGTGGAGCGTGAAAAGCTTTATTGCTTTATCGGGCCGCCTCTTTTGGATATGTTTCAATCGGTTTTCGGTGTAACCAAAGAAGAGGCTCAAACGCTGCTGACCCTCTATCGGGAATATTTTTCCACCAAAGGTCTTTATGAGAACACCCTCTATGATGGCATCAAAGAGACTCTTGCCGCCTTAAAAAAGCAAGGGGCCATCCTCTGCCTTGCCACCAGCAAACCGGAGGGCTTTGCAAAAGAAATATTGCGCCATTTTGAGCTTTACGATTATTTTGATTTCATTGGCGGCTCTACCATGGAAGAGACCCGCACAAAGAAGGAAGATGTCATTGCCTATGTCTTGGAGGAAGCGAAACTTCCCAAAGAGAATACCTTGATGGTGGGCGATCGAATCTATGATATCGAAGGAGCAAAAATGCATGCTCTCCCCTGCGCTGCAGTGCTCTACGGCTACGGCGATCGGGAAGAACTCAAGGAAGCCGACTACCTTTTGGATAAATTTGAAGAATTATTGAATATATAAAGATAAAACCACCGAAAGTCTTTTTCGGTGGTTTTATGATTTAAGGTTGTTTCATCGCATAGCGAAGAATCTCTACAGCATCTGCTGTAGAAATGATTTCATCATGATTCATATCGGCATTCGCAAGTGCGATTTCATCCACATCACCGAGAAGATAGCGCAACAGCACTACTGCATCGGCGATGGTAACCATCCCATCGCAACCGATATCTCCCGGCACTACATCCTCATAACGCAGCACGATCGGCTCTGATGCGACATGATAAGATTGACCATTGGAGGTGGTGCAGGGCATGGTAAAGATCACCGTTGCAGAACCATTGCCATTGGCGGTGATTCTGCCATTTTTATAGGTGAAAATCTCATCCCCTTCTATGATTCGCATCTCAGCTGCAGAAACTGCGGCCACCCCGCGATCATAAGTTTTGGAGGTGAGTTTGAAATTGATCCCGTTTGATGTGATTCGATAGATATCCTTTGGTGTGGAAAGGGATTTGACCATATCAGAAAAGTTTTGCGTATAATCGGTGGTCAGCGAATTGGCACCATTCATGAAATAGTAATTTTGATCATTGGCATTATTCAATGTCCAAAGATGGAGGCCTACTCCACGATGATGGGCGGCAGTCATAACCCCTTTGTCCACAGGTCCCTTACTAAATTGAGGATTAAGGGTAGAATTATAACGCTGGACAATATTCAGAATTTTATAAGTGGAAATATCAATCGCATGATCGTTGGCAATAACAGCCGATGATAGCAAGCCCACAGAAATTTCGGGCAGGATTCGCTTCATTTCCAAGAGCTGAGCACCATTAAAAGAGATGACATTAACCTGATTTGCAATATCATATTTCTCAATCAGATCCGCAATCGCTTGGCAAATAGCAGCCTTTGCGGATTTAATCTCTACAATCAGCTGCACATCCATCCCCTTGAAGACTTCAAAATATTCTTCCAAAGTGGGGATGGGCTCGGGATCCGCATTGACATTGACATCCACATGATATTGCTGCAACTGCGCATAGGTCATATTTTCTACTTTTCCGCTGCCGTTTGTGGTGGCATCGATGGTGGCATCATGCATTACAACGACCACACCATCGGCTGTGATATATACATCGTTTTCTATGGCCGTAGCGCCGGCTTCATATGCCTTCATGGATCCAGCCACTGTATTCGGCTGCCCTAAAGAGGGGGAGCCGCGATGCCCAATCAGCGCAGTAGAGCGCGTAATTGTATTTTCATCAAAATATTTCGTAAAAGCATCCATCAAAGCGGCAGGATCAGATGTAATAATTCCATTCGCACCGCCGGTGATGGCACCAACCAGCTCAACGGGAGATGCGTCTTGAGGCTCTGCCCAAACCGTCATAAACAGCCGTTGCAAATTTTCTACATTTTTCTTATTCACTAAAGAATCCGGCAAAATGCAGATGCGTGCTCCTGCCTCATTGGTCCGCTTTCTTGCTTCATATAAACTCTCAAGTTGCCTGCCGGAAAGATCCAGCACCCCGCGGAAGAAATAATAGCCTTCCCTTGCTTGCTTAATAAGAGAAGGATCCTGCGCAACAACAAAGCTATCACTTAAATCATTTTTTTCTGCGTAAGCGCAAAGAGCATCAACCGCCTTGGTATGGGCTACATAAAAAGCCGGAATGACGCGCTCTCCAAGAGCAAGGAGTGCATCCTCTAAAGAGGCAATTTTCTCGCCTTCTTTATTCACTGCATCTAATTTTTCATTCAGCCGAAGAATGGCAGTAGCAGGAGCCGGATCATAGCTGAGAAGGCCCTCTAACTCCGCTTTGCTATTGATATAAGTAATCACAGAGGCAGGCATCACTACATTTGATGCAGGAGCATCCACCTCATTCATTTTGGTATTTACCATTAAATAGATCGTTCTGGAAAGAGTTGCAGGATTTCCAGAAACATTGACAGGCGGATTTTTTACAGAGGCAGTCAAAGAATAAACCCCTGCCTTTTCCGCCGAGACCATCCCATTGGTGATGATGAGCTCCGAAGAGGACCAAGCAAGATGCTCCGCACATACAGCGGAAGCATTATTATACATGACGCTATACTGAGAAAGATCAATCTTCTCCCCTGCTTTTGCATATAATGCAGGATCTGCATCGGTGATAACCTTCTTATATAGCCGCTCAATTGCCTTGCGATCCAAAGTGATTTTCAGATCGGAAACGGCAATCTCCGCACCACCGGATACAAAGCCGACACCGCCGGTGGTGTGCTCCGATGGAAATTCATTGTCATGAACAACAACACCGTCGATGGAGCCGGTTTGATGGGTCCCATACGCCTCAACCTTATAAAGATGAGAACCGTTTTGATAGATATTAAAGGTATTTTGGGCACCAAACGCTGTATTCCAGGTATCGGCTGTGGTGGTACGGTTGAATTCTACTCCGGAATGATTTTCATGGCTATTGGCCCGGGTAGTGAAAACCTGGTAAGGAATATAAGGATAATACCCTGTCCCTCTTTGGGTGCGATAGCCAAGGGCAAGCCAGCGAGTATTGTTGTATGCATCATCAAAGCTGATATTAGCCTCAAAAGTATAATCACCAAAATCAGCAATCCACCACGGGAGAAGCACTCTCATTTGCTTATTGGCTGAATCACCATCCAGCACTAATTTACCATTGGTTACCAAGACATTTTGCCCATAACTTTTCTGGGCGATAAAATATCCTTCTTGCTGCAGCGCTGCAAAGGATTCCACATTTGAAAAATCTTTTTGATAAAGGAC
Organism: Clostridia bacterium; assembly: GCA_017436525.1. Taxonomy (GTDB): domain Bacteria; phylum Bacillota; class Clostridia; order Oscillospirales; family QAKW01; genus QAKW01. The sequence goes on along the minus strand of JAFSCX010000019.1, from coordinate 38,464 downwards.
ATATTCTTCTTCAGACGGATCTTTTACAACCAAATAGATATCCTTTCCATACCCGGCGCCGATTGCAAACAAAGTATATACCCCTTTGGCGGCGGGTGTAATTTTTCCGTCAATAATTGCGATATCCTCGGAAGACCATGTGATCTCCGATGCGGGCGTAACATTATTCACCTCAAACATCACCGAGCAATCCGATAGATCAATCGTCTCTCCCACATCGGCAAATAATGCCGGCGCAGAAAAATAAGCGATCTGCTTCTCAGAGAGACTTTTCTCCCCTTCCGCAGAGGCTGCAAAGGGATACATTCCCACCAGTAATACTGCGATCACAGCGATACATAGAATACGAAATTTGGATTTTCTCATTTTTTCTCCTCTAATACATTAAACCCAATTACATCATTTCAAATTAGTATAAAATAGTTGCTTTCTCTTTGTCAATAGATCATAGAAGAAATTAAAAAAAGATCGGCAAATCCAAGATGGATTTGCCGATTTCAGACTGTCAAAAAAGGCACAGACCGCAGAAAATAAGAGAACTAAAGAATTCTGCCGATTCTATAAATCAGCAAGAGAAAAGAAAGCCCACTCTTTTTCCTTGCTTTCTTATAATAAGGAAAAATCCGCATGATGATGCGGATTTTGAATAAAATTTTCTGCTTTCCGCCGATCTGCACTCTACCGTGCGTCAAACCTAATGGTAACCGTTCCATTTTGCATGATGGCAAAATATCCACTTATACCATTAGGTCCTCCTTTTCCCCAACAAAACTTCAGTTTTGTCGGGGACCCCCAAAAACGCCGACGAGAACAGATCGACGAAATCTGCACTTTTTTTGAGAGTCTACCAGCGTGTCAAAAACCTCCGCAGGAGTTTTTTGACACGCTGAGATCGGCAAATCCAAGATGGATTTGCCGATCTTCCGATTTATTTTTCAAGCTTTCGTTGAATGAATTTTACAAGCTCCATAATAGGGATAATGAGAATTGCGAGAAGGATTGCCACTCCGTATTCCGCCAAAGAAATCATTTCAAAGCCAAAGGCCTCTCGGAGAAACGGGATATAAATGACAGATGTTGTCGCCACAAAGGAGAAGACCATAGAGCCCCAAAGAAGCTTATTATGGCTCTGCATCCGAAAGACCGATTCTCTTCTGGAGCGCATATTAAAGGAATGAAAAATTTCTACCAAAGAAAGGGTAAGGAACGCCATGGTCATTCCGTCGGTGCTGTTGGCGATCTCCCATTTCCCGCTTTCGATAAAATGACCGATGAAATAGGAGGCCAGCGTAAGAATGGTAATGATTACGCCCTGAAAAGCCACATCGAATCCAAGGCCGCCCGCAAAGATTCCCTCTTTGGGATCGCGGGGAGCGCGCTTCATGACATCCGCCTCGGCTCGCTCCGCGCCCAGTGCTAAGGCGGGGAAAGTATCGGTAATCAAATTGATCCAAAGAAGATGGACCGGCTTCAAAATCACAAATCCAAGCAATGTGGAGAAGAAGATGGAAAGCACCTCGGCAAGATTGGCAGAGAGCAGAAATTGGATGGATTTTCTGATATTAGAATAGATCCTTCTTCCCTCTTCCACTGCGCCGACAATGGTAGCAAAATTATCATCAGCCAATACCATATCCGCCACATTCTTGGTAACATCGGTGCCGGTAATTCCCATGCCGATTCCGATATCGGCGGTTTTGATAGAGGGCGCATCGTTGACACCGTCCCCCGTCATAGCAGTAATGCAGCCGCGCGCCTTCCAAGCAGATACAATGCGGGTCTTATGCTCCGGCTGCACGCGTGCATAGACTGAATATTTTTCAATATCCCGCGCAAGGGTTTCATCGGTAATTTCATTTAGCTCTGCGCCGGTAATGGCGGCCTGCCCCTCGGCAAGAATTCCCAGCTCTTTGGCAATGGCGGTGGCTGTATCCTTATGATCTCCGGTAATCATTATGGGCCGAATTCCTGCAGTGCGACATTCCTCAATCGCCACCTTTACCTCAGGGCGAATGGGATCAATCATTCCGCAAAGACCTATGAAGCAAAGATTCTGCTCCAGCTCCTCGGGAGCATTGGATTTCGGCTCAGATTCCCATGCCCGCTTGGCTGCCGCAAGCACCCGAAGCGCCTGATCAGCATATTTTTTATTCTGCGCCAGCACCTGCTGACGCAATTCATCTGTAAAGGGGATTTCCTTTCCATCTTTTAGGATGGTCGTGCAGCATTTTAAGACTTCATCGGGGGCGCCTTTTGTAAATTGAATGATCTCTCCTGCTTGATTGATGCATACTGTGGACATCATTTTGCGATCGGAATCAAAAGGAGCTTCCCCGATCCGCCGATAAGCGGCAATTTTCTCATCCAGCCCCAATTGATGCGCATCATTTACAAGAGCACATTCGGTAGGCTCGCCGATGGCTTCTCCGCTTTGATCCAATTTGGCATCGCTGCAAAGAGCCATTGCCATCATTAATGCATCAGGATCATCAGAAGAATGATCCACCACCGTCATTTTATTCTGAGTAAGGGTGCCGGTCTTATCGGAGCAGATAATTTGGGTGCAGCCAAGGGTCTCTACTGCGGTGAGTTTACGAATCACCGCATTCCGCTTGCTCATATTGGTAACACCGATAGAGAGCACAATGGTTACCACTGCGGCAAGACCTTCCGGAATTGCCGCAACCGCCAAGCTGATAGCCACAAGGAAGGTATCCAGCAAAATTTCGCTATTGATGGCCTCGGCACCCAAAAGATTGATGGCAAAAATCACGCCGCAAATCCCCAGGACCAAAAAGCTTAAAATCTTGCTCAGCTGATTCAGCTTAATCTGCAAGGGAGTCTCATCATCTTTGGATTGGGTGAGCGCATCGGCAATCTTACCCATCTCCGTCTGCATACCGATGGCGGTAACCACAGCGACCCCACGGCCGTATACAACCGTGCTTCCCATATAGACCATATTAATTCGATCCCCCAGCGGGATATCTTTATCCTCTGCCGCAGAAAGAGCGTCTACCGCTTTTTCCACCGGCACCGATTCGCCTGTAAGAGCAGCCTCCTCTACCTTCATGCTGGCACATTCGATAATGCGGGCATCTGCAGGGACAGAATCGCCTGCTTCCAAAATAATAATATCACCGCACACCAGCTCATCGCTGCGGACCACCATCTGACGCCCGTCTCGGATGACTTTCGAGGTGGCGGCCGTGATCTCCTTTAAGGCTTCAATGGCTTTCTCCGCCTTGCTTTCCTGCACGACACCCAAGATCGCATTGATCAATACCACCGCTAAAATGATGATCACATCGGCGAAGGATTCATCGGATATAACTGCCGTAACCGCAGAAATCACTGCGGCGCCCAGCAGAATCAAAATCATCGGATCGGATAATTCTTTGATAAACCGAGAAAAGAGAGAGGGTTTCTTTCCCTCTGCCAATCTATTAGGGCCGAATTCTGCCGCCCTCTTTTGAGCCTCCTGCTCGCTAAGGCCTGCTTCATCCACGCCTTGGGCCTGAAGCACTTCATCTTTTGATCGCAAATATTCCTTCATTTCAATTCCCTTTCTGATCCATTCAATATCATTTTATACAGTTCCGGCTTCAAATATCAAAAAAAGACTCATCTGCCGAAACGATGCAGATAAGTCTTGCCGATTAAAATAAAGCCAAAAGGAATTTCCTTCAGTGTTGTTGACTTCATCACGCTACACGCGCCGACTACTCCCTTATTTGAATTAAAATTATCATATTTTTCCAAATAAGTCAAGAGATTGGGAATGATTTAATAATTTATTAAAAAAACGCAAGAAAAGCATTGCTTTTCTTGCGTTTTTCAGATTTAGATTCTTGCTACGCCGGTTTCCTTTGCCGCCTTCACAACCGCTTCGGCAACTGCAGGAGCAACCCGCTTATCCAAAGCACCGATGATGATATTCTCTTCATTGAGTTCCTCATCGGGGATGAGAGCAGCCAAGGCATAGGAGGTGGCAACCTTCATTTCCTCATTGATGCAGGATGCACGGCAATCAAGCGCACCACGGAAGATGCCGGGGAATGCCAATACATTGTTGATCTGATTGGGGAAATCGCTTCTGCCGGTACCCACTATGCGAGCGCCTGCCTTCTTTGCAAGGTCGGGCATGATCTCGGGGGTAGGATTTGCCATGGGGAACATGACAGCGTCATCCGCCATGGAAGCCACCATCTCTTCGCTGACGATATTGGGAGCAGATACACCGATGAATACATCGGCACCCTTCATGGCATCGGAGAGATTGCCCATCTGATGCTCAAGATTGGTGATCTCTGCCATCTCGGCATGGGCTTCATTCAGCTCAGGCATCCCTTTGCAGATGATACCGAAGCGATCAACCATGGTCAGATGCTTTACGCCCATATTCAAAAGATGCTTGCCGATTGCGATGCCTGCAGAGCCTGCGCCATTAATGACAACCTTCACATCAGCAATATTTTTCTTAACAACCTTCAAAGCGTTGATCAAAGCAGCGGCCACTACAATAGCGGTACCATGCTGATCATCATGGAAGATGGGGATATCGCAGATCTCTTTCAGCTTACGCTCCACCTCAAAGCAGCGAGGTGCGCCGATATCCTCCAAATTGATACCGCCGAAGGAGCCGGAGATCAAATAGATGGTGCGAACCAGCTCATCCACATCCTTGCTGCGGATGCAGATCGGAAATGCATCTACATCGGCAAAAGCCTTAAAGAGGGCGCATTTCCCTTCCATAACAGGCATGCCGGCTTCAGGGCCGATATCGCCAAGACCCAAAATAGCAGTACCATCGGTGATGACAGCCACCATGTTATTACGGCGGGTCAGCTCATAGCTCTTATTATAATCCTTCTGAATCTCAAGGCAAGCCTCGGCTACGCCGGGGGTATAGGCCAAAGAGAGATCCTCGCGGGTCTCAATGGGGCAGCGGGTTACAACCTCAATCTTACCGTTCCACTCGTAGTGCTTTTTCAAAGACTCTTTTCTGATATCCATTGATTAGTCCTCCCAGGGGAATTTATATTGGCTAAGGCCCAACTCATCGCGAACGGCTTCCATTTCAGCCTGAACAGACTCATTGATGGGCACACCGCTCTCGCGGGCAAGGCGAACCAAATGCTCCTTCTCGCCTGCGGTATAGATCCGCTCAGCGTTGGGATCCTTCTTAGAAGCACGAACCTCGCGAAGAATATCGCCTGCTTTTTTGCGGCAAACATCCTCGCCAAGGAAGTGATCGGTATCGATCGCGATAAAGAAATGGCCGAGGCGGAAGGGAACCTTATTGCCGTTTTCATCCAAGCCGGTCAGCGCCTTACCATAGCTACCATCCTGCAAAACAGCGGAAAGCAGCTCAACAAACATTGCAAAGCCATAGCCCTTATAGCCGCATTGCTCCTCGCCGGGTCCGCCGAGGGTGCAAAGAGCAGCCTCACGCTTTGCCATGGTCTTCAGAGCATCGGCAGAGGTGCCGACAAACTCTTTACCATCGGTGCAGATCAAGGAGCCCTTAGGAGCATCCTTTCCGATACGCGCATAATACTCCAGCTTACCGTTCTGATAGGTAGAGGAAGCGGCATCAAAGTTGAAATCAAATTCCTCATCGGTAGGAACGCCCAAGGTCAAAGGATTGGTACCAAACATACCCTCAACGCCAAAAGTAGGAGCAACAGTGGGGCGCGCATTGGTACCGGTCATGCCGATGCAGCCGGCTTTAGCAGCCATGGAGGTATAATAGCCTGCGATACCGTAATGGCAGGAATTACGGACAACGACCATACCCATACCATATTCTTTCGCCTTGGCAATTGCCATGCTCATCGCCTTATGGCCGATAACCTGACCCATGCCGTCGTGGCCATCCACAACTGCGGTGGTGGGAGTCTCTTTGATAATCTCAAAGTTGGTTACAGGATTCTGGATGCCTGCTTTGATACGATCCAGATAAACAGGCTTGAAGCGGTTTACACCATGGGACTCAATGCCTCTCTTATCAGATTCCAGCAATACATCTGCGCAGATTTCTGCATCTTCTCTGGGGATGCCGTAACCGACAAAAGAATCGATTACAAAGTTGGTGATTGTCTTCCAATCGACGATGTTGTTCTTTGCCATTTTGAAATTCCTCCGTATTTTTTATTTTTTCACAAAAAAGAGTGCACTTTCCCCAAGGGAAAGCGCACTCTCTTTTCTCTCTGTGCAATATCATTATACCGCAAATTTCGCGATTGTCAACACTCTATTTTGTTTTTCGAAAAAGATTGGAGTTACGAGGTCCTTAATGATCCGATCAAGGAAATACTCCAATCGGTACACATCCCTTGCAAACAGCACTCTTCCGTTGGGCTTATCAAGGCCTTGGCGCTTGATCAGCAGATCCACATAACCTCGCACGACCTTATGGCGAATACCATCTAATTTTTTTAATTCCTCATCGGAGATTTGATCCTCATAGAAATCCTTCGCCGCTTGCATTTCCTGCTCAGTCATTTTCATTCGCTTTTTATAATTGCGGATCTCGCGGTTCATTGCCTTGTATTCTTTGGCGATCTTGGCCTTTCCTTTAAGGTCAATTGAATAATCTCCCACTGAGCCATCAATCTTGATTCCGGCCTTTTGCAGAGCGGCGGTGCCAACAAAATTCTGTTGAGTTCCGATCAAAGAGGAATCGTCATTGATATGCAAATTGGCAACGATCTCATCAAAGAGCGGATCGCTCTTGGTGGTATCCTCCCCATTCTTCCAACCATACCGATCAGCACGGTCTTGCTTGATCAATGCGGTCAACTTCTCATAGACCGCATTGGTATCACCCTGTAGGTCAACCTTTTTTTCACCTTGTTTTTCAAAATAATTACCGATTCTCTTTGATTCCGCCTCCATCGAATCAGTTTTTGCAACACGCTGATTATCTTTCAAAAACCGTTCCGGTACATATTTCAAAAAATTCTTGTCTTCCGGATTGACATTTTCAAAAAGTTCGGATATACTAATATTAGAAGTTGACACCAGAGCCTGGGCGGTACCCTCACGGGGCCAAACGGGTTCCATGACGTCAGCTTCTATTTTTTTCGCCTCGACACTCTTGAGCGCCACAGTCAGATACAATGTGTTTTGACCGGTATCGCTTTTTTTGATTTCAAACTGCACAGAAATGGTGCCACATTTTTAGAAAAAATAGAGAAATCAGAAGTTTTTTTACACCTTGCCGCCGATCAAAAATACAAAACAAAAAGTGGCCCAAACCTGCATAAATACATGATTTAAGCCACTTTTCAACCTGGAAAGAGAGTACAAATAGGTTTGAATCCCTTCATCTAAAATCACACCGCAGGTGTGAATGTAATCAATGCGAAGCATTGTATGTAATTGCAACGATAAGTTGCGCATGTAATCAAGCCGAAGAATGTACCTTGCGGTGATAACATACACGCTGACGCGTGATTACATTCCGCTAACGCGGATTACATACCAAGCCTTCGGCTTGGATAAAAGAAAGCATCGCAGAAGCGATGCTTTCTTTTTGGCGCGCTTTGAGGGACTCGAACCCCCGACCTACTGCTTAGAAGGCAGTTGCTCTATCCAGCTGAGCTAAAAGCGCAAAAAAATGGAGCGGGTGATGGGAATCGAACCCACCTCCTCGGCTTGGAAGGCCGATGCACTAGCCGATGTGCTACACCCGCATGAATTTGCTCAAATATATTAGCACAAATCGATCTCAATTGTCAAGCGTTTTCGCAAATAAAAAAGATAAATTAAGGAAATAATACTTTTGAGGTGATGATGATGCATGACATTAAAATGCTCCAATATATTCATAAGAGCGCAGAAATGGGTAAAGTCGGAATTGAATCGGTATTAAGAGAGAGCAAAGATCCGAACATACGAAAAGCCTTGCAGGCTCAGCATCGCAGGTATCAGGAGATCTACGGCACTGCCGCCAATTATCTTCATGCAAGAGGTACTCCGCCCCAAAGCGCAAATCCCATTGCACGAATAAACACCTTACTGACAGGGACCATAAAAAGCACTTTAGACAGTACCCCCTCTTCCATTGCCCATCTGATGATTCGCGGCAATTCCGCAGGGCTTGCCAAAAGCATCAAAAATCTTCGCCGCTACAAAGGCAGCGATCCATTGGTAATGGCGCTGGCCAACGATCTTAAATATGCAGAAGAACGAAGCATTGAGCAGATGAAGAAGTTTTTATAATATAAAAGAGCGGTCCGGATGGACCGCTCTTTTAAGCTTATCTTACGATCAGATTGATCAATTTTCCTTTGACATAGATGACTTTTACGATATTTTTGCCTTCCAGCAAGGGTTTCATTTTATCATCTTCTTTTACAATGGCAAGCACATCCTCCTCGCTTGCCTCGGCAGGGATCATCACGCGGCTCTTCAGCTTACCCAGAAGCTGCACTGCAATCTCTACCTCAGAAGCTACGGTTTTGCTCTCATCATAGGCGGGCCAAGGCACATAGGTCATATCCCCTTCAAAGCCTGCCTGCTGCCACATTTCCTCACCCAGGTGAGGCGCGAAGGGATAGAGCATCTTCACAAAGATCTCCAATTCCTTTTTATTAATACTTCCCTTCGCAGTGATCTCATTGATCAGGCTCATGAGCGTTGCAAGGGCGGTATTCATCTTGAGATGATCGATATCATCGCCCACCTTCTTAATGGCGAGATGGAAAGAACGTTCCAGCTCCTTGGAAATCTCATCACCATCGCAAAGGATCTCCAAAAGATTAAAGGATTTCTCCAAGAAACGCTTACAGCCCTTAATACTTGAAGTATTCCAAGGTGCGCTCTTCTCAAAGTCGCCGATAAACATTTCATAGGTACGCAGCGTATCTGCACCGTAATCACGGACAATATCATCGGGGTTGACAACATTCCCGCGGGATTTACTCATCTTTTCGCCGCCCTCACCCAAGATCATACCATGAGAGGTACGCTTCGCATAGGGCTCGGCAGTCTTAACCACGCCGATATCATAGAGGAATTTATGCCAGAAGCGGCTATACAGCAGATGGAGGGTAGTATGCTCCATACCGCCGTTATACCAATCGACAGGGCCCCAATAGGAAAGAGCTTCCTCCGATGCCAAAGCATCATGATTATGGGGATCCATATAGCGCAGGAAATACCAAGAAGAGCCTGCCCACTGGGGCATGGTATCGGTCTCTCTCTTGGCGGGCGCGCCGCACTTGGGGCAGGTGGTATTGACAAAGCTATCCATGGCCGCCAAGGGGCTCTCCCCGTTATCGGTGGGCTCATAGCTATCCACATCGGGAAGCAAAAGGGGAAGCTGATCCTCCGGCACTGCTACAGGCCCGCAGCAGGGGCAATGAACAATGGGAATCGGCTCGCCCCAATAGCGTTGACGAGAGAAGACCCAATCCCGCAATTTATAATTGGTCTTGGGCTCGCCCTTGCCGATTTTAGCAAGATGCTCAATGATGGCTTTTTTGGCTTCCTCGACAGAAAGATCATTCAAGAATCCGCTATTAACCATGGTACCGGTGGCCACATCGGTGAAGGCTTCCTTCTCGATATCGCCCCCTGCCACTACCTGAATGATGGGCAGATCAAAAACTTTTGCAAACTCATAGTCGCGGGTATCATGGGCAGGGACAGCCATAATAGCGCCGGTACCATAAGACATTAAGACATAATCGGAAACAAAGATGGGAATCTCTTTTTCATTGACCGGATTGATGCCGCAGATGCCCTCGATCTTAACGCCCGTCTTCTCCTTAACCAGCTCGGTGCGCTCAAAATCGCTCTTGGCGGCAGCGGCCTCCCGATAAGCGATCACATCCTCATAATTTTTGATCCGATCCTGATAAGCATCGATCATGGGATGCTCGGGAGCGATCACCATATAAGTAGCACCAAAGAGGGTATCGGGGCGGGTGGTATAGACCTCCAGCTCCTCCCCTACGGTCGTACCAAAACGAACCGTAGCGCCGGTAGACTTCCCGATCCAATTGAGCTGCTGCGTCTTGACACGGTCAATGAAATCCACATCATCCAATCCATTGATCAGCTTTTCGGCATATTCGGTAATCTTCAGCATCCATTGGCTCTTCACCTTATGGACCACAGGGCTTGCGCAGCGCTCGCAAACACCATTGACTACTTCTTCATTGGCAAGCACCACCTTACAGCCGGTGCACCAGTTTACATTCATTTCCTTCTTATAGGCAAGGCCCTTTTTGAAAAGTTGCAGGAATATCCACTGCGTCCATTTATAATATTCGGGATCGGTGGTATTGATCTCGCGGGACCAATCGAAGGAAAGGCCCAAGGATTTCAGCTGGCTCTTAAAGCGAGCAATATTATTTTTGGTAACGATGGCCGGATGAATTTTATTCTTAATAGCAAAATTCTCGGTAGGAAGGCCGAAAGCATCCCAGCCCATGGGATAAAGGACATTAAAGCCCTCCATTCTCTTTTTACGGCTTACAATATCCAAAGCCGTATAGCTGCGGGGATGGCCCACATGCAGGCCCTGGCCCGAAGGATAAGGGAACTCGACCAAAGCAAAGAATTTTTCCTTCTCATGGTCGATCTCTACCTTATAGCTTTCATGCTCATCCCAATAAGCTTGCCATTTTTTCTCAATTGCACTGTAATCGTATTTCATGATTCTTCCCCCTCTTGCTCAATCAGTGTAGCAGGGTCGATTCTTTCGGCATCCGCCCAAAGCCGACCCAAATTATAAAACTCTCTTGCATCCCGATGGAATACATGAACAATCAAAAATCCATAGTCCAATAGGATCCAGCTGGCGCTTTGATAGCCCTCCCGATGGAGAGGATCAAGCCCAAGCTTTTCTTTGATTTTGAATTCCACCTCATCACCTAAGGTGCGGATTTGGGTATTGGAGGAGCCGGAACAGATAATAAAATAATCTGCCATAGAGGTTACTCCATCCACCCGCAGGACCTCAATATCCTGCCCTTTTCTGCTGTCCAGCGCGTTGACCGCGATTTTTACAGCCTCATCCATTTTTACTAAGCTCCTTTAATATACTCACCCTTGCTTCTTCGGTCTGAGGATGCAGAGGTTGATTTTTCTCATTGATATATTGAATGGTGCGCTCCAAAAGCGCCGCCACCCCTTCCCTTAAATTCTGCTCACCGCATTTGCGAAGCCCTTCCACCGCCTGATAATTCCGCGTAGGCTCGCAGCTATCGGCAAAAAACAGAATTCGATCCAAAAGGCTCATATCTGCCTTTCCGGTCGTATGGCAGGCAATGGCCGATAGAATCTCTTGATCTTCAAGGCCCAACTCCTCTTTCGCATAAATTGCGCCGCTGATCTGATGAAGGATCTGCGGAGAGGCAAGATCCGCATCGGATAGAGAGATGCCCTTTTCCTTTAGATAATCAATCTGCCATTCATGGGAGAAGCATTTGGTGCAATCATGCAAAAGCCCGGAAAGATAGGCCTTCTCTTCATCTGCACCGAATTTTTGAGCCAAATAGCGGGCATAATCGGCAACCTGCATGGTATGGCGCGCACGGGCCACATCCAAATGGGTGCTGATATGGGAAAGCGCCCGTTCTGCAAGCCCTTCTCCCCTTGCCCGAAGATCAGAGGAGGCACATTCTATTGCCTCCATATTGCAAAGTATAATTCCTTTACATTCATACAGCGATAGCAATCGCTCCCGATGGGCGCGCAACTGCTCCAGATCCCCCGTTTTCCTTGAGCCTACCACCAAAACAACCTGCTTGAGAAGAAACGTAAAGCGGCTCCATGCCTCAAAGCTTAGAAACATATCACTGCCGATAAGAAGATAAAGCTCCTCATGAGGATATTGCTCCGATAAGGCGCTAATGGTATCGGCGGTATAACTTTGGCCGCCTCTTGATTGCTCGATATCCGAAATCTCAAGATTCTTAATATCCTTAAACCAATCCTGCAAAATCCCGGCTCTTGCCTCAAAAGAAAGGGCAGGGCGATGGGATTTATGGGGCGGGATGAAAGATGGAATCAGCAGAACCCGATCGAAGGTTTCCTGCTTGAGCGCCTCCTCCAAAAGATGGCGGTGGCCTTTATGAGGCGGATCAAAGGTTCCGCCGAATATTAATGTTTTTCCCATTATTAAAGCTGAATAACCGGCTTTTCCGCAGGACGATAGAGGACAATTTTGGTACCGATCACGGTAACCACCTCGCTGCCGGTGGCTTTTGCGATCTCCTCTGCGGCTGCTTTTCGATCCAGCAAAGCATTTTCCAATACCTTAAATTTGATCAATTCTCTTGCCGCAAGCGCTGCATCTACAGCGTTGATGAAATTTTCGGTGATTCCTTCCTTGCCCAGCTGGAAAATGGTATCTTCTTTAGCGGCAAGGCCGCGCAGCTTGGCGCGTTGCTTACTATTTAACACTCTTTTATCTCCTTTAACTTTTCTACAAAGACCCGTAGGGCATTTCCTCGATGGCTGATGGAATTCTTTTGCTCCCCTTCCATCTCTGCAGTAGTGATCTCATATCCATCGGGCAGAAAGATCGGATCGTAGCCGAAGCCATTGGTGCCCCGAGGTTCATGGGTTAAGGTGCCGAAGATATAGCCTTCCGCTTCAATGGTCGTCTGCTCATTCAGCACGCAGCAGATGGCGGAAGTAAAATGAGCGGCGCGATTCTCTTCTCCCTCCATATTTTTCAAAAGGAGGTACATCCGCCCTTCATCATCATATCCTTCGCCCCCATAACGAGCGGAAAATACACCGGGCGCGCCATTCAGCGCATCCACGCAAATGCCGCTATCATCTGCCACAGAAGGCAAGCCGCAGAGATCAAATACAGCCTGCGCCTTAATTTTGGCATTCTCTGCAAAGGTAATCCCATTTTCTTCGGCATCACATACAATGCCCGCCTCTTTTAACGAGATGCAATTGATCCCCAAAGGCTCTAAAATCTTCTTAAATTCCACCACCTTATGAGGGTTATTGGTGGCGATTACAAACTTTTTATTCATTTTTCCAGCACCTTCTTTTGGGCTTTGAAAATCTTTTTGCAGCCGCGCTTTGCCAAAGAGAGCAATGCATCCAGCTGCTTCTTATCAAACTCTTCTCCCTCGGCAGTTCCTTGAATCTCAATGAAGCCACCTAAGGATGACATGATCACATTCATATCGGTATCGGCTTTGCTATCCTCTTGATAGCAAAGATCGGCGCAAGGCTCCTCATTCACAACGCCCACAGAGATAGCAGCCACCTGCTTTTTGATGGGATTCTCTTCCAGCAAGCCTTGCTCCATCAATCGGTTGATCGCAAGCGCAAGGGCCAAAAATCCGCCGCTGATGGAGGCGCAGCGTGTGCCGCCATCGGCCTGAATGACATCGCAATCGATAATAATACTCCGCTCACCCAGCTTGGTAAGATCTAAAGCGCCGCGCAGTGCGCGCCCGATTAAGCGCTGAATCTCCGTACTGCGGGGGGCCTGCTTTAATTTGCTGATATCCCGCTTATTACGGGTGCCGGTGGCGCGGGGCAACATGGCGTATTCCGCAGTAACCCAGCCTTTCCCTGTACCCAAAAGATAAGGAGGCACATTTTCCTCAACCGTTGCATTGCAAATCACCTTGGTATTCCCTTGGCAATAAAGGACACTCCCCTCTGCATGCATGGTATAATCCTTAATAATTTCGATTTTTCGAATTTCTTGATGCTCTCTTCCGTCTACTCTCATTTTAATCCTCAAAACAATGCTTTTGCAAAATCCATACCATCAAAGGGCTGCAGATCATCCATCTGCTCCCCTACCCCTACAAAGCGGATGGGAAGCCCCAGCTCGCATTTTAAGGGAATCGCCATCCCGCCCTTGGCAGTGCCGTCCAGCTTGGTCAGTATCACGCCGCTCAAAGGAGTTACCTTCTTAAATTCATTGGCCTGATTCATGGCATTTTGGCCGGTGGTGGCATCCAAGACCAGCCATACCTCTTTATCCGCATCGGGAAGTTGGGTAGAAATCACCTTTTCGATCTTGGAAAGCTCATTCATCAGGTTGACTTTATTATGAAGCCTGCCTGCTGTATCCAAAATAATCAGATCGCAGCCTCTTGCCCTGGCGGCAGCAATGGTATCAAAGACCACTGCAGCAGGATCAGCACCTTGCTGGCTCTTGATGATATCCACCCCGACTCGCTCGGCCCAGGTAGTAAGCTGCTCGGCAGCGGCGGCGCGGAAGGTATCGGCAGCGCCGAAAATAATCTTTTTTCCTTGATCTTTATAGATTTTGGCAAGCTTGGCAGCGGTAGTCGTCTTTCCTACGCCATTGACCCCGATCATCAAAATGACCGCCGGCTTGCTCTCCATCTTGATTGGTTCCACATCTTCCCCCATCATGCCGCCGATGATCTCCATCAGCCTGCCTTTGATTTGAGAAGGATCGGTAAGACGGCCTTGCTTCACTTCTTTACGCAGCCGCTCGATGATCTCCAACGTGGTATTCACGCCGATATCCGCCATTATCAGCGCCTCTTCCAATTCCTCAAATAATTCTTCATCAATCTTGCCGAAGGCGGCCAATACAGAATCTACCTTATCGGCAATATTTTTGGAGGTTTTGGCAAGGCCCTGCTTCAGTTTTTCAAAAAAGCCCATGAACAATGCTCCTAAATTCTTTTATTACTTTTCAATTCCGACCTGCTCTGCAATCTCATTGACATTGATGGTCAGCAGCTTGGAAATCCCCTGCTCCGGCATGGTAACACCATAGAGGACGTCTGCCTCTTCCATGGTTCCGCGGCGGTGGGTAATGCAGACAAACTGCGTCTTATCGCTATAATGGCGCATATAATTGGCAAAGCGGGTAACGTTGACATCATCCAATGCCGCCTCGATCTCATCCACTACGCAGAAGGGAGTAGGCCGCACCTTCAGAATTGCAAAATACAAGCAGATAGCGGTAAATGCCCGCTCGCCGCCCGAAAGGGATACCAGATTCTTAATAATCTTTCCGGGAGGAGCCGCCTTAACATCAATATCGCAATTCAGGACATCCTCCGGATCGCTCAGCACCAATTTCGCAGTACCGCCGCCGAAAAGTTCGGAGAAGATCTGCTGGAATTCTTGATTCAACTGAGCAAATTTTTCGCTGAAAATATCTTTCATCTGGCTTAGCAGCTCGCGGATAATCTTTTCCAGCTCAATCTTGGAGGAGGTGAGATCCTGCACCTGCCCGTCCATAAAGTCATACCGCTCTTTGACCGTATTATACTCTTCAATGGACTCGATATTTACAGCGCCCAGATTCTTGATGCTTGCCTTCAAGGATTGAACGCGGCGCTTGGCCTCGGCATAATCCTCCGGCGGGACAACGATCTTCTTGGCATCGGTAACCGTCAGCTCATAGACATCCAGAAGCTGAGCAATAATCCGATCCGATTGATCGGTAATCCCTGCAAGGCGGTGATCCAAGCGCGCTACCTCTTCGATCAGCTTACCCTTGGCTTCATTCTTGCCCTTGAGCTCTGCTCGATATTGAGTCTGCTTCTGATCCTGCTCTTGCCGGCGCTGCACCAAAGCAGTAATCTGCTCTTTTCCTTCTTCATGCTGGCGTCTTAAAGCGGCAGCCTGCTCCTCCATAGAAGCGGCATCCTCTTTTGCCTTTTGGCTGCGCGCCATGGATTCTTCGATATGCAGCGCCTTCTCAGCCTCTTCTTTATCAATCAAAAGCAGCTGATTTTCCAGCTGACCGATCAAAGAATTGATCCCCTCGATTTCCTTAAACAAGGAAACCTTATCCATTTCATGAGCGGCCGTCTTGCTCTTGAGCGCTTCCATCCGCGCCTGATCATCAGCACCCAATCCCTGCAAGGAGGTCAGCTGATCTTGCAGCTCTTCTGCAACCTTAGCAAGTTCTTGCTGACGGGCTTTATTTTCTTCCAACCGCTGACCGGCATCACCGGAAGCGGTATGAAGAGTCTCCATCTCGCGCTTATAGCCCTCCAAAATGGCAAGATAGGATTCCTTGACCACTGCTTTATTCTCATAAAGACCTGCCAGACGAAGCCGATCTTCGGTAAGCTGATGGATGGCATCCTCGGACCCTTGCAGGCGAGCGTCGAGAGTGGCTTTTTCGCTTTCGGCTTTTTCCAGCTTGCTATGTAGCTCTTGATATTTCCTATCTTCTGCTTCAAGCTCTTTGGCCAGCTGCTCCAGCTCCAAACCGCGGGAAAGAAGCCCTGCGCTCTTGGCGGCGCTGCCGCCCGTCATGGAGCCGCCTGCATTGATCACCTGACCGTCCAAAGTAACAATCTTATACTTATTATTGCAAGCCTTTGCAAGAGACAGCGCATGATCAATGGTATCGCAGACCAAGGTCCTGCCCAAAAGGAAGGCGATGGCCTTCTCATGGGCCTTATCAGTCTTAACCAAAGTATCTGCCACACCCAAAAAGCCGATCTGCTTGCTGAAATCTTCCTTCACATCCTTAGGCGTAATATCCGCAAGGGGCAGGAAGGTGGCGCGGCCTGCACCTCGGTTCTTCAAAAGAAGCATGGCATTTTTCGCCGCCTTGCTATCTTGGGTTACAATATTTTGAATAGCAGTACCCAGCGCGGTCTCCACCGCAATTAAGTATTCTTTTTCAACCTTAATCAGCTTTGATACAGGGCCGATAATCCCCTGCAGAACGCCTCTTTGGCTCTGCTCAATCACCAGCTTGACCGCACCGCCAAAGCCTTCCAGATGCTTTTCCATCTCTGCGAGAATATTCTCTCTTTGAATCAACGCATCTCTGCGTGCAGCAGATTTCTGCTCCGCTTCCAAGGCCTCATTATAATTGCGATCCTTGATCTCCAGCATCTTCTTAAGGCCTGCAGCCGCATTATTCTCGCTTTCGATCTCTTCGCTCATCTTCAGCTGCTCACGATCGATCGCTTCAAGCTCTTCTTCTACCTCCGCAATCTTGGCTTGCTGCTCCGCCATCGCTTCCTCCAATTCGGCTTTGCGATGGTCATAGCCCTCCATAGAGGAAGAAAGAGAAATCCCATCCATCTGCGCGGCGTTGCGCACGGCGGCATTTTGCTGCAAGCGCACCTGCAGCTCCTCGGCCTGCTTACGCTGATCCTCACTTTTGGCAATAATCGATTCGGTCTCTTTGAAAAGGGCTGTGATCTGCTCCTCGATGGATTGGATCTTTGCTTGCTTTTCTTCGATTTCGGTATGATAACCTCTGATCCGATCATTCAGCTCGGTCTTGCGGGTATTGACAGAAGAAAGCTCCTGCTCCAAGCGGGCAACGGTCTCCTGCTCAAAAGCCGCCTGACTTTCCAGCACCGCTCTTTGAGAATTCAGCGCACCGATCTGCTCATCCCAGCCGCTTTGCTGCAAGCGAATCTGCTCAATTTCGGTATTGATATCCACATTGCGCTGGAAGAGATCGTTGATCTCCTGCTCCATATTTTCCACTTCGATGGTAAGATCATCCAGCTGCCCTTTGGCGATGGCATGGCTTTCCTCAATCTTAGATGCATTGACCTTGATCTGATCCAGCTCCTGCAGCCAAATGGCAATCTCCAGGCTCTTGCGCTCCTCATACATGGCAAGATATTTCTTGGCCTTATCGGCTTGCCGCTCCAGATTGGGCAGGCGCTCTCTCAGCTCCCCTACAATATCGTTGAGCCGCACAAGATTTTCTTCGGTGGAATTCAGCTTACGCTCCGCTTCATTTTTGCGATAGCGGAATTTGGAGATCCCTGCCACCTCCTCCAGCATAGAGCGCCGCTCTTCGCTTTTTCCAAGCAGGATCTGATCGATGGTGCCCTGACCGATAATGGAATAACCATCCCGCCCGATACCGGTATCCATAAACATTTCATGAATATCCCGAAGACGGGCAGGAGATTTATTGATAAAATATTCACTTTCGCCGCTACGATAATACCGACGCGTAATCATTACCTCATTATAATCCACATTGAGGGCATGGTCGCTATTATCAATGGTCAGGCTGACCTCGGCAAAGCCCTGAGGCTTCCGCTTGGCTGTACCGGAAAAGATCACATCCTCCATCTTGGTGCTTCGAAGGCTCTTATTGGATTGCTCACCCAATACCCAGCGAATCGCATCGGAAACATTACTCTTTCCCGAGCCGTTGGGGCCAACAATCGCTGTAATCCCGTGATCAAATCCGATATTGATCTTATCGGGGAAGGACTTAAAGCCCTGTATATCTAAACACTTTAACCGCAAACGAACACTTCCTTCACAAATGTTAAACTATATTATAACAAAAATACTATTAAATAGCAACTTATTTTTCCAAATAAGCAAGCAGCAGAGCGATGGTCGCCTCCACATCCTTACGATCTGCCATCTCGATAGCGGAATGGCAATAGCGGATGGGGATGCTGAGCCCTCCTACCTGCACGCCTTTACCAAGCAGCTGAACACTGCCGATATCGGTCCCGCCGGAGGAGAGCACATCCCGCTGAATGGGAATTCCCTTTCGGGCCGCAAGATTCTCCAGATCCTCTACCACTTCCCTACTGCAGATCGCAGAGCGATCCCGCATTTTAATGGCACAGCCTTTTCCCAAGGATGCAGAGGTATCGGCCCCTTCCGGATGATCGCCGCTCAAGGTAACATCCACTGCAAGGGCAACCTCCGGCGCAATTTCAAATCCGCTGACCTTTGCACCGCGCAGCCCTACCTCTTCCTGCACCGTAAAGACCGCATAAAATTCACAGCTGCAATTCTTAAGCCGCTTCAAAGCTTCTATCAAGCAGAAGCAGCCGATCCGATTATCCAGCGCACCGGAGACGATTTTTTCACCGGTCTCAAAGGTTTCGGTTACAAAGGAGGCCGTCATTCCGATCTCGATCCGAGAAAGCGCATCCCGCTGATCCTTAGCGCCGATATCGATATAGCAATCGCTCATTTTCTGCTCTTTGCCCGCCACAAACACGCCCATAACACCGTTTTCAAAAATAACGGGGCGGCCGGCCGTCTTTTGCGGGTGAACGCCTCCTACTGCAGAGACGCGAATAAAGCCCTTATCGTCTGCAAAGGTGGCCACAAGCCCGATCTCATCCATATGGGCCATGACCATAACCTTCGGCCCTTCCCCGCGGCGGACCGCAATCAGATTGCCCAAAGCATCTTCATAGACCTTATCGGCATAGGGCAGGATCTGCTCCTTGATATAAGATGCGACAACCCGCTCATTTCCGGAAACACTTTTTTTGCTTACCAATTCTTTTAATTGATTAATCATTTTTGCCACCTTACAATAAATTTTTCAATAAAGCATAAGCCAATTCTTCGCAATGGGCAATATCCTTAAGATTTGCAACACTGACAGGAGAATGAATATAGCGGCACGGCACCGAAAGGGCAATCACACGGCAGCCGCCGAGCGCACGCTGCACGGTCCCGCTTTCATTACCGCCTGCCACCGCTTCTTTTGCCTGAACGGGAATATTCTCTTCCTTCGCGGTTTTCATAACCAAGCGATAAAGCTCCCGATCATAAATCGCGCTATTATCCATAAAAGAGACCACCGGCCCGCGCCCCAAGCGGCATACCGCCGACTGATCGGTTTCGGTATGAATATCGCCTGCGGTGGTGCCTTCAATAATCAGCGCATATTGAGGCTGCACTGCAAAAGCGGCAGTCCGCGCGCCGAGGCATCCGATCTCTTCCATGACAGAAAAGACAAAATAAGTGTCGAAAGGAAGGGGCTTTTTCATAATATTAAGCAGAATATAGCATCCTGCTCGATCATCAAGAGCCTTGGCACGCACCAGATCTTCTCCGAATTCCTGATAAGCGGTATCAAAGCCGATCAGATCGCCCACTGCCACATAATTCTCGGCATCCTCTTGATCCTTGGCACCGATATCAATATAAAGATCCTTCATCTTGGGGACCTTCTCTTCCCCATCCTTTACAAAATGAGGAGCAAGGACACCGATCACACCATGATATTTCTTTTTGCCGATCACCACATGGGTCCCCGGCAAGATGCGCGGATCGATTCCGCCCACGCTCTCAAAGCCCAAAGAACCATCCTTATCAATGGAGGTAACCATCAGCGCCACCTCGTCCATATGCGCGCAGAGCATTACAGGAAAAGGCGCAGGCTCTATGCCTTTTTTGAAGGCAATGATATTTCCGAGCCGATCCACCTCCAAGGAATCGCAATGGGGGCGAATCTCGCTGATAATCGCCTGACGCACATCGCTCTCGCTGCCGGAGGCGCCGAAAAGAGAGGTCAGATAACTAAGCTCTTTATTCATAACGGGCACCTCCTCGATTGACATAACGGCTCAGAAGATCGGAAACCGCCTTAAGATCCTTAAGATCCGCCACCTCACAGCCGCTATGCATATATCGCAAGGGAATGGAGACAAGCCCTGTGGGAACGCCGCACCTGCTGGTAGCGATCTGATCACTATTGGTGCCGGTCCTGCCGTTGATGGGCTCCATTTCATAGGGGATCACATATTGCTTTGCCATCTCTTTCAATCGATCGGTTACAGCGCCCGATAAAATGGGGGCTACGCCGATTACCGCGCCGCAACCCAAAGGGAAAGCCTTTCCTCTGGGCGTGCCGCCGGATTCACCATGGGTTACATCGATTACCACCGCCTCATCGGGAGCAATCTCCATGGCTGCATTCAAAGCACCGAAGCCGCTGAATTCTTCCCCGGCGGAAAAGACCACATAGAGATCCATCGCCAAGGGCATTTTTTGAAGGGTGGTAAGCATATCTAAAATGACAGCAACTCCCGCCCGATTATCCAGCGCCTTGCCGGTAATGCGATCATTCAGCAGCTCAGCGCAGCCTTGGCGCAGGATGATGGGATCGCCCACCTTTATAAGCTCACGCACCGTCTCTGCAGGATACCCCACATCAATGACCATTTTTTTCATCTCAATGGGCTTTTTCCGCTCTTCCGCAGAAAGCAGATGGGGCGGCAAGGTTGCCACAACGCCTGAAAGATTGCGCTTTCCTTTTACCATGACGGAAGAAGCCGGCAGAGCAATGGGAGAAAAGCCGGCAAGATTGGTAAAATGAATAAAACCGGCATCATCAATTTTGGTAACCATCAGCCCGATCTCATCCAGATGGGCATCCAGCATTATTTTTTTGGCATTGCCAAAGGCTGATTTGCGGCAGCCGATAATATTGCCGCAGGAATCTTTATGGACCTCGTCGACCAAAGGAGCAAGAAGCGCTTCTACGCTCTTTTCCTCCCGCTCAAAGCCGGAGGGCAAGCATTCGCCGCATAATTTGAAAAGATAATTTTGCAGATTTTTCATTTCAATTCCTTTACTACCGAGACAAAGAAATCGCCCCGTTCTTCAAAGTTCTTAAATTGATCAAAGCTGGCGCAAGCGGGCGAGAGCAAGACAATCTCTCCCGCTGCAGAATCTTCATAGGCCTTCTCTATGGCAGATTTCAGATCCGAGAAAAGCTCTATGGGAAAATCGGGTGTCTGATCCAGCACCGCTTGGCGGATCTTCTCAGCGGTAACGCCGCAAAGATAAAGCTTATCCACATGATTGGGAACAGCCTCTCCCAAAAGATCAAAGGGAATCTTTTTATCATAGCCGCCTGCAATCAGGCGAACCTTTTTTTCAAAGCTCATAAGGGTTGCAACGGTGCGGGTGGGAGAAGAGCCGATGGAATCATTATAGAAGCAGACTCCCCTTACCTCGCGGATAAATTCCATTCGATGGCGCACACCGCCGAATTGCTCTGCTACAGCGATCATCTCATTTTCCGAGCAATAATCTGCCGCTGCAAGGCAGGCGGCCATGAAATTCTCCACATTGTGATTGCCCCGCAGCTTCAAGCGAGCACGATCGATCAGTTTTCGGCATTTTCCGCTCTCATCCCGCAGGTAAATTGCCTCATCCTGATAGAAGGCCCCGCTCATTCCGTGATCTCCCTTAAAGGAAAAGACTCTGAGGCGGCCCCGCGCTTCCTTTTCAAAAGAGGCGGTAATCGCATTATCATGATTCAAAATCAAAAGATCCTTCTCATCTTGGAAGCGGAAAAGATTGGTTTTCGCCTCTACATACTCTTCCATTCCCTTATGCATATCAAGATGATTAGGGGAAAGATTGGTAACCAGCCCTACATGGGCGCTTTTTCGAAGGGTATGCAGCTGAAAGCTGGAAAGCTCTGCCACGACCAGATCTTGCTCTTTGATCTCCCCCAAGCGGCAGAGAAGAGGATAGCCGATATTTCCGCCCAAATGGATCTTGCGATCGGTGCGAGAAAGCATCTCATAGATCAGACTTGTCGTCGTCGTCTTTCCGTCGCTGCCGGTGATGCCGATTATCTCGCAAGGGCAATATTCAAAGAAAAGCTCCATCTCGCTGGTAATCCTGCTCCCCTGCTTGCGGGCACGCTCTAAAGCGGGATGATCGAATCGCATCCCCGGCGTCTTGATAATCAAATCGCCCGAAAGATGGTCCATATAATCCTCGCCGCAGAAAAGCGCAACCCCTAAATCTATCAGGGATTTTCCCGGATCGCCAAGCTGCTCAACGGGGCGCTTATCAAAAGCACGCACCGATACACCAAAGCCTGCCAGCATGGTAATGATCGGCGTATTGGATACCCCGATTCCTACAACGCCTACCGTCTTCCCTGCCATATCTCTTTTGAACCGCTCAAGATGGTCGCTCATCTTCCAAGAACCTCCTTCAAAGGATGCCGTATTTTTGCACATACACTGTATATTATATAATTATTAAATTAATTTAGCAACATCTATTTGCATTTTTTTATATTCTGTGTTACAATACCAATCGGACCAAGCTGAACAGTCGCCGTTGCCCTTTGGTGCAGCGGAGGAAAGTCCGAGCATCTCGGGTCAGGATAGTGGGTAACGCCCACCGAGGGTAACCTTAGGGAAAGTGCAACAGAAATATACCGCCGGCATTTGCCGGTAAGGGTGGAAAGGCGAGGTAAGAGCTCACCACCCTCTATGGTGACATAGAGGGTCTGTAAACCCTATCCGATGCAACACCGATAAAGGCGAGGGAGACCCGCCCGCATGCAGCCTTGAAAGCGTGGCTTGAGGCCTCCGGTAACGGGGGATCCAGATAGATGACTGTTCTCGACAGAACTCGGCTTACAGGCTTGATCCGGCCCGATGCATTTCGATGCTCGGGCATCTAAAAAAGAAAAGGAGTACCATCATGGTACTCCTTATTTTTTATAAGCTTTCCGCAATTTCCAGAACCAGACGCTCGGTTTTCTCCCAGCCAAGGCATGGATCGGTGATGGATTTTCCGTAGGTATGCGCCTCTCCGATCGCTTGAGCGCCGTCCTCAAGATAGCTTTCGATCATCAGCCCCTTTACGATCTTGCGAATGTCTCCATTACATTTGCAGCTATAGAGAATATCCTTTGCAATGCGAATCTGCTGGAGGCATTGTTTGCCGGAATTGGCATGATTGGTATCTACAATGACTGCGGGATTGACCAATCCGCTTTTTTCATATAATCCGATCAGCTTTGTAAGATCCTCGTAATGATAATTCGGCCAGCTCTTCCCGCTGCTATCCACATATCCCCGCAAAATTGCATGGGTCAAAGGATTCCCTTGGCTGACCACCTCCCAGCCTCGATAAAGGAAGGTATGAGAATGTTGGCCTGCAGTAATGGAATTCATCATGACCGAGAGATCCCCGCCGGTGGGATTTTTCATTCCCACCGGAATGGAGAGCCCGCTGGCAGTAAGGCGGTGCTGCTGATCCTCAGCCGATCTTGCGCCCACCGCAACATACGAAAGCAAATCAGAAAGATACCGATGATTCTCAGGATAAAGCATTTCATCGGCGCAGCTGAACTGATATTCGGCAAGAGCCCGCATATGAAGCTCACGAATGGCGACAATGCCCTTGAGCATATCGGGACGCTCATTGGGATTGGGCTGATGGAGCATTCCCTTATAGCCGTCTCCGGTGGTACGGGGCTTATTGGTATAGATGCGGGGAATAATCAGAATTTTATCCTTTACCCGATCTTCCAAGAGACGCAAGCGGCCGATATAATCCAAAACCGCCCTACTGTCATCGGCTGAGCAAGGGCCGATAATCAAAAGAAATTTATTGCTCTCGCCCTTGAAAACCTTTGCGATTTCTTCATCTCGCTTCGCTTTTACCGCCGCCATCTCCTCGGTAACGGGATATTGCGCCTTTACCTCCTTGGGAATCGGCAGCTTTCTTAAAAAATCCATATTCATCATGATTAAGGGACCTCCATTCTATTTATCAAAACGCCCTCTGCGCTCGGTGGAAAGGCGCATCATGCTGCGCATATGATCCATATCATCTTCCCTCAAAGCGGCACGTAATTCTTCAAATTTTTCGTAAAATACATCCATCTGCGCCAGCAATGCTTCTTTATTCATGGCAAAAAGCTCGCTCCACATGGCATCATTGATCTTGGCAATCCGCGTCAAATCGCGGAAGGAATCGCCGGTATATTCTTCCAGATGATCTCCATCATGGCAACACATCAGCGTAACTGCAATGCAATGGGTAAGCTGAGAGAGATAGGCGATCATCTCATCATGCTTTTCGGGGCTTAAAGTACTGACCGAGCGAAAACCAAGCTCTCTGCCAAGCTCCAAGCAAAGATCAATGGCCTCTTGCGAATTCTTTTCGGTGGGGACCACGATATAGTTGGCATTTTCGAAAATCTTATCGTCGCTGTTCTCAACTCCGTAGACTTCTTTCCCTGCCATGGGATGGGCAGAAATAAACTCCACATCCTCCCGCAGGATGGATTGAATCTCATATACCACACTCCCTTTTACGCCGGTAACGTCGGTCAATATCGTACCGGAGCGAAAATACTGCTGATTTTCCTCAATCCATTGCAAAAAAATGCGGGGATATAAAGCAAATACGATTAAATCCGCCTGCTGAATCAATCCTGCATCCACAGCAGAAGTTCCTTCATCAATGATATCATTTGCAAGGGCATAATCGATGGATTTTTGTTCTTTCGTAATAGCCGATACATGATAGCCCTTCTTTTTCAGCGCCTTGGCATAGCTTCCGCCGATCAGGCCAAGGCCTACAATCAAAATTCTTGTATCCGCATTCTTATTAAGCTTCATCTTTTTTTACCTCAATTCCCAATGCCTCCAGCCGCTCAAAAAAATCCGGCATACTTTTGGCCACTGCCTCTGCCCCTTCAATCACACCGCCGGTAAGGGTACAAAGCACCGCAAGGGACATGACGATTCGATGATCATTATGAGCCTGCAAAGGCTCCTTAGGCGGATGGATTCCCCCTTGAGGGACAATGATCCGATTTTCTTCCAAAAGAACCTCGATCCCGAATTTCCTCAATTCCTCTGCCATGGCAGCACCGCGATCGCTCTCTTTGATCTTCAGCCGCGCTGTATCGGTAAAAATACCGCCTTTTTTCGCGGCAGCAACCGCCATCAAGATCGGGCCGAGATCGGGGCAATCTGCCAAGGAGAGGGTGCTCTGCCCTTTTTCTAAATGCTTAAAATAATCACGATAGATGCGATCCCCCTGCAGAGAATCTTCTTTCAGGCCCTTCACCTTTACCGAATGGCCTAAAAGCGAAAGGCTCTCAAAGAAAGCAGCATTGGAATAATCACCTTCCACTTGGATGAAGCGCCCTTCTCCTTCTGCATTTCCATCGATTCTGATTTCCCGCTCCCCTGCGCGGCATAAAGAAAAGCCGAATGCCTGGAGGGCATCAAGAGTCAAATCAATATAGGAGCCGCTCTCCACCTTTCCGGTTAGTAATATACGGCTCTCCCCTTTCACCTTCAAAAGGGCAAAGATCATGCCGGTAATAAATTGACTGCTGATATTTCCGGGCAGAATATAATCTCCTGCCGAAAGTGCACCCCTCACCCGAACAAAGGAATCCCTTTGCTCAAAATCAAAGCCATGCTCCCTGCAAAGCTGCTGATATACGCTTAAAGGGCGCTCCATCAAGCGAGCGCTTCCCTCTAAGATTGCCTCTTTTTCATGAAGCAAGCAAAGGGGCAAAAAGAAGCGCAAAGTGCTGCCGCTTTCCCTGCACGCTAAATTCTTTTGCGGAACTAAGGTGCCACCGCCGCGGATTACTACCCAATCGACGCCCCGCTCCGGCTCCACGCCAAGGGATTCTAAGCAATCAAGAGTCGCCAAAATATCCTGAGAATAGGATAGATTTTCAATGCGGCTTTCCCCTTTTGCAAGAGCGGCCGCAATTAAATAGCGATGGGCCATGCTTTTAGAGGGCGGAGCAACCACGATTCCGTTTCCTTTTCGGGGCTGAATCGTTACTCGCATTTTTCACCTCTTAAAAAATCAATTGCCTCTAAATAACCATCGGTGCCATGGCCTGCAATGCTCTTCCGGCAGGCCGCACGAATATAGCTGATCTGCCGAAAATCCTCCCGCTTGCTCACATCCGAAATATGCACCTCCACCATGGGAAGTGATACCGCTTTGGCAGCATCTAAAATCGCGATGCTGGTATGGGTATAGGCGCCCGGATTGATGACAATTCCATCCACTTTTCCCAAGGCTCCCTGAATGGCGTCTACAAGATCACCCTCATGATTAGATTGATAAAAAGAGACCTCAACACCGCTTTTTTCGCAATGATTTTTGATTTTTTCAAGAAGCGTCTCATAGGTCTCGCGGCCGTAAAGATTCGGCTCGCGAATTCCCAGCATATTCAAATTAGGACCGTTGATTACCAAAATTTTCATTTCTTCAAAACCTTCATGATCTTCTCTGCACAAACCTTTGCAGAGGTATTATTTTTTATATGAATATCCGCTGTCTCGCAATAGCGATCATACCGCTCATCAAAGCGCGCCTTCAGCTTTTCGCGATCCGATGATAATGGGCGATCTGCGGTAGCGGAAAGTTGCTCTAATGGACGATCAAGAAAAAAGATCTTTCCATTCTTTTTCAAAGCGTCTATATTTTTCCGCCGCAAGACCGCGCCGCCGCCCGTGGCAATAATTGCACCGGTCAAAGGCGCCACTCGCTCTTCGATGATTCGGCTCTCAATATCGCGAAACGCTTCCTCACCGAGAGAGCAGATCAGTTGAGCAGGGCTCTGCCCCTCTTCTTCGAGGATCAACTGATCGGTATCTAAAAATGGTTTACATAATTTTTTAGACAATTGCTTTCCAACCGTGGATTTTCCACTTCCCGGCATCCCCGTAAGAATGATATTTTCCTTTTGGGAAAGCAAGGATTGAAAAACCGCTTCGATTCTTTTTTTATGGATTTTGCAATCGAGGAATAATTCCACCGCATAGGCCGCTTGCGCTACCAGCATATAAAGCCCGCCTTGGGCAGGAATTCCTAAGGCCTGCGCCTGCTGAATCAAGCGGGTGCGAAGCGGATTATAGACTGCATCTACGACGCCCTCTAAAGATTCAAAAGCCGATAAATCCAAGGGCGAAGCATCAATATCGGGATACATTCCGCAAGGGGTGGTATTGATGATAAAAGCGGCATTCCGATGATGAAGCAAAGCCTCTTCATAAGAGATCCCATCTCTGCCGCCTCGGGAGACTGTAAGGATCTCTTGGGCGCCAAGATCTTTGGCTACAGCGCGAGCAGTGCGGGCGGTACCGCCGCTCCCCAAAATTAATACCTTTTTTCCTAAAAGAGAGCATTTCAATCGCAGAATCAGCGCTCTTAGACCAAAAAAATCGGTGTTATAGCCGTAAAGTTTATTTCCTTTACACACAATCGTATTGACTGCGCCGATCTCTTTTGCCTGAGGGCTGATCTCATCCAGATAAGGCAGCACGGTCTGCTTATAAGGGATGGTAACATTGATTGCTCTGAAGGCATGATTTTTCATAAAAGCATCGATTTCCTCGGGCGCAAGCTCCACCAAATCATAGGAATAGCTTGCCAGCGCCTCATGGATTTCTTTAGAGAAGCTATGCTTCAATGTCTTGCCGATACAACCGTAGTTCATGCCTTTTCTCCCCAATAATCCGTGCCGAATCGCCCGGTGAGCAGATCGGCAATCACCAAGGCGCAAAGGCTATCCACCACCACCCGCGCACGATGCACAATGCAGGGATCATGGCGCCCCTGGATCTGAAGAGAGGTATTCTCCTCTTTGATAAAATCAATAGTTTTTTGCTCTTTATAGATGGAGGGAGTCGGCTTTACAGCCGTCTTAAAGAGCAGCGGCATTCCATTGGTGATTCCACCGTTGATTCCACCGTTATGATTGGTGGCGGTCATGACCCTTTCCTTCTCATAGCAGAAAGAATCATTCGCCTCGCTCCCCTTCATGGCCGCAAAATCAAAGCCTGCACCGAAGGAGACACCTTTTACACCGGGGATACTGAAGAGACCATGAGATAAAAGACTTTCCACGCTATCAAACCAAGGCTCGCCGAGGCCTGCGGGAAGGCCGATCACAGCAGTCTCCAAAATGCCGCCCACACTATCTCCCTCATCCGCCGCCTTCTCTATCTTTTCACGCATCTTGCAAGCAGAATCTTCCGATAAGACCGGAAATACCTGCTCCGAAAGAAAGGCGATATCCTTTTTATAATCTTCAAAAGGACGATCTTCCACCCCTGCACAGCTGCTCATATGGGTGCCGATATAAATGCCCTTTTGCTCCAAGGCAGAGAGCAATATCGCCCCGGCAGCCACCAAAGCGGCGGTTATGCGGCCGCTGAAATGCCCCCCGCCCCGATAATCCTCAAAGCCATGGTATTTGCAATAGGCTGAATAATCAGCATGGCCGGGGCGCGCTTTTGCGCGGGTGGCGCTATAATCCTTGGAATGTTGGGCAGAATTGGGAATGGTAATGCAGAGCGGTGTACCGGTGGTAAACCCATTAAAAACACCGCTTATAATTTCAAAAGGATCGGCCTCTTGCCTTGCCGTAGAAATCCTTCCTTGAGGGCGGCGCAAGGAAAGCTGATGGCGAATCCGCTCTTCCTCTATTTTGATTCCGGGCGCCAATCCATCCAATACGGCGCCGATGGCAGGGCCATGGCTTTCCCCGAAAAGGGTAAGGGTTATCGCATTTCCGAATCCATTTTTCATAATTCCGCCTCCATTCTTGCCGTCAATTCCGAATAGGAGATTTTTTCCATCTTGAAACTGCCGATTTTTTCGACTTTGACAACAGTAATCATACTGCCTGCCATTTTCTTATCCATCGCCATTGCGGCGATCACCTGCTCTTTATTCAACTGCACTTGGGTGGGAAGGCCCACCTTTTGAAGAACCGAACGAATCCGCTCTCTCGGCTCTTTTTCTGCCATTGCCAGCATCCCGAGCCCCACACACTCGCCGTGATAAAGCTCCGAAAGATTGCAGACACTTTCGATGGCATGGCCGATGGTATGGCCAAAATTCAGCACCTTTCGCAGGCCTTGCTCTTTGGGATCTTTTTCAACAACATCCTTTTTAATCCGAAGAGAAAGTTCAATGATCTTTTCCAGATGATCCAGGGGCTGATCCTGCTGCTCAAGAAGAGCAAAAAGGGCCTCATCAAAGGTAGCCGCCATCTTAATGGATTCCGCAAGGCCATTGGCGATCTGCCGCGGGGGCAAGGTGGCTAAAACATCCGGATCAATCAGCACTCCTTTGGGCTGATAAAACGCACCCACAATGTTCTTATACCCCATAAAATCAATTGCCACTTTTCCGCCGATGGAAGAATCCACCTGAGAGAGAAGCGTTGTAGGAATATTATAAAAATCCACTCCCCGCATATAGGAAGCGGCTGCAAAGCCTGCCATATCTCCGCAGACTCCTCCCCCTACCGCCACCACACAGTCGGTTCGGGTAAAGCCCTCCTCCACCATGCGGCGAAGAATGGCTTGATAGGTCTCTGTATTTTTATTCTGCTCCCCTTGGGGGAAGATTTCAATATAGGGCTCTTTGGCGCATGAGGCAACCGTTTTTGCATATTGAGAAGGAACGCCGCTATCGCTCACAATCAAAACCTTGCGATCCAGCGCAAATAAAGCACCCGCTTTCGAAAGAGATCCGCGCTCAAGATAAATGGGATAACTTTCTTTTCCTAAATTCATTTCGATTTTCATCTTTCAGCTCTCCAGCTTTTTTTCTTTTTCGAAGGAGCCAAGCACCTTCAAAATGCTGCAATGGTCCGAAAGTTCCTGCAGCATTTTTTCTCCCTGCGGGCCATTGATATTCCCTTCCCCTTCGGCAAAGAAATAATATTCCCAAATCAGATCTTTGGTAGGGCGGCTTTTGAGGGCGCGCAGATTGAATCCGTATTCTCCGATAATGGAAATCACCTTACCAAGGCAACCTGCTTCATTTTTGACAGTAAAGTTCATGACAAAGTAATCATCCTTTTTCACATTGCGGCTGGAAAAACGAGAAAAAACCGCAAAGCGGGTGGTATTGGAGCTGCTTTCATTGATCTTTTTATCCAATACTCTCAGATCATAAAGCTCAGCAGTCTCCGCACTGGCGATGGCGGCCAGATCCTTACGCCCCGATTCTGCCACAAACTTCGCAGCCATCGCTGTATTTGTGGCTTCATGGGAAGCAAAATCATGATCACGAATGTAATCGGCGCACTGCCCCAAAGCCTGGGGATGGCTGATAACCTCTCGGACCTCTCGGACAGAAGAGCCCTCGATTCCGATCAGATTTTGGATAATTTCCATATCATAAACCCCATTGATGGAAAGCTCGCCGAAAAAGGCCAGATCCATCACCTGAGAGACATCGCCATTATAACTATTCTCAATGGGCAACACCGCGCAATCACATTCCCCGCTGACTACCGCTTCATAGGCAGCCTTGAAATCCTTATAGGGCACCGAAGTACCATCGGGAAAGATTTTCTTGGCAGCAATATCGGCAAAGGCACCGGGGACTCCGCTATAAGCCACCTGCATTCCCTCCAAAAGCCGCCGCTGATAGCTGCGGGAGAGGGTCATGTTGTATTTCAAGAAGTTTACATAATATGATTTCAGCGCTTCGTTTTCCATGTAGGCGGCATTTCTGCGAATCACCTCTTCTTCACGGGCGGTATCTAAGATCGGCAAGCCGCGCTCCATCTTATAAGACGCCACCTGCTCTACCGCCTTCATACGGGCAGCGAAAAGATCCGCCATCTTCTGATCGATCTCATTGATCTGCTTTCTTGCATCATCTAATTTGCTCATATTTTTTGATCCTCATAGTCTTGATATAATCGCTCAAAGGCGGGGATGGATTTTTGAATTTGCTCGGTGGAAACGCAATAAGCGATCCGCACATATCCTTCCCCACCGAAATCATCGCCCGGCACCAATAGAAGTTCCTGCTTCTTGGCCCTCTCGCAAAAAGCATTGGCATCCGGCTCCAGAGCTTTTAGGAAAAGGTAAAATGCACCATCCGGCGGAATTACCTCATAGCCGATACGGGTCAGCTCTTCGAGAAGAAGCGCTCGGTTAGTGCGATAAACGCTGAAATCCGATACCGCATCCACACATTCTCCTACGGTAAATTGAAGAAGGCTTGGGGCGCAGACAAAGCCCAGCGCACGCCCTGCGCCGCAGACCGCAGCATAAAGATCTTGAGCGTTTTCAGCCTTGGGAGATAGCAAAATATAACCAATTCGCTCCCCCGGCAGAGAGACTGCTTTACTATAGGAATAGCAGACCAATACATGATCATAATAATGGGTAACAAAGGGCAACGGCTCTTGCGTCCAGACCAATTCCCGATAGGGCTCATCTGAAATCAGATAAATGACTCGCCCGAATTCTTCGCTCTTCTTTGCAAGAAGCACACCGAGAGCGGAAAGAGTTTTTGCAGGGATAATCGCTCCCGTAGGATTATTGGGAGAATTGATCAGCACTGCCTTGGTATGAGGTGTGATCGCCCTTTCCAAAGCGGTAAGATCCGGCTGAAAATCCGGCGCTTTGCCGGGGATTACCACCAATTTTGCTCCTGCTTTTTCTATAAAAACACGATATTCCGGAAAGAACGGGGCAAAGACAATGATCTCATCCTCTTCCTCGGTAATTGCGGTAAGCGAAATGGTGAGCGATGCGGCGGCACCGCAGGTCATATAGATCAATTCGGGATCAACCTCTGCTTGATAGTGCTTTTTCAGATCCTCGGCAATGCGGCTACGGACGCCAAGATCGCCTTGAGCGGAGGTATAGCCATGAAGGGCCACGGGATCTCTCTCTAAAAGCGCGCGCATGGCTTCGGTAACCTTGGCAGGGGCAGGCACGCTGGGATTGCCGATACTGAAATCAAAGACCCCATCTTCGCCGATTTCTGCCTTACGCTTTTTGCTGTATTCAAATATTTCACGGATGCAGGAGCGCTTTTTTCCAAGCGCTACCATCTTTTCAGAAAGGTTCATCATAACTCCTTAAAATATAAGCCCGCAATCTTTTCATGCCTCCGGGCGGCACGACGAATTGCGGGCTTTTACTCTACTGATCCGACAAGCGCCCTCATCTCAGCGCTTGCAAAGGCAGGCAGAACAAAAGTCCGATCCACAATAATAAAATCGATTAATATACATCTTTTATCCGCCTTTCTTATAAATATTACAATTATTATAATACCGGCCTAAAAGGTTGTCAAGAAATTTCGATAAAAAATAAGGATGATCCGAAGATCATCCTTATTTATCAGACTGTCAAAAAAGGCACAGACCGCAGAAAATAAGAGAATAAATGAATTCTGCCGATTCAATGAATCAGCAAGGGAAAAGAAATCCTACTCTTTTTCCTTGCTTTCTTATTATAAGGAAAAATCCGCATGATGATGCGGATTTAGATTGAAATTTTCTGCTTTTCGCCAAAATAACCTCTCGACGTATCAATATACGACTTCGGGTTATTTTGACGAAATCTGCACTCTTTTTTGAAAGTCTCCCAGCGTATCAAAACCTCCACAGGAGGTTTTGATACGCTGCAAAAAAATAAGGATGATCCGAAGATCATCCTTATTTTTTTATTTCTTACAGCTGAGAGAGCTTAACGAGATTTTCTCTCTTCTCGGTAGCAGCCTTTTCACCGGCGTTGAAGAGAACCTCAGCACGCTCGGGATTTGCTCTGTAGAGTGCATTATAGCGAACTTCGTTCATGATGAACTCGCGATAATCCATCTTGGGCTCCTTGGAGTCTACAGTCAGAGGATTCTTGCCCTCTTCCACTGCAGGATTATAGCGATACAGTTGCCAATAACCGGACTCAACAGCCTTCTTGGACTCTGCCATGGAGCCGCCCATGCCGCCCTTGATACCATGGTTGATACAAGGAGCATATGCGATGATGATAGAGGGGCCGTTATAAGCCTCAGCCTCAGCAAAGGCCTTTACGCACTGATTATAATCAGCACCCATGGAAACCTGAGCTACATAGACATAGCCATAGGAACGAGCGATAGCGCCCAGATCCTTCTTCTTGGTAACCTTACCTGCTGCAGCAAACTGAGCGATAGAACCGGAAGGAGTAGCCTTGGATGCCTGACCGCCGGTATTGGAATAAACCTCGGTATCGAAGACCAGAATGTTGACATCCTCATTGGAAGCCAATACATGATCCAAACCGCCGAAGCCGATATCATAAGCCCAGCCGTCGCCGCCCAGAATCCATACGGACTTCTTCGCGATGAATTCCTTATTAGCCAAGATCTTAGCGGCAAGAGCCTTGCCCTTCTCGCAGCAATCTACCTTCTCTACCTCGGCGATCAGAGCCTCGGTAGCAGCGGTGTTGAGCTTGGTATCGTTGAAGGTCTCTTTCCATGCATCGATAGCAGCCTTGAGAGCATCATCGGTGGTGCAATTATAGAGCTCCTCGATATCCGCAGCAACATTGGCACGCAGCTGGGTAGCACCCAGATACATACCATAGCCATGCTCAGCGTTATCCTCGAAGAGGGAGTTTGCCCAAGCGGGGCCGTGGCCTTCCTTATTAACAGTATAAGGAGTAGCGGGAGAGGAACCGCCCCAGATGGAGGAGCAGCCGGTAGCATTGGAGATATACATCCGATCGCCGAAGAGCTGAGTCATCAGCTTGGCATAAGGAGTCTCACCGCAGCCTGCGCAAGCGCCGGAGAACTCAAGCAGGGGTTGCTTGAACTGAGAACCCTTTACAGTCTCAACCTTGAAGGTCTCGTTGACTTCGGGCTTCACGCTTACGTTATTTACATTATAGTTATAGTTCTTCTGCTCGCCAACCTGCGTATCCAGAGGAGACATTACCAAAGCCTTCTCCTTAGCGGGGCAGATAGCAGCACAGCTGCCGCAGCCGGTACAATCCAGCACAGATACAGCCATGGTGAAGGTAAGGTTGTCCAGACCCTTGCCCATCATCTTCTTGGTCTTCATGCCTTCGGGAGCAGCAGCAACCTCATCGGCATTCAGAGCGAAGGGACGGATAACGGCATGGGGGCAAACCAGAGAGCACTGGTTACACTGGATACAATTCTCGGGAATCCACTGAGGAACATCTACAGCGATACCGCGCTTCTCGAAGGCAGCAGCGCCCTGCTCCATATGACCGTCTACATAGGTCTCAAAAGCAGATACGGGCAGCTTATCACCCTTCTGAGCGTTAACGGGGATCAGAATGTTCTCAACATAATCCTTCAAAGCTGCGCGATCGCACTCAACAGTAGCGGCAACAGCCTCATCAGCAGCATTCTTCCAAGATGCAGGAATCTCAACCTTAACAGCGCTGTTAACGCCGGCCTCGATTGCCTTATGGTTCATATCAACGATATGCTGACCCTTCTTGCTATAGGAATAGGTAGCAGCATCCTTCATATACTGAACAGCCTCAGCCTCGGGGATCACCTTAGCGATCTTAAAGAAAGCAGACTGCAGAATGGTATTGATTCTGCCGCCCAGACCGATCTCGCGAGCGATCTTGATACCATCGATTACATAGAAATCGATTTCATTCTCAGCCAGATATTTCTTTACCTTGCCGGGAAGCTTCTCTTCCAGCTCTTCAACAGACCAGGGGCAGTTGAGCAGGAAGGAACCGCCCTTCTTGATCTCCTGAACCATATCATACTTATCAATATAAGAAGGATTATGGCAAGCTACGAAATCAGCCTTGGAGATGAAGTAGGTGGACTTGATGGGAGTATCGCCGAAACGCAGATGGGATTTGGTGATACCGCCGCTCTTCTTGGAATCATACTCAAAGTATGCCTGAACATACTTATCGGTATGGTCGCCGATGATCTTGATGGAGTTCTTATTTGCACCGACAGTACCATCGGAACCCAGACCCCAGAATTTGCAGGAGATGGTGCCGGCGGGAGCGGTCTCCACATCCACATTCTCCAGAGAAAGATTGGTAACATCATCTACGATACCGATGGTGAAGCGAGCCTTGGGCTCGTCCTTCTTCAGATCGGCATAAACGCCTGCGATATTGGCAGGAGTGGTATCCTTAGAACCAAGGCCGTAACGGCCGCCTACAACCTTAACATTCTTGAACTCGGACTCAGCCAGAGCTGCAACAACATCCAGATAGAGAGGCTCACCCAAAGAGCCGGGCTCTTTGGTACGATCCAATACTGCAACCTTCTTGACAGTCTTGGGCATTGCGGCAAGAAGATGAGCAGAGGACCAAGGACGATAAAGGCGAACCTTAATCAGGCCAACCTTAGAGCCATGAGCGTTGAGATAATCAACAGTCTCTTCAATGGTATCGCATACGGAACCCATTGCTACGATCACTTCTTCAGCATCAGCAGCACCGTAATAATTGAAGAGCTTATAATCGGAGCCGATCTTTTCATTGACCTTGCCCATATACTCTTCAACTACTGCGGGCAGAGCATCATAATATTTATTGCAAGCCTCGCGAGCCTGGAAGAAGATATCAGGGTTCTGAGCAGAACCGCGAAGTACGGGATGATTCGGATTGAGAGCGTTCTTACGGAATGCCTCTACAGCATCCATATCCAGCATTTCCTTCAGATCTTCGTAATCCCAGATCTCGATCTTCTGCAGCTCATGAGAGGTGCGGAAACCATCGAAGAAATGCAGGAAGGGAACCTTACCCTTGATTGCGGAAAGATGAGCAACTGCGCCCAGATCCATTACTTCCTGAACATTGCCTGCGCAAAGCATAGCAAAACCGGTCTGGCGGCATGCCATAACGTCGGAATGATCGCCGAAGATGGAAAGAGCATGAGAAGCCAAAGCACGAGCGGAGCAATGAATGACGCCGGGCAGCATCTCACCAGCCATCTTATACATATTGGGGATCATCAGAAGAAGACCCTGAGAAGCAGTATAGGTGGTGGTCAGCGCGCCTGCTGCCAAAGAGCCGTGGACCGTACCTGCGGCACCACCCTCAGATTGCATCTCTACAACCTTAACCTTTTGACCGAATACATTGATGCGACCCTCAGCGGACCACTTATCGGTCATTTCTGCCATTACAGAGGACGGAGTAATCGGGTAGATACCCGCAACATCGGTGAACGCATAGGAAACGTGCGCTGCAGCGTTGTTGCCGTCCATGGTTTTCATTTTTCTAGCCATAGTATCCTCCTAAAAAATATTATTAAAATCCAAAGGTTATTTTAACACGAATTTTTCAAAGTGTAAAGAGCCAAATAATGTTTTTTTGACGAAAAAAGATAAAGTATTTGCTTTTTATTCATGTAAAAGGTATAATTATAGCAAAACATGGAGGGTGAAAATATGGTTTCAAGAATGATTTCCTTCGGCTTGGAAGGAATTGAAGCCTTTCCCGTGGCGGTAGAGGTGGATCTCAATTCGGGATTGCCTGCCTTCGAGATTGTAGGGCTTGGAGATGCGGCGGTAAAGGAATCCAAGGAGCGGGTGCGAAGCGCCATGCAAAATAATGGATTTCAATTTCCGGCCCGCCGCATTACCGTCAATTTAGCCCCTGCCGATATCAAAAAAGCAGGGCCTGTCTTTGATCTTGCCATCCTTTTAGGGCTTCTTTGCTGCAGCGGAAATCTTCATCGCCTGCCGCCGAAAATTGCCTTTATCGGGGAGCTTTCCCTTTTCGGAGAAATCCGCCCCGTCAAGGGCGTCTTGCCCATGGTACTAAAGGCTCGAGAGATGGGGCTATCTGCCATTTTCATCCCGAAAGCCAACGCCAAAGAGGTCTGCTATATCGATCGTATCGCCATCTTTCCGGTGGCAAGCGTTAAAGAAATTCTGAAAATTCTGAAGGATGAGGTGGAAGCCATTCCCTTGCAGCCCATCCCCTTCCAAGCAGAAGCCCAAGAGGAATTTGAGGTGGATTATGCTGATGTGAAAGGGCAATTCATCCCGCGCCGCGCCATGGAAATTGCGGCTGCCGGCGGGCATAATTTGGCCATGAGCGGCCCTCCGGGAAGCGGAAAAAGCATGCTGGCAAAGCGCCTTCCCACCATTCTGCCGCCCATGACCTTTGAGGAGGCATTGGATTGCACCAAGGTCTTTTCTGTGGCAGGGAAGCTGGAGGGAGAAATCCGCAGAGTGCGGCCCTTTAGAAGCCCCCATCATACATCTACCTATGTGGCTCTTTGCGGCGGAGGTGCGCATCTCACACCCGGCGAGCTTTCTCTGGCCCACAACGGCGTTCTTTTCTTAGATGAACTCCCCGAATTCATGCCTCAGGTATTGGATTCCCTTC
Organism: Clostridia bacterium; assembly: GCA_017436525.1. Lineage (GTDB taxonomy): Bacteria > Bacillota > Clostridia > Oscillospirales > QAKW01 > QAKW01. Next base: position 818 of record JAFSCX010000019.1, on the reverse strand, counting down.
GCGCACCATTAGAAGATAATGAGATCACCATCGCCCGCGCCAACGGCTCGGTAACCTATCCTTGCAATGTGATGCTGATCTGCGCCATGAATCCTTGCAAATGCGGCTATCTTGGGCATCCGACCAAAAAGTGTACCTGCTCTCCGGGGCAGGTTCAGCGCTATCGCAGGCGGGTATCCGGCCCCCTTTTAGATCGCATTGATCTCCATGTGGAGGTGCCGGCGGTCTCTTATGATGAGCTGAGCACCAAGGCGGCGGGAGAGCCCTCTGCCGAGATTCGAAAGCGGGTGATTGCCGCAAGGGAACGGCAGCTTGCACGCTATCGGGATGAGAGCATTAATAAAAACGCCGATCTTACCTCTCCCATGGTAAAAAAATATTGCCCCCTCTCCCCCGAAGCAGAGCGATTCTTAAAGGAAAGCTTTGATCAGATGGATCTTTCTGCAAGAGGCTATTACCGCACCCTGAAGGTGGCCCGCACCATAGCGGATTTGGAAGGCTCTGAGCAGATTGAATTTGCCCATGTGGCCGAAGCGCTAAGATATCGAGGATTGGATGAAAAATAATTGAAAGGGGCTGTAAAAAAAGTCTGAACCGCAAAAGGCAAGAAAAACACAGGCACTAAACCGAATTTCTTCGCCCAAAAGTGAAAGAGGAAGAAAAAATATTGCTGCATAGCAATATTTTTTCTTTTTATCAGTGCCTTTTGCTACCTCCAAATCGAGCCACTCGGCGTGCGTCAAATGGGATGGAATCCGCTCCATTCTGGCAAAAGCAGAAAATCCGCTCTTTCCATCCCATTCTCCTTTTCCCCACTA
>JAFSCX010000003.1 GCA_017436525.1 Clostridia bacterium | reverse complement strand
TGGTGATGGTGATGGCCCGAATGGGAAGCATGCTCCACATGGCACTCCTTTTCATGGCAATGCTCCCCGCTTCCCTCAATCTCAATAGTTACATGGCTGATGCCATGCTCCCCCATTTCCTCACGGATTTGCTCTTTGATCGCATGGGGCTCCTCATCGGTTACCACATGCATGGTCGCGTAGTGATTTTGGCCATCCATACTCCATAGATGGATATGATGCACATCCAGCACCCCATCAATTTCGCCAAGATGCTCCTTGATTTCCGCAATATCCATATCTTGCGGAATTTTCTCCAGGAATAAAGCGGCAATTTCTTTGAGATTGCCGATGGCATTGATTAAGATAAAAATCGCCACACCAATGGACATCAGCGGATCCAAGAGGGCAAAATCAGTAAAACGCATCACAATCGCGCCTACCAATACAACCGCCCAGCCCAATACATCCTCCAGCATATGGAGATTGACCGCCTTTTGATTCAAGGAATCCCCTTCCCGCGTAAAGAGGGCCGCGCATAAATTAACGCATACGCCTACGATTGCAAAGAGAATCATGCCGTTATAATGAATCTCGGTCGGGGTAATGATTCTGCCGATGGCATTCCAGATCACCGCGGAAGATCCTGCCAAAAGAATCAGCGTGGTAATAAAGCCGCCGATTACCGAATAGCGGCCGTAGCCATAGGTATATCGCTCATCGGGCTGCTTTTTGCTTTTTTTCTCCAAAAAATAGGAGATGCCGATGCTTGCCGCATCCCCCACATCATGAATGGCATCGGAGATAATCGCCACACTTCCGGTGATGATTCCACCGATAAATTCAAAAATAGAAAAAGCCAAATTCAAAATAAATGCGATTAAAATGTTCCGTTCTGTTTTCATCAAAACCCCTCAAATAAATCAATAAATATATCAGAATTATAAATGATTTTCCTTCAAAAATCAAGGGCCACCAACATCTGCTCATTTTATAAGATCGGAATTTGGATTCTAAACTCAATAAAACCATTATAACAAAGCACCTCAATATGACCTTTATGCGCTGTTGCGATCGCTTTGGCAATGGCAAGGCCAAGTCCATAATGCTTGTCTTCGCTGTTGCGGGCAGAATCCACCCGATAGAAGCGTTCAAATAGCTTCGCACGTTGCTCTGCAGGGATTTCCTCTCCTCTATTGATCACCGAAAGGCTTGCCATGCCATGTTCTTTTATCAAAGATAAATAAACCTCGCCCTGCTCTTGGCTATGGCGTATTGCATTATCCAATAAGATGGCTACAATCTGCTTGAGCTGGGTTTCATTTCCAAAAACGCCGATATTTTCTGCAATATCACTTTGAAACATCAGCCCCTTTTCATAAGCAACACTCTCAAACGGAAGGGCTTCGCCGGCCACCAACCTGCTAAAATCGATCGGCTCCATTTGCAACGTAATATTTTCGGTTCGGGCAAGCTGAAGAAGCTGACCCACCAAAATTCCCATCCGCTCATTTTCATATTGAATATTCTGAAGCCATTGATTATCTCCAATCTCGCGAGACAATAATTCTGCATTTGCACTGACTACAGATACCGGCGTTTTCAATTCATGCCCTGCATCGGAGATAAACTGCTTTTGCTTTTGATAGTTCTCTTCCAAGGGGTTTACAATCTTTCTTGCAAGAAAAACCGACAGAAAGAAAAAGACCACCAAGGCAACTCCGCCGAAAATCAGCGTATAACGGAACAAGGTCATCGCACTTTCGTTGACCACCGTATTATCCATAAATGCCACCAGGATATATCCATCCTTCTCGGTTTTATAAAAGGCAAGATTATTTTCAGTACCGCCGATTTTTTCTTCCTTGATGATCCCCTTGGCCAAAGATTCCAACTGCTCATTCGTATGTATCCTCGGCATGGGGTTCTTGGTCTCCAAAATTTCCCCTTGATAAGATACCGCCACCGAATAGAAGGTAGATAATTGAAACCGAGGGGAATCCGGATTAAAATTAGGCTTGAATCCATGATTCCCTTCCGGCCGAGGTCTTGCAGAAGGAATCTCGTTTCCCGATTGCTGAAGGGTATGCATTTCAGCATGAACGCGAAGCATACGCTCATTTTGATGCTTCATTTCAAAATAGCTGGAGATATAAATTACCCCCAACGTTCCCACCCATAAAAGCACAAGAATCGACATGATAGCGACAACAATTTTTCTTTTTGATTTTTCAAACATCCTCGCACCTCAATTCATATCCGATCCCTCTCACCGCCTTAATTTCGGTTTTTGCACCGACAAAGGTAAGTTTTTTACGGCTAAAGGACATATATACTTCCACATTATTGTATTCGGCATCGCTATCAAATCCCCAGATCTTTACCGCCAACTGCTCACGGGTGAGTATCTGGCCGCGATTTGCGATTAAATATTCCAGGATGCGGTATTCCTTTTCGCTAAGCCGTACACTTTGGCCGTTGGTTTTGCAAGTTAAAATAAGCGTATTGGTATCTAATGTGATATCTCCAAAGGAAAGCGCCCCATCTGCCGTACCCAGTGCCCTTCTCCCGAGCGCACGAATTCTGGCAAGAAGCTCCCTTGTCATAAAGGGCTTGGTCAGATAATCATCCGCCCCGCTGTCAAGGCCCGTTACCTTATCATCCAGCTCCGCTTTGGCAGTCAGCATCAATATAGGGGTTGCAATCTCTTGGTTGCGGACACGTTTTGCAATTTCATATCCGTTCATACCGGGGAGCATCACATCAAGGATCACAATATCATAAATGTTGCTCTCGATTGCGGCTAAACCGTCAAGACCGTTTGCGCAATGGTCCACTTCATATTTTTCAAGGCGGAGGATTTCACAAAGCGCCTGCGCCATTCTTTTTTCATCTTCAACGAGTAAAATCCTCATAGAGCCACCTCCATATATAACCATTATACCATAAAAGATTGAAAAATCATTGAAAAATTAAAAATCGACAGCGATATTCACTGTCGATTTTTAATCTATTTTTCAGTGCGGCTGAGCTTTACAAGTTCATACCGATCATCGCACATTGCCGCAACTTCGGGAGAATGGCTCACGAGAATCACGCATTTTCCTTGATTTGCAAGCCCGCGAAAGATATTCATAATTTCATTTTGCGTCTCAATATCCAAATTCCCCGTCGGCTCATCCGCAAGGATAATATCCGGATCATAGGAAAGGGCACGGGCGATGGCTACCCGCTGCTGCTGGCCGCCGGATAATTTAAGCACGCGGCGGCCTGCTTCCTCTGCATCAAGGCCTACGCTTTGAAGCAGTTCGATGGCTCTTTGCTTTTTATCCTTACTCTTATATCCGGCCACATCCATCGATAAGATCACATTCTCAATAGCCGTATATTTGGTAATCAGATTGAAGTTTTGAAATACCACTCCGATGTATTTGGAACGGAAGGTGTATTTATCAATTTTAGCAACGTTTTTATCTTCGTAGAAAATCTCACCATCGGTAGGCTTTGCAAGTCCTGAAAGGAGAGATAAAAGCGTAGTTTTACCGGCGCCCGATTTACCCACGATGCAATACATTTTTCCTTTTTCAAATTTATAAGATAAATTCTCTAATACGGGCGTTTTATCATACGAAAAGCTAATATTTTGAAGCGATAAAATAGACATGCATTTTCTCCTTTCTCAATCTCTATTGGCCAGAATTCTCAAGGGATCATAGCGCATGATAAAGAGCACCGAAGCCAAGCTTGCCGCCAAAGTAAGAAGCAAGCCGACACCAATCATTTGTAATGCAACCGTCAGATTCATGGCAGAATTTACTTCAGTAATATAATTTGCAGCACGATCAACCATATCCTCAAATCTGCCGCCCCCAATGCCGGTTGGTACATCAGGAGGATTGGCAGAGGCGTTCTCGCCACGCATACCGCCCATCATTCCGCCTTTATTGCCGGGGCGCCCAAAGCTTTCATTCATCTGATTCTGCTGAGAGGTCCTACTCTCAACCTGCTCTGCCAAAAGCGCATTGGTTACCGGAACCGAGCTTACCGCCCCAATCCCCGCTCCGAGCACGACAGCGATCATTGTAACCACGAGGATTTCACATACAAACTGCGCGGCAACCTTCCACTTTTTCATGCCCATGGCCGTCAGGACACCCACCTCATATTTGCGCTCTCTTACATTGAAAATATTCAAGACAACAAGAATGATTGCACCGATAATAAGGATCACGATCAAAAACCAGCCTGCCATCGTGCTAAGAGTATTCAACGGAACCAAGCTGTTTTCAAAAGCAGTAATATCGGGAGAGGATATGGTATAAGAATCATCAAGGCCAAGCGCACGCGCCTCCTCTTCAAAGGCATAATAGGCATCGGTATTCTCAAATAAATACGTGGCCGAGATAGAGCCGGTAACAGCGCTATCGCTTTCTCTGCCGGTATTTTCATCGGTAACGGTAACAGATGCCTCATCTGAAGCGTCCAGAATAATTTCCAAAGCTGCCGCACTCATATAGATTTGATTGGCAGGATCTTGGCTCTTGCCAAACATCGACATAGAAAAATCATTATTGGAAGAGCTTTTGTAAAGCCCCACTATTTTGAGCGTATAAGTTTCGGTCTCCAAGGATGGGTTTGTAAGGATAATGGTATCTCCTACAGATAGATCGTTGAAGATGGCAAGCTCTTCCGAAATCACACACTCCTTTTTGGTCGTCCCTTCCTCAAACATAGCACCGCCTTCCAAAACGGAAGCAGTTCCATCAATAAAAGCAGTCATCGAATGATCGCTGCTATAGCCGATGAGCGAGAAATCCGATGCGCTGAGCCCTCCTTTTCCTCCGCGATCCCCACCGGGGAATTCTCTCCCGCCGCCAAAACCGGAATCAGAATCACTTTCTTCCTCATCTGTTACTGGTAAGAATTCGTCTGTGCCATTTAAGGCTGCAGTAAGTGTATAGTAAAAATCCTGTACAGACTCAGCGCTTGCATATTTCTGATATTCTTCCAGAGTAAGCGATGAAGCCTTCCCCATCATATCCGCGAATTGATCGCGATCGAATTTTTCGCCATTCCCTTGCTCTTTTTCACCGCCCATCATATCATTCATCATGGAGTTTCTGTCGTAGGAGATGGTTGCAGTGATATTCAGTTCTTCTAAAGTGCTTTCTTTTGCGCTTTCTGCGGCTTGGCGGATCGATAAGCCAAGGCAAGCAGAAACCGCAATTACAAGTGCTATAATCCCGATCAAAGCGTTCCGCCCCTTCGATCTTGCGATACATCTTAATGCATTTTTAATAATATACATCGTATTCGTCCCTTTCTTCATTTTCTAATGATTATTATACAAAATAATATTGAAGAAAGATTGAAAATAAGATGATAGCGGCAAAGAATTCTTTGCCGCTATCATCTATCTTTCATTTTTCTTGATATAAAAAACAATCCCTATCATGAGAAACAATTACTCCTATGGCCTGCAGATAGGAATAAATGATGGTAGAGCCGGCAAATTTCATGCCTCTCTTTTGCAGATCCTTTGAAATGGCATCGGATAAAGCGTTGGTGGTTTTATCTGTCTCATAAAAAGTTTGATCCTTTGTAAAGGTTCTTAAATAATTATAGAAGGTTCCATGCTCACAAAGAATGGCCTTAAAAATCTTGCTGTTGCTGATGCTTGCAAGAATTTTACGCTTATTTCTTATAATCCCTTTATTCTCCATCAATTCGGAGACCTTTTTATCATCATAAGAAATGACTTTTTCTAAATCAAAATCCTCATAGGCTTTTCTGAAGTTTTCCCGTTTATTAAGGACACATTCCCAGGAAAGCCCGGCCTGAAAGGATTCCAATATCAGCATTTCATATAAATACAAATCGCTGAAATTTTTAACGCCCCATTCTGTGTCGTGGTATTGTATATAGAGAGCATTTTTCAAGTTGCACCATTTACATCTTTTCTTGCTGTCCATTGATTCTTTGCCTCTATTGATTTTTATGTTCCTTCCGGTTTCGAACAGTATTTTTTATAAATCGCAGCATGATCATCGAGCACCTGCCAAGAGCCGCTCCCCTTTCCGGTAACGCAAATAAACTCTTTGCCGGCACTGTTCTTTCCAAAGCTGGCAGCGCAATTTTTCGATTCCACTACATATCCTGTTTTCCCGCCCAAGACCGTAATATCTCCGGCATCTCGATCCTCGATTCTGCGAATAAACCAATTGGAGAGAACCATCCCTTCCGGATGCTCATCCGTAGGCGATGATTGATAAACTCTGGTGGAAAGCACCATTCTGCAAAAAGGATTATCAAGAGCGGCCTTCAAAAATACAGCCATATCTTGCGCGGTGCAATAATGATCTTTATCATATACCCCCACACAATTGGTGAAATGCGCCGTATTTGCCCGACCAAGGGCTCTGATCTTCCCATTCATCAGCGCCACAAACGCTTCATGAGAGCCGGCAGCAACCTCTGCCAACGCAAGGGAGGCATCGGCACCGGAGCTTTGAATACATCCGTAAAACAGCTCCACGATCGGAATGGCTTCCCCCGTCTGATAGCCTACCACACTGCAATCGTTCGTATAGCAATAATCGCCGATTTCCTCCGTCATGGTGAAGGTCCCTCTTCGATCGGGAATCTGCTCCGCTGCAACCAGCAAAGTCAGAATCTTTGTCATAGAAGCAGGGTTCATTCGCTCCCCGGAGCTTCTGTCCGCAATAATCTTTCCACTCTGAAGCTCAAGCAAAACGCCGTATTCACTTTCTGCTTCCTCGCCGATCTGCAAGGTCTGCTCGGTCAACGCAGGCTGAAAAAGCGTCTCTTTTTCCTGCTCTGCTACAATCTCTTCCGAGTCCCCCGCTTCCTCCTGCTGTTTCTTGGTGCAGGAATGGACCCCCAAGCCTATCAAAAGAAGCAAAAGCACCAAAATCGAATAGAAGCCCCACCAATAGGGATTTCTCCATTGATTCTTTCGAAGATGCTTGCGCCCAAGCCCGGAAGCCCTTCGATGGGTTTTCTGTTTTTTTCTAAAATCAATCAAACTCACGTTTTGCTTTTCTCCATTAAATTCATCTCCTTATTACTATAACGAAAATTGACGCAAATTGCAAGTAAAAAGCAAGAGCTTCAATATTTTTTTCACATAAGGTGGCAAGAATAAAAGTTTTTATATCCCCGGCAGCCCATAAGAAAAGCCTTGCCATTTTGGCAAGGCTTTCGTAAAGGTACCCAGCTTGCGGTGCCCGTAAAAATCTGCGCGTTCGCGTGGCGCGCTTGATTTTTTCGACCGCTGCGCAATAAACGCCTCGCTGCATCTGCCCCCGGCAGCGCTCGGCGTTTATTCCCACTCTATAGTTCCAACAGGCTTCGGGGTCAGGTCCATCAGGACGCGGTTGATTCCCTCAACCTCATTGGTGATTCGTGCGGTAATCTTATGGAGAACTGCATAGGGAATCTCCTCAATGGTGGCGCTCATGGCATCGGTGGTATTGACTGCGCGGATGATGGCGGGCCATCCTTCATAGCGGCTCTCATCCTTTACGCCCACGCTCTTAATATCGGGCACTACCACGAAATACTGCCAAACCTTCTCGTTCAGACCGCAGAGATCAAATTCTTCTCTCAAGATGGCATCGGCCTCTCTGAGGGCATTCAGACGATCACGGGTAATGGCGCCCAAGCAACGCACGCCAAGGCCGGGGCCGGGGAAGGGCTGACGATATACCATGGCATGAGGCAAACCAAGCGCCTCACCTACCACACGAACTTCATCTTTATAAAGCAATTTGATCGGCTCTACCAGCTCAAATTGCAGATCCTCGGGCAGACCGCCCACATTATGATGGGATTTAACCGCCTTTTTACCTTCAGCCTGCTTTACACTCTCCAAAATATCGGGATAAATGGTGCCTTGCGCCAAGAAGGAGACCCCTTCCAGCTTTCTGGCCTCATCTGCAAAGACATTGATGAATTCCGCACCGATGATCTTTCTCTTCTTCTCAGGATCAGCAACCCCCGCCAAAAGATTCAAGAAACGATCAGTAGCATCCACATAGATCAAATTGGCATCCAACTCTTCTCCAAAAACCTTAACTACGTTTTCCGATTCATCTTTCCGCATCAAGCCATGGTTTACATGAACGCAAACCAACTGCTTACCGATTGCTTTGATCAGCAGCGCGGCAACAACAGAGCTATCCACACCGCCGGAAAGAGCCAGCAGAACCTTCTTATCCCCCACCTGAGCACGCACAGCCTCAACCTGCTCTGCAATAAAAGCATCGGCAAGGGCTTTGGTGGTAATCCGCTCCATGGTCTCGGGTCTCTTATTAGAATCCATCTTTATACCTCCCTTTATCGGTAAAGAAAAAATTATATGTTATTATTATATCAAAGGATATTGCTCAAATCAATTATTTTCTCGCCAAAGTTTGCAAAAAAACAGTTTTTTATTTTTTTCTCTTTCGTTCAAGTTATACAAAAACAGCCGAAGGATCTCAATAGATCCTTCGGCTCAGACTGTCAAAAAAAGAACAGACCGCAGAAAATAAGAGAATAAAAAATTCTGGCGATCCTATAAATCAGCAAGGGAAAAGAAATCCCACTTTTTTCTTGCTTACTTATTAAAAGGAAAAAATCCGCATGATGATGCGGATTTCGATTAAAATTTTCTGCTTTCCGCCGATCTGCTCTCTACCGTACCCATGTACGCCGACGAGAACAGATCGACGAAATCTGCACTCTTTTTTGAGAGTCTCCCAGCGTGTCAAAAACCTCCGCTGGAGTTTTTTGACACGCTGAGCCGAAGGATCTCAATAGATCCTTCGGCTCTCTTTATTTTATCATCGACTGTGCTATTTCAATAAAATCTTCTAAGAATAAATCTCCCTCCAAATGAATTCTATATTTTTTATATTCAAATATTAATTTTGCATTTTCCCCATCATTGTAATAGACTCCTTCGACCCCCTCCTTAATGGAAACTTTCCTGCAATAATCTTCCTGCAGATCCAACGGACGAGCCACATCCTTAAAAATTTGACTGATGTGAAGATAGAAGCCGCCGGATGCTGTTTGATACTCATGGCGAATATACGCTTTATCTCCGTCCACTCCCGTCATCACAAAGCCAACCGGCACTGCTTCAGGTAATAATACCTCTCCTTCAAAAGCATTGGAATCAGGGTCCTTACCCTCCTCCAAAGGATTTTCCGAATCCTGCTTTGGACGTTCCGGAATCTCCCCATGACTATTGATTGGGTTATCATAAATATTCGTAGGGTCGCCCCCGTTTTTTTCCAAAACGATGAAAGCCGCTGCGCTCAAAATAATGACCCCTGCTATACAAGCAGCTGTTTGCAGCATGATTCTCCAATTACCGCCAATTTTTCTTTCCTTTCCTCGTATCAATTTCCTTACTTTTCGATCCAGCTCATGGGATATTTTAATCTCTTCCAACTGCCGATCATCCGGGAGATCTTCTTCCCAATTTTTGCGATAAAGAGCAAAGGCTTCTTTGATTTTTTTATCGTTCATGAAAGTGCCTCCTCCTTGCTAAGATATTCTCTTCCCCGCTGAATCCTCTTGCGGACCGCTTCCTCCGTGATATTGAGGGCGCGGGCGATCTCTTTGCTGCTCAAGCCAAGATATACGCTCATCTCTAACGGAGCTCGCAGCGTTTCCGGAAGGGCGCAGATCCGCTCCAACAGTTCATTTACATAAACCTTTTCCGCCACCGACCCGCGAGACGGAATAACATGCAGATAATCCGTGATATCCTCTGATCGGCGATACCGTTCTTTGCGCCAAAGATCCCTTGCAACATTTTCTGTAACAATGGCAACAAATGCTTTTTCCTCCTTGGACCCTTCTTCCTTGATGGAGGAAAGATTTTCTATCAGCCGCACCATGGTGTCATGGACTGCATCCTCGGCAAGCTCTTCCCGCCCTAAAATCTGCATCGCGATATATTTCATCAATTTTTTATACCGATGATAGATCTTCTCGATCTTGTCCCGATCCTCATTTGTTTCAATCAGGCTTAAATAAAGGGCCAACAAGGCGCTCACCTCTTTTCTTTCGATTTCAATATAGCATTGAAAAAGGCGCAAGTCAACCGAAAATCAGCAATAAAAAAATAAAGTTGAAAATGCGAAAAAAGTTTGTCACACTTGGGATAATTCATTCGTTTTAATAAATGGAAAGAGAAATCGATCCAAAGCCTTTACAAATCCACAAGAAAGGTAGGAATATACGATGAAAAAGAAATTATTATTGCTCTTCACCCTCTTGATGGTACTATCATTGATGGGCTGTACTTCAAGGCAGTCCTCTCCAAATGAAACCGCTACAATAGAAGAATATATCGGCACAAAAGAATCTTCTGCAGGGGAAGAATCAGTCCCTTCCGAAGCCTCATCTAATACACTGCAAGAAAAGCCGAACCAAATCGCCGACAAAGAGAACTCCGCAAAACTCTCCGCTAATGAGAATCAAAAGATAGAGATTCATGCATCGTTCGTAACCCAAAAGGAAGCCGAACAACTTGCAGAAAAATACTTAAGCGAGACCTACGGCCCAAATCTCAAAGCAGTTGAAGCGTTTGTGGAAGAAGACGACGGAAATTTTAATATCTTTTACGACCTCAAATACGGAAAAGATGGATTTTTCCGTGGTCCGCGTATTGCCGTGCGGGTCTTATGCACAGGAAAAACCTATTTGGCGGCTTTCAGCAATAAGCCCTATGAAGATTTTGATGAGCGCCTCTTAGAGGATATCACTTATGAGAAGCTCTATGCTTATACCGAAGCTAAGCTGAAAGAACTTTTGGGGGACCAATTAATTTCTTTCAAAATCGACTCTGTAAAGGTTGCATTTCAAGATGATCGATATCTACTGGAAATATATTATATAAAAGAATGGAAATCCAAGGAGGACGATCCATTTCCCCTCTCCAGCGGAGAAATTCTTCAATATGAGTTAAGTTAGAGCAGAAAATACAATAAAAGTGTAAATTTACCCTTTCGTTTACAACAATTTAAGCTCCATCTCATCCTATTTTTAGAGTATAAAAATTTATAATTATACTTTCATTAAAAAAATATTTGGCAGTGAAAACCGCTTGGTTTTTACTGCCAATTACTATTTAGATCACAAATTCATCCGGCTTATTCCCTTTTCCGAAATGATAAAGAATAGCGTCCACAATACGCTCTGCGGCGTTGCCGTCGCCATAAGGATTGGCAGCATGGGCCATTTTCTCATAGGCGGCAGCATCTCTCAGCAGCTCATTGGCCAGGGAGAGAATCCGCTCGGTTTCCACCCCTGCCATCTTCACCGTGCCGTATTCCACCGCTTCGGGCCGCTCGGTCTCGGTACGGAGCACCAACACCGGCTTACCCAAGGCAGGAGCCTCTTCCTGCAGGCCGCCGCTATCGGTCATCACCATGAAGCAGCGATCCATCAGATTATGCATATCAAAGACATCCAGCGGCTCGATGAGATGGACCCGATCCATTCCGCCCAGCACGCCTTCCGCCACCTCTCTGACGGCGGGATTTAAGTGGACCGGATAAACCACCCTTACATCCTCATTCTCCTCCACCATTCTCTTGATGGCGGTGCAGATATTTTTCAAGGGCTCGCCGAGATTTTCTCTGCGGTGGGCCGTTACCAAAACGACCCGATTCTGCTCGAAATCAAGGGTGTTCAAAAATGCATTTTGAAATTGATAATTCTTTTGCACTGTCAGCTTCAGCGCATCAATGACGGTATTTCCCGTAACAAAGATGCCGCTCTCAGCGATGGCTTCCTTCAAAAGATTCTGCCGATTGGCCTTGGTAGGGGCGAAATGAAGATCTCCGAGGCGGGAGATCAAGCAGCGGTTCATCTCCTCGGGATAGGGAGAATATTTATCGAATGTACGAAGACCGGCTTCCACATGGCCCACTGCCACTTGAGAATAAAAGCCGCCCAATGCTCCTGCAAAGGCAGTGGTGGTATCGCCATGGACCAGCAGAAGATCGGGGCGCTCCCGCTCCAAAACCTCGCTCAAGCCTTCCAATACTCCGGAGGTAATGGTGGTGATGGTCTGGCGGGGCTTCATGATATCCAAATTGAAATCTGCTTTCAAATCAAAGGCTTCTAAGACCTGAAGCAGCATTTCTCGATGCTGGCCAGAAAGGCAGACCACACTTTCAATTTCGGAGCAGCCCTCCAGCGCCCGCACCACCGGTACCATTTTAATCGCCTCAGGGCGCGTGCCGAAAAGGCTCATCACTTTAATCTTGTTGCTCATGTTGCGCCTCCCTCTCAGCCTTTTTCTGCCTACGATAAAGCACAAAAGCGCCGATCATAATAAATGCAAACGCCACACCGATGATGATCAAAGCCTTACCGAAGCTATCGGCTGTAATCAGCACCGAGCAAAAGCCTAAAATTGCGGCCACCCCATAAAGGATCGCCACCGCCTGCTTTTGAGAAAATCCGATCGCGATCAGCTTATGATGAAGATGGCTCTTATCCGCATGCATGGGAGAATGGCCGGAGAGAATTCTGCGGCAGGCCGCAAAAAGCAAATCAAAGATCGGCAGCAAGAAGAGCAAGACCGGCACAAAGAAGGCTACAATGGCATAAGCCTTAAAGAGGCCCATAATGGAAAGGCAGGCTAACGTATAGCCGATAAACATTGCTCCGGTATCGCCCATAAAGATTTTGGCCGGATTGAAATTAAAAGGCAAAAATCCAATGCAAGCCCCCGCCAAAGCCGCAGCGATAACTGCCACCTGAGGCGCTTCCAAAAGGATCACGATTGCAGTTACGCAGATGGTCATGATCGAAGAAACGCCGCAAGCAAGACCATCCAGACCGTCGATAATATTAACGGCATTCAAAATAGCAAGCAGCCATATTACGCTGGCGATGCATGAGACGGGAAGAGAAAGCTCAATATAAGAGCCCTGCCCGAAAATATCGGGAAACCGCTCAATCCGCACACCGCTCGCCACGGGAAAGGCCACCGCCAAAAGCTGCACCACAAATTTGGATGCAGGCTTCAATGCCAATACATCATCAGCCATGCCAAGGGCCACGATCACCATTGCACCCATCAACATTCCATAGATCGGCAAAGAGATGAAATCAAAAGTAAAAACCATGGTGCTTACAAAGAAGCCCAAAAAGATGGCCAGTCCACCCAGGCGAGGGATGGGCTTTTTATGCATTCTGCGGCTATCCTTCGGCACATCGATAGCGCCGATTCTGGCCGCCACCCGCTTGGCAACGGGGGTGCAGAGAAAGCTGATCAGCCCCGCCAGCAAAAAGGCACAGCCGATGATGATATAATCAAAACTTGTCATACCTTATCCTCTTTATCGAGCCACAAACCCGATCCTCTCATGCACTCTTGCAAGGGTCTTCTCGGCAATTTCCCGTGCCTGCAAGGCGCTTTCGGTATAAACCTTTTTCAAGTAGGCGGGATCTGCCATCAGCTGGCGGTATTTCTCCTGCAAAGGAGTCAGCTCAGCAATGATCGCCTCCGCAACTGCGGTCTTAAAGACCCCATAGCCCTGCCCTGCAAAGCGCTCTACAGCTGCCTCGATGGTTTCTCCCGTCATGGCGCTATAGATGGTAAGCAGATTGTTCATTCCGTCCCGCCCTTCTTCAAAGGCAATGCGATTTTCGGAATCGGTAACTGCGCTCTTGCATTTTTTCAAAATCTTGGCAGGCTCATCGATAATGCTGATGTAGCTTTTGGGATTGGGATCGGATTTGCTCATCTTCTTATCCGGCTGGGTCAGGCTCATCACCTTAGCACCCACCGAGGGGATATAGCCTTCGGGGACAGTGAAAAGATCAGGGAAGATGCCGTTCATCCGATTGGCAATGTTTCTGGCAAGTTCCAGATGCTGCTTCTGATCTACGCCCACCGGCACAAGATCCGTATCATAAAGCAAAATATCTGCCGCCATCAGCACCGGATAATCAAAGAGGCCTGCATTGATATTATCGGCATAGCGGCGGGATTTATCCTTAAATTGGGTCATACGGGAAAGCTCGCCAAACATGGTATAGCAATTCAAAATCCAAGAAAGCTCGCAATGCTCCGGCACATGGCTTTGGATGAAGATCAGATTCTTTTCGGGATCCACGCCGCTTGCAATGATCATAGCAAGGGTGGAAAGGATCCGCTCATGAAGTTCCTTGGGATCCTGACGCACGGTAATGGCATGAAGATCCACCACCGAGAAGATCCCCTTCCCTTGATCGCTGACCTTGCTCCAATTCCGCACTGCACCGATATAGTTACCCAGCGTGATGACACCGCTGGGCTGAATTCCGCTGAAAATTGTCTTTTCCATATATCTTTCCTCTTCCTTTTTGAAAATAGCATTATAATCCAATTTTAACTATGATACCACAAATAAATCCGCTTGACAACCACCAAAATAAATATTATTATAATAGGGTGTCAAGAGTCGACCCTATAATGATAAAACTCAAGGAGAAAAAGGAATGGAAGTAAGAACCCGATTTGCCCCCAGCCCCACCGGCTATATGCACGTGGGCAACCTGCGGACAGCCCTTTATACCTATCTGATCGCCAAGAAAAACGGCGGTAAGTTTATCTTAAGAATTGAAGATACCGATCAGGGCCGCTATGTAGACGGTGCAGTGGATCTGATCTATCGCACCATGAAGGAGACCGGCCTGCTTTGGGATGAAGGTCCGGATGTAGGCGGAGATTATGGCCCCTATATCCAAAGCGAGCGCCGCGGCCTTTATATGGAATATGCAAAAGAGCTGATTGAAAAAGGCGCTGCCTACTATTGCTTCTGCCAAAAGGGCGATGCAGAAGAGGAGGCCCCTTCCGATTCCAAAATCCCCAATAAATATGACGGCCGTTGCAGCCGCCTTTCCAAAGAAGAGGTCGAAGCCAATCTTAAGGCCGGCAAGCCTTTTGTCATCCGCCAGAAAATCCCTGCCGAAGGAAGCACCACCTTCCGAGACGAGATTTATGGAGAAATTACGGTAGACAACAGCGAGCTGGACGATCAGATTCTCATCAAGACCGACGGTCTGCCCACCTATAATTTTGCCAATGTGGTAGACGATCATCTGATGAACATCACCCACGTGGTCCGCGGCAAGGAATATCTTTCCTCTGCCCCCAAATATAATCTGCTCTACGAAGCCTTCGGCTGGGAGATTCCCAAATACATTCATTGCGCGCCCGTCATGAAGGATGCGCAAAATAAACTTTCCAAGAGAAACGGCGACGCTTCCTATGAAGATCTGATCAAAAAAGGCTATCTGAAGGATGCAGTGCTCAATTATATTGCCCTTCTCGGCTGGGCGCCTAAGGGGGAGCGGGAAAAATTCACCTTGGAGGAGATGGTAGAAGCCTTTGATCTTGCAGGCATCTCCAAATCCCCCGCCATCTTCGATCCCGAAAAGCTGGCATGGCTCAACGGGGAATATATTAAAGCCTTGGAGCCCGATGCCTTCTATGAGATGGCCCTCTCCCGTATGCAGGAGGCGGTTCATTCTCCTGCAGTTGATCTCAAGGCGCTTGCCGCCTTGCTGCAGGGCCGCTGCCAAACCCTTGATGATATCGGCGGCCATATTGATTTCTTTGATGAACTGCCCGATTATGATATCGCGCTTTATACCCATAAGAAAATGAAAACCAATTCCGAGAATTCCTTGGAATCCTTAAAAGCAACCCTGCCTGTGCTGGAGGCCGTGGAGGATTGGAATCAAGAAAAGATCCATGAAGCTCTTTTTGATCTCATCGCCAAGCTTGAAGTGAAAAACGGCCTTATTCTCTGGCCTTTGCGCACAGCCCTTTCCGGCAAAGCCTTTACCCCCGGCGGCGGTGTGGAGCTTGCTTACCTTCTGGGCAAGGAAGAGACCTTGCGCCGTATTCAAAAAGGAATAGAAAAGCTTTCCTAAAAAAAGAAAGTCATAGTCCGTCGAGATTCCTAATCGGACTCTAAATATTTACTAAGGAGATCCCCAATATGAAAAAAAGATCCGTTCGCGGCTTGGTGCTCACAGGGCTGATTGCTGGGCTTTACGTCGTCCTGACCCTTCCCTTCGGCCAGATTGCCTTTGGGCCTATTCAATTTCGCCTTGCCGAGGTGCTGACCCTTCTGCCCTTCTTTACCCCTTGGGCCATCCCCGGCTGTACCATCGGCTGCCTATTATCCAATCTGCTCTTTTCCACCCCCTTGGATGTGGTGGTAGGCACGGCCGCCACTTTGATCGCCGCTTATCTTACCTATAAATGCAAATGGCTGCTCTTGGCCCCGCTCCCCCCGATCCTTGCAAATGGCCTGATGATCGGCGGGCTGCTGACTTATCTGAGCACCGGCTCCTTTTCTTGGAGCGTATTTGCCCTTTTGGGGCTGGAGGTGGCGGCCAGCGAATTTGTCGTCTGCTTTGCCATCGGGGTCCCCTTTATGCGGATGCTCAAGCATTATAAATTAGATCGTTTTTTTAGTGAAGAGAGGCTGCAAGAGGCTCCCTTCGCAAGGAAAAAGCGGTATTGAGACTATCTTTTTCGCCCAAACGCCCGTAATGCGTCAGCATTGCGGGCGTTTTATCATTTTACAAGACACTTATATCCTGATCCCAAGCAGCCTCTTTCTTCTTGTAAATTCAAAAAAACATGATATAATATTTAGAGAAAATATCATAAGGAGCAAGAATATGTCAAAGATTTATTCTTCCATGGAGCAACTGATCGGAAATACTCCCCTTCTGGAGCTTACCCATATTGAAAAAGAATATCAATTAAAGAGCCGATTGCTTGCCAAGCTGGAAGCCTTTAATCCCGCAGGCAGCGCTAAAGATCGGGTCGCTTTAGCCATGATCGAAGATGCGGAAGAAAAAGGGATATTGAGAGAAGATTCTGTCATCATCGAGCCCACCTCCGGCAATACGGGGATCGGCCTTGCGGCGGTAGCCGCCATCAAGGGATATCGGGCAATCATTGTCATGCCCGATACCATGTCGGTAGAGCGGCAGCTGCTGATGCGTGCATATGGTGCGCAGCTGATCCTCACCGATGGTAAAAAAGGAATGAGCGGAGCCATCGAGAAGGCAGAGGAGCTTGCCAAAGAATACCCTCATAGCTTCATCCCCGATCAATTCGGCAACCCTGCCAATGCCGCCGCCCACTACCGCACCACCGGCCCTGAAATCTGGGCGGATACCCAAGGCGAGATTGATTATTTTGTAGCAGGGATCGGGACAGGCGGCACCATCAGCGGCACAGGCCGCTATTTGAAGGAGCAAAAGCCCACGGTCCGTATCATCGGTGTAGAGCCGGCCGCCTCTCCGATTCTTTCCGGCGGAAAGGCAGGCCCCCATCCTCTGCAGGGCATCGGCGCAGGCTTTATTCCGAAGGTGCTGGATACCAAGATCTATGATGAAATCCTTCCCGTTCGCGGAGAGGAGGCCTTTGCGGCAGGGCGTCTTTTAGGAAAAAAAGAAGGAATTCTTGCCGGCATCTCTTCCGGTGCTGCCCTTCATGCCGCAATTCAAGTAGCAAAGCGGGAGGAAAATGCGGGGAAGACGATTGTTGTCCTACTGCCGGATACCGGAGACCGCTATCTCACCACCAATCTTTTTAAGGAGGAATCCGATGAATAAATTCAAGCTTGCCTTGCAGCTTTTTTCTGTCTTTTTTAAGATCGGTGCGTTCACTTTCGGCGGCGGCTACGCCATGATCCCATTTATTCAAAAAGAGACCGCGGAAAAGCGCAAATGGATCACCGAAGAAGAAATATTAGAGATTATCGCCATTGCCGAAAGTACCCCCGGCCCCATCGCCATCAATTCGGCCACTTTTGTAGGCTATCGGGTGGCAGGCTTTTGGGGCTCGGCGTTTGCCACCTTTGGGGTGGTACTCCCTTCTTTTCTTATCATCTCTATTATTGCAATGCTGCTGCAAAATTTTGCTGATCTGGAGCCGGTGCGCTTTGCTTTCTTCGGCATCCGCGCAGGAGTGCTGGCGTTGCTGTTTAAGGCGCTTTGGACCATGTATAAAAAAGCACCTAAAAACCTCATTTCCTATATTATCATGGGCGCCTCCTTTCTGGCAGTTGCAATCTTAAAGATCAATGTGCTGATTGTCCTGATCGGCTGCGCGCTCACAGGGCTCATCTCCTCTCTGATTATGGAAAGGAGGAAGAGAGCATGATTTTATTAGAGCTTTTTCTGACCTTTTTCAAAATCGGTCTGTTCACCTTCGGCGGTGGCTATGCCATGCTGCCGCTGATTCAAGCGGAGGTTGCCTCCAATGGATGGCTCTCCCAAGAAGAGCTGGTCAATTTTATCGCCGTAAGCGAAAGTACCCCCGGCCCCTTTGCCATCAATATTGCCACCTACATCGGCACCGAAACCGGCGGAATATTGGGCGCGGCTTGCGCCACTCTCGGCGTGGTAATGCCCTCCTTCATCATTATCCTGCTCGTTGCCAAAATATACGATAAATTCCGCAAAAATAAAGGGGTGCAGGGCTGCATGAGCGGCCTTAAGCCCGCGGTTGTGGGAATGATCGGTGCAGCGATCCTCTCTATGGTAGGGACAGTGCTCTTCCCTAAGGGAATCATGGCCACCGATGCCCTTCAAAATCCCTCCCTTCCCATCTCTATTATTTTAGCTTCTGCCATGACAGTGCTTGCCTTCAAAAAGGTTCATCCCATCATTATCATTTGCATCTCAGCAGCGGTAGGCATCCTTTGCGGCTACTTTCTCCCATTTTTGACCATAGCATAAATATAAGGAGTTCTTTGAGAACTCCTTATTTTTTATAAATCAATATTTCGAATTCCACCCTTGTGGTCAATGTATCAAGATTTTGCAATTTCTGATGATCCCTTTGAGAGGTGCGATAATAATAAGGCGTCATCTGAAAGAGGGCCATAATATCCGCATTATTTTCCAAATGGATCTCATAGCAAATTTCTTTCCTTTTGATCAAGGTAAGCCCCTCCATTTCCTGAGGCTCAGGGCGGTTGGGAATGGCATGCTCATAAATTGCTTCTTTGAGCTCCCATAAATGATTTTTCCCCGGCACCACCCGAAAAAGATGCCCGCCCTCTTTCAATACCCTTTGATATTCCTCCCTTGCTAAAGGAGAGAAGATATTAAGAAGGCAATCCACCGATTGATCCCCCATCGGGATGGAAAAGCAGCTGGCTACCGCAAGAGCAGCAAATCCTTGCCGCTTTGCTGCCCATTTTAAGGCATCTTTTGAGATATCAAAACCGATCACATAGGGCTCATTAAGGCGCTTTGCGATTTCTTGGGTGTACCATCCTTCTCCGCATCCCGCATCTACCAAAACGGGGTGCTTTTTTTGAGTGTAAAAATACACTTGCTCCTGCAACGCTTCTCGCAGAAAAGAATAATATCCCTTCTCTAAAAAAGCGCAGCGCGAAGCCACCATTTCCCTATCATCCCCATGATTTCTTGCAGAAGAACGCTGGCTCATCAATAGGTTTACATAACCTTTCTTTGAAATATCAAAAGAATGGCCTGCCTCGCAGCAAAACGCCTGCTCTTTTCGCATCAATTTCCTCTTGCAAACAGGGCAACAAAGCAAATCCATCTTAATCTCTGCCCCCTATTCTCTTAAGAATTAAAGGTTTTTGCGTAAAGGGTTCTTCCTTTACAGTAATTGCCTGCAAAAAACGCTCTTTTGCGGCAGAAAACCGTCTTTTATCGCAAGCATACATCCTTGCGACCGGCTCTCCCGCCTCCACCCGATCTCCGCTTTTTTTCAAAAGGGTAATCCCCGCTTGATAATCAAGCGGATCCTCTTTGGTGGCGCGGCCTGCTCCTAATTGCATGGCCGCAATGCCGATGCCTTGAGCGTCCATTTTAATGATCATGCCGCCTTCGGGCGCAAGAATTTCCTCTTGCTGCCACTCTTTTGCAGCGCGGGCAGCCAAAAAGGCTTCCAAATCGCCCCCTTGGGCTGCGATCCATTCCTTGAATTTCTCATATGCCAAGCCCTCATCAAGGGATTTTTTCACCTGCGCTCTTGCCTCTTCGAGCGCCCAACCATTGCAAAGGGAGAGCATCTCTTCCGCCAGCGCGCAAGCCACCTTTCTAAGATCGGAAGGTCCATTTCCTTGCAAGACAGAGATTGCCTCCTCCACTTCTAAAGCATTGCCGATCGCGCTTCCCAAAGGCCGATCCATATCGGTAATCAAAGCTGCCATATTGCGGCCGTTTGCGCGGCCGATTTCCACCATCTCCTCGGCAAGGGTGCAAGCCTCTTCTTGGCTCTTCATAAAGGCGCCGCTGCCGCATTTTACGTCCAATACAATGCTTCTCGCTCCCGCCGCCAGCTTTTTACTCATGATACTGGAGGCAATAAGGGGGATAGAATCAACCGTTGCAGTAACATCCCGAAGGGCATAAAGCTTTTTATCGGCAGGAGCCAAATTTCCGCTCTGCCCCACCACTGCAAGGCTGCATTTTTCTACAATGGAGAAAAAATCCTCGGGAGAACATTCAACGCGATAACCCGGAATCGATTCCAATTTGTCCACTGTCCCGCCGGTATGGCCAAGGCCGCGGCCGCTCATTTTGGCGACTATGCCGCCCAATGAGGCTACAATCGGCGCCACAATCAAGGTGGTCTTATCTCCCACCCCACCGGTGCTATGCTTATCTACCGTCTTCTCTCCAAAGATGGAAAGATCCACCCGATCCCCGCTTTCCGCCATCTCCATGGTTAAAGCGGCGGTCTCTTCCTTTTCCATCCCTCGAAAGCAAACCGCCATGGTAAAAGCAGAAAGCTGATAATCGGGGATAGAGCCATCGGTGATTCCGCCGACCAAATAAGCCAGCTCTTCTTTATTCAATGCACCGCCGCGCTTTTTCTTTTCAATCAGATCATACATCCGCATCGGGCGTTCATTCCTCCAGATTTTTATTGCTAAAGCTAAAAGGCAGCAGCTCAGATAAAGGATGCTGCTCCCGGTGCTCCTCATTGCCCCAAATTACCAAAAAATCAGGGCCGCAAAATTCAGCCATCACCTGGCGGCAGACCCCGCAAGGCGGCACATTGCTTTCCGCTTGAGCTTTTCCGCCTGCAATGGCAATTCCTTCAAATTCCCGTTCCCCTTGGGTAAGGGCTGCGGCAAAAGCCGCCCGCTCTGCGCAGATTGTGGCGGAATAAGCGGCATTTTCGATATTGAAGCCGAGATAAATTTTCCCGCTTTTGCCGAGAAGCGCCGCGCCCACCTTATATCCGGAATAAGGAGCATAGGCCTGCTCTCTTGCCGATAATGCGGCATCCATCCATTCTTTTTTATTCAGCATATGCTCTCCCCCTCTGAAAGGCTTGCGCCATACCAAGCCGCAATCGTCTGCCCAATATCGGCAAAGGTTGCCCGCGTGCCATAATCCCGCGGCTCTTCCCCATAGAGAAGCAGCGGAATATATTCGCGGGTATGATCGGTGCTCTCATCTCCGGGGTCGCAGCCGTGATCCGCTGTAATCAAAAGGCGATCCCCTTCCCTCAGCTGCTCCATCAGCTTTGGCAGAAACGCATCAAAGGCCGAGAGCGCCTTGGCATAGCCATCAATATCTTGGCGATGGCCGTAAAGCATATCAAAATCCACCAAATTAATGAAGATCAGGCCATTCTCCTGCTCTTTTGCAAGCTTCAGAGCCATCTCCATCCCCTCCTCATTGCCATGGGTGGGATAGGAATCTTGAATTCCGCGGCCGGCAAAGATATCCGAAATTTTCCCTACGCCTACAGTTGGAATCCCCTTTTCCTGCAAAGCATCCAAAAGGGTCTTGCCGCAGGGCGCAAGAGAAAAATCCCTGCGATTGGCCGTGCGGGTAAAATGCCCTGCCGATCCGATAAAGGGGCGGGCGATCACCCGACCAACCCCCCAATCTCCCTGCAGCATGGCGCGGGCCTTTCGGCAGATTTCATAAAGTTCTTCCAAGGGAATCTTCTCCTCATGGGCAGCGATTTGAAAGACACTGTCTGCCGAGGTATAGACAATCAATTTCCCGCTCGCAAGATGCTCCTCCCCATAATCGGCAATCACCTGTGTGCCGGAATAGGGCAGGTTGCAGAGAATCTCATAGCCGGTCTCTTTTGTAAAAGCCTCCAGCAATTCTTTTGGAAAACCATTGGGAAAGGTCGGCAACGGCTTTATAGAGATCAATCCCGCCAATTCCCAATGGCCTACCGTCGTATCCTTGCCGCGAGAGCGCTCCATAAGGCGGCAATAGGCCGCAGAAGGCTCTTTTTCCTTCGACAGGTAATCGACCCCTTGGATGTTGCCAAGCCCCATTTTCAGCAAATGAGGGGTATGAAAGCAGGGACTTTTGGAAATTCGCTTTAAGGTATTGGCATCGGCATCTCCAAAATCTTTCGCATCCGGCAGTGCGCCGATGCCAAGGCTATCTAAAACAATCAAAACGGTTCTCATTATTTTTCCTCAATTGCCTGCGCCGTTCTCAGCGCAAGCTCCATCATATCGGTAAAGGAATTTTGCCGCTCCTCAGCGGTGGTTGCCTCCCCCGTTACCAAAGAATCCGAGATGGTGCAGATGGCAAGGGCACGCTTGCCCAAGCGCGCGGCGTTCATATAAAGGGCGGCCGCTTCCATCTCTACCGCCATTGCCCCCATTTTTGCCCATGCAAGGGTATCCCCTGCGCCATCGTCATAGAAGGTGTCGGAAGATAAAAGATTGCCCACATGGAAGGTCAGCCCCATCTGCTCCGCCTGCTCCACGCAGGTGCGCAGAAGGGAAAAATCGGCAATGGGAGCAAAATTCCCCCGCAAATGATATTGATCCCCATAGCGGGAATTGGTGCATGCACCTGCTCCCATTACAATCTCACGAAGCTTAATATCTTCTCTCAAAGCCCCTGCCGATCCGATGCGGATAATCTGCTCCACTCCAAAGGCGGAATATAATTCATAGCTATAGATGCCGATAGAGGGCATTCCCATCCCGCTGGCCATTACTGAAATACGGGTGCCGTTCCAATCGCCGGTATAGCCTTGGATTCCCCGCACATTATTGATAAGCTTTGCGTCGGTAAGAAAATTTTCAGCAATATATTTTGCCCGCAGAGGATCTCCCGGCATTAAAACCGTCTTGGCAAAATCTTCGGGTTTTGCATTAATATGCGGTGTGGGATAATTCATGTTGCGCCTCCTTCATCAGCTTAAAAATCGCGTTTATTTATTTTAGTATACCACAAAAAAATGCTTCGCACAAGGGGCTCCTTTCGCAAGGAAGAAGCCCTAAGTGCGAAGCATTTTATTATAAAGTTTTCTCGATTTCCAAAAGCAGGTCTCTCGCCTTAATGATATCGGCAATCTGCTCCTCGCCATTAATCTCACGCTCAATGGTAAAGGGGCCCTCGTAGCCACACTCCTTCAGGCGCTTGAGAACCAACGGGAAGTTGGCAAGGCCTTCTCCGGCAGGCACCTCTTGGCCGAGATTTTTACCGTCGGTGGGATAAAAGCCGTCCTTAATATGAACATCCTTTATATATTTTCCAAAAACCAACACCGCATCAGCAGCATTTCCCTTTCCATAGAGAATTACATTGGCGGTATCGAAATTAATGCCCACATTGGGAAGCCCAATCTCTTCAATGGCACGCAGCACCGTAACCGGTGTTTCCTGCCCGGTCTCAAAAAGGAAACATTGCCCTTTTGCCTGCATGTATTTGCAAATCTTTTTCAGGCTTGCCACCGTCCCGCGGAAATCAGGATCAAAATAATTCTCCGGCAAAAAGCCCACATGGGTAGCGATCTGATCCACATGGATCTTCTCGGCAAAATCTGCCGCCAGCATCAGTTCTTTTTCGCGGATTCCCCGATAAGCCTGCGGCACCAAGCCGGCTGTAAGAGGGCCATAGGTGAAATTCCATTCCACAGGGCCGCTGTAGCCCGCCCAAAGGGTAGAAATCGCAATACCGGTTTCCGCTACTGCATCATTGATTTCTTTGGCAAAAGCATCGGTATATCGATCAGGCTTCCATACGCTGATTTGGCAGGATTGCAGCCCCATCTCTTTTACCTTTTTCATTTCAGCCAATACATCCGTCTCATTAGGACGAACGTAAATCATTGCTCCAAGTTGCATCGCTTATACCTCCAAATATGCCCCGCCCTGCTCAGCGCTTTCCATCAGCCGCTCTACCATAGCAACAGTTTTGGCTGCATCACAGGGTTTATTTTTAAGATTCTCTTGCTCGCCAAGGATGCAGCGAGCAAAAAATCCGCTCTCCTCAGCCATATGGCTGCCCGTTTCAATATCCAGTGCGTAAGGCTCCTCCTCATCGGGATAGACCGTGATGACTCCGCCTTCCATAATCACCGTCGCATGCTCAAAATTCACATGATAATAGCTCTTGAATTTAGAGTTATTACTCTGCCCCCAATCGCCGATCGCAGAGACCAGCTTATCGGGATAGACAAAGCTGCTGTTGATGGTGGTGCATTTCACCTTGCTATCAATGGTTCGTGCAGAGACCTTTTCAGGCTCACCAAAGAGGAAACGGATGATATCCACATCATGAATGTGCATATCAAGGGCCACTCCGCCTGCACGCTCATAATCATGGAACCAGCCATCAAAGCCCCAGCGAGGCAGAGAAGAAAGCCGCTCAAAATGAGCAGTTTGCACTTTGCCGAAAGGCGCCTCATCAATCAGCTTTTTCAAAGCCAAATAAAAAGCATCAAACCGCAAGCACATGCCGACCATCAGCTGCTTCCCACTTTCTTCCGCGATCTTCAGCAGCTGCTCACATTCCTTGGAATTGCGGCACATAGGCTTCTCACATTGCACATGATATCCTTTTTTCAGCAGCATGGAAGCATATTCAAAATGAAGGTAAGTGGGCAAGCAAATATCAATGATATCCGGCTGCTCTTTTTGCAGCATTTCTTCAAGATCTGTATAGGTACGTAAAACTTTTGCTCTATTCTCTCCTGCTGCCCCCTGATTAATGGCGATCTCTTTTTCAAATTGCTTAGGATCAATATCGCAAAGGGCTACCAATTCTACCGGAGCACCGGCATTTTCCAAAATTTCATAACCCTTACGGTGTGCGCGGGCAATCCCGCCATAACCCAAAATACAAACCTTTAACATTTGTTCCATCTCCTCCTTGCTTTTTTCATAATTTTATGATACAATAGGCCCGATCAAAAATAAATGTAATTTTGTTCACTCATATGATAATTTTGTTCGGGAGAAAAATCATGGCATATCGGCATCAACGCTCTTCGCCCTTAATTCGGGTGCAAGATCTTATCACCATTCATTATTATGAAATCGACCCTGACTATCGCTTTGGCGGTGAGAGTCATCCCTTTTGGGAGATGGTTTATATCGATGATGGCGCCATCCACGCTTGCAATGCAGAAAGCAGCTTTGAAGCGGAAGCAGGAGACCTGCTTTTCCATGCTCCCGATACCTTCCATTTAGCAGAAGGCAACGGCGAGAAAAAAGGGCATATCTTCATCATTTCCTTTACTACCCGCTCTCCTGCTATGGAAAAATTCAGAGATCAAAAAATCCCGCTTCCGCCAAAGCTTCGCTCGCTGATCTCCGCCATCATCCACGAAGCAAACGCCACCTATGATATGGAGACGGATGGCCTCTATCCCCTCGCCGATGCCCCCTTGGGCGGCCCTCAGCTAATCCGCCTATATTTGGAGCAATTTTTGCTTTTGCTCTGCCGCCATCTGATCACTGCTCCCTCCCTGCCCCATGCCGAGGACCTTGGCAGTCAAATGATTCTCTATCTCCATAGTAGGGTGTATAATACCCTCTCCATCAGCGACCTATCGGAGGATCTGCACTATGGGAAAACATTTCTTTCCACCACCTTTCGGGAAGCTACCGGCAGCAGCATTATGGATTACTATCGCTCCTTAAAAATCAAAGAAGCGAAGCACCTGCTCCGAGACCCTCAATATACCGTAGCAGAGATTGCATCTCTTCTGTGCTTCGATACCCCTCAATATTTCTCAAAGGTCTTCAAAAAATATACAGGGCTTTCCCCCGCCGCATGGCGAAATACCCTCCAAACCCCTTGACAATCCGGCCGATTTGCGATAAAATGATACCCGCGCCCAAAGGCGCGGGTATTGTGCTATTCTCTAAAATCAAAATGCGGGTGTGGCGGAATTGGCAGTTGCTGGTTGCTTCCGCTGCCTGCGGCAGATGAAGGAAGTAATCAGCAGTTGCAGCAACACAAAAAATATCGAGCAGATCTTATCTGCGATGAATTTTTTGATGTTGCAAAAGTCTTGTTGATGAATCTTCGACCTCGCACTATTAAAAAAAGCGCGAGTAGAAACTCCGCGGCGCGGATGCCGATGAGCGGCATCTCAATTCAATTAAATATGCGGGCGTGGCGGAATTGGCAGACGCGCCAGATTTAGGATCTGGTATCTCCGATGTGCAGGTTCAAGTCCTGTCGCCCGCACCAAACAGTATAAATCCGAACCTTCTCATAGTTGGAGATGGGTTCGGATTTATTCTTTTTGAGGAATATCCAAATTTTAACAGCAAGTGATATTAGAATATTTTTCCTAATAATTATTTGTATAACCACAAGTGTTATGATATAATAAAGATGCATTATAGGATAATTAAAGGATGAAAAATATGGATGTTGTAAATTTACTATCTTTGATTGAAAACAATTTTTGGATACAACAATTTTTTTCAAATTCTATTACTTTATTGTTAGAATATACTTTCAAAAAATTCAAAGAGACAACTAACAAGAAAGATTTATCTTGGCAATTGTTACATTGCTTGCAAGCTGCGCATTATAATACATGCAATCAGTTAAATTGGGAATATAATCCTGATGCATATATCCAAGTATCAAAAAACATATTAACTAGTAATATCAATATTTGTGACGAATCCAATTTGGCAAATATTTTTTCTACAGCAGTAGGACATCCCATAAACGCAAGTGATGCTAGATGTTGGCTAAATAATTTTCAAATGCAACTAACCTCCAGAGAGCATGAACATTTATGGGAATTTATTAAACTTAAATTGTTGTTTGGGAGAAATGAAATTTCAGAAATTAAAAAACGCTATCTTGAAAAGTTCCAACAGATTGTTTTTTCTAATGATAATTCTACTTTATTTCTATATCAACTTTATATCCCAAATAATTATAGCCTATATAATGGTGAATGTTTCCGTAATGATTTAATAGATTTAATTGATGCTTTTATTTATGGAAATTTCGATCATTGGTCAAAAAAAGAGGGTATAAATTGTTCTGACGAAATAAATGCTTTGTTTATCTTCGGACATCAATGTACCGGCAAAAGCACCTTGATTTCTAAAATAATTTATGATCATTATTTTAATAATGAAATTAATTCAAAGCAAATACATGTTGTTAGTTTTAGTGATCGAAGTTTTAAAAATAACAATTTGACGCCACATGATATTTGTAAATATTTATCTTTAAAAACTCATTGTTTAACTGATGCTATACTAATTATTGACGGACTTGATGAATCTGAATGGTCTAGTGCAGTAGCATCAGACAAATTGGAATATTTGATCAATGATTTAAAAGAATACAACTGCAAATTAATAGTCACCAGTAGACCCAATTACTTTTATACAATCGATCTTAAAGACACTCTTGATATTCATTTAAATCCATTTTCTGTTGAACAAGCATCAGAGTGGTTAAAAATATATAATCAATACGACCCATCCTGCAATATTGAGATTGTTACACAACAGATTAATGAATTATTACCTGATATCAGGAAAGTTATTCTAATTCCGTATGTTCTTTATACGTGTGTGATCAATAATATACAGTTTAATCATATTACTGAAATAGCAAGGCTATATGACATAGTATTTAGTAATGATGGCGCAAAATTTTTAACTACACCATATAATTCTAAAGCTCGAAACATTCAAAAGGCTTTGATAAAATATGAAAAAGTAATTACTGAAATTTCTAAATATATGTTATGCACTACAGATAACTTGATACCCACAATTTTCATAGATGAGTTGCATGAGAAAAATTCTATAGATTCAAACAAAATAACATCAGAATTTTTGTTGTACCGTAAAGATGACGATAATTATGCTTTTATGCATAATTCAATTCCAAGTTATTTTATTGCAAAAAACATGTATAATTTATTTATATCAAGTTGCATCAATAATAATTATGATGAGTTAATCATAGAACTTAATTATTTTTGCAAAAACGATATAATCATACATTCTTCTATAATTGATTTTATTGAGTATTTTGTAAGAACAAATAGAAATAAAGAAGCAATTCCAATTATAGAAGTTTTAAAAATATTTTTATCTGGTCAGTTTAATGACAAATTAGTATTCAAAGCTGATTTAATAAAGATTCATAAATACTATTATCTATTTTTTGCAAATATTGTGCGATTGGTTTTTGCTTATATTTCACAACATCTTAATCCTTTTGAGTCTTTAGATTTCTTTGATTTGTTAAGCAAAGAAGAAAAAGAACAATTTATATCATATACAAAACTAGGACAAGGTTCATTAGATTGTATTAGAATTTGCTCTTTTTTAAATAAAAATTTAGACTGTATTAATTTGCAAGGTGTAAATTTAAGAGGAAAATTAATGAAATGCACATCAATAAAACACGCAAATTTTAAAAGTTCAAATTTATCTGGAGCGTATTTCATTGAATCGGATTGCTCGCTTTGCTGTTTCGATGATGCCAATTGCAAAAATATTGACTTTACGAATTCTGTACTCTTTGGGTGTTCGTTTAAAAATTCACGTCTTAATGGTGCAAATTTCACAAATGCAAATCTTGACAACGCAGATTTAAGAGGCGCGCAATTAAATAAATGTAAATTTAATGGTGCCTCTGTCAAAGGTGCAAAAATATATGCCGAACAATTACGTTCCATATTCGATTTTGACATTGACTACATAAGAAAAAATAAAATCGAAGTATATCTTGGTGAATGTTTGATTCCAGATGATTTATTAGAAAATGAATACCAAAAACAGCGTCCCGTTAGTTATGTATTGAATCGATATGGCAAACAAATATAAAATTTGTAAAGATTATTTTATGAATAACAAAGCACAAGAGCAGAGAGTTTCCACTCTCTGCTCTTGCTTGCATTCAAGCCGTTTTATCGGCTTGTGGTGGTGTTTTTTGTTCCTTGCCCGACTTGTACTGTTCTCGGAGCTCGTTGCCTTCGTCTGTGGCAAAGAACTCTTGAATATCGGGCAAGAAACATTTTATTATTGCTTCCAATTTATAATCCGGAATATCCCATCCACCTTTTTTCATAAGGCATCACGGAACTCATAGGACTATGACGGTTATCACTCCTTTACATTTTTAACTGCATTTCATTGCTGTCATTATTTTGTTGTTTCTTTTGTCCGCGTTTGCGTTCACGGACAAATTTTGGTTTGTGTTTATCATTATTGTCCGTTTCTCCTATCATCGTAATATCAGCTGCAAGATACAAAGCATCGACGGCAATATCGCCCCAACCGTTACCCATTTCAGCTTGAGCTTCCACGGTGTCAGATCCTTGGCTTTCAGCTCGTTCATCATATTCTTCAGTTCCTTGTGCATCATCTCTTTCAAACGCTGTGTCTGATTCGATGACTCTACCTCTGCTGAATATCGGATCGACTTCATATTCTCGTCCATTATTCTCCGAGCCTGAAACAGATTGTCTTTGACCGTGTACATCATCATTTCGTCCAAAGATTCCTGTGTCGGTAATTTGGATATCAAATCCGTATTTCTTACAATGGCATTTCCAGTCTGTGAAATGTGCTTTGCCAGAAGATTGTACTGTTCCGGTTTGAGCATCAAGTACATCGGCTGTATCGGTTCTGTCAATGCTTCTACCGTATCCTTTGTCAACTGCTGTATCTGATTTATCTGTTTTAAATTGTTCATATCCATAAGCAAATAATTCCTCCATATTAGTTTTTAAATATTTGTCATCAAGTAATCGGTTATCCCGAAAACGCTGACCGTCCGGTGTAGTATAGGTTATATACTTGTAATGGTCTATCCATTTCACACCGTATCCGAGTTTGTTCATCTGCTCGATAAACTGCTTTTTGTTTCGGCTTGTTGCTACCGCATAATCTATTGCATTTGTCAGCTTTAACTTCTTACTGTCACCGCGTAAGGCGGTGCGGTATTCTCGCTGATTTATAGATTTTTGTTTAGGCTTTTGATAGGGTGTTAATACTTCCAACCCAAACTGCTGACAGATTGCATCTGACTTGTGCCGTAGCTCTTCCAAACCTTTTTCATTGATTTGAATTTTATAGCCTGTTTCACAGTTTACCGAGTTAACAACGAAATGATTATGCCAGTGGTCGCGGTCAATGTGAGTTGCCACAACCACCTCAAACCCATCAAACAACTTTGCTGTTTCCAAGCCTATGCGGTGTATCTGTTCGGGGGTAGCATTGCAATCGGGTTTAAAGGATTGTACATACTGTTTAAAGAATACACCTTTTGCTTTACCGTATTGATGCTTGGCAGCCATAAACTCCTGATATGCCGATTCGGGAACACAGTGCTGACCGCTTACAAGCTTTATTCCGTCTATGACGGTTTTCTTATCTTGCATAACATAATCAAGCACTCGTTTCATTGCCGTGGCGGTCTGTGTCTTTTCGGGGATTGCTGTAAAGGTTGCCATCAGCCACACCTCCCGACTATCTCGTTAAGTGTAGTCAGCACCTCGGCATATTGCTGTTTTAGTTCTTGCAAATCGGGACATACAATCTTGCCCATATTGCAGAGCGTTGTTAACTGATTGATGTTTCTGCCAATGGCTTTCTGTTCTTTAAGCACATCCGAAAGACCGTTTATAACAGTTATAGGTTTATTCATTGCCGCTGCCGTTACAAACTCGGTGAAGTTCATATTCACTTTTTCTGCTTTTTTCTTGATTGCTACATAGTCGCTCTCACGAAAACGCATGGCAATCATTTTAGTTTTGTTGTTGGTTTTAGTTATCCTCACTTTCTGCGGCAGCCGTACTACCGCTGTTTATTCCCCGAAGTCGTATTATTTGGGGTTCGGGGTTCACCCCGACAAGCTGTTTGTAAAGCGGCGGCCGTAGAGCCGCTGTATATACAAACAATATGCTTGCCTATCCCTTCGGGATAGAGTTCTACCGCAGTCATATTTTGATAATCACTCCTTTCTATGTAATATAAAAATCCCTGCGCAAAAACTGTATGGTTATTCCTTGACAGTATCCGCGCAGGGATTTGTTTTGCGTTTATGCTTTTGTCAAAGAACATACCGACAGAGATAAAAATAAGCCTTGTGATTTTAAGCCGATTTTGGCTATGTATAACACGAAGACTGTATCGCCTTATTAAGTTTGGATGCTTATTTTACCGGACTTCAAAAGTTTTGTCAAGGCCTTAAATTTTTATAAGATTCGAGGGAGTTTTACAATAATTTTTTCTGGTATTTTTTAATCTTTTTTAGCACTAAATATTCTTTTGAGTGTCATAAATTATTGCAAAAATTAATTGCTCTTAAGAACAAAATTTCACTTTTGTTCTTTGAAAACTATAATAATGCACAAAATTAACCCCTACAGATATATTTAAAATATCCGTAGGGGTTTGTTACTGGGTAAGTTATTCTTCAAATTCTTTTGGATTTTCTACAATATATGTAATTGTTTGCCCATCAATACCACTTGGATACAATCTCCAATATACCGCAAGTGTTTGATATGCTATTTTTGCTTCCGCATACTGATTTTTGCAAATAAATGCGATTCTTTCTGTATCGGTATTGAAATCTTGGTTTTTATCTATCCCAAGATATTTATTTACATTAAGAAAGCATAAACGAAAATACTTATATTCATAACCTATTTTACCATAAAGACATTTACGGTATTCTTCTCCCTTCGCATCTGGACATACATTTTTATAGAAAGCGCTGTTTGTATATGCAACTTCATTAGAGTCCTTATCATACTCAGATAATAAATATTCTATCGCAGACTTAACCTCATCTCGAACACGATTTTTACTGTGCGCAACTTGCAAGCAATCCCAATTGTATTTGTCGTTACTGGCAAACAAAAGCCAAACTCTACTTAAATTATCCTTTCCTGAATTGATTTGTGTTTTGATTTTAGTAGGATCATCTTCTTTGGAAAAATCCACTTCTGAGAGGAAATATTTTTTCAAATCATTATAGGTTTTAAACTTAAAATTTTTATCTTTTAGTTCTTTGTATATATCACGTAATTCCATTTTTTATCCTTTCAAGTTATTGTTATTAGTTAATAAGTTTATTGTAACATACTTATGTGAATTAGTCTACTAACAACATGGGGCAGCAAAATCGACACCATGTTGTTCGATTAATTTTAACCACCGTAATTTTTCTCGCTCATGCATACGCAGACATACCATTTTCCGTTTGCTTTGGTTACACCTACGGCTATGTGGGGATATTCGGAACTTCCAACGTATGCCCAATGACCTTTGCTGTGATGGAAGCCGTCTGCTATGCGGTCAGACATACTTTCCGCTGTGCCGAACCAATCTCCCATGCCTATGGCTTCTCGGTTGTAACCCTGATAGTAACTATCCTCTGTGGTCATACCGTAGAGTGTCATATCTACAAATTCGCCGTATTTTAATTCTTTACACACATCACGAATGTCTGTGTGGGAAAAGTTCGTTATAAGTTCTTTCGCTCTGTACCGTGCCACCTCAGCCAGTCCGGGGAGCACCATCGCTGCTGTGTCACCTTGTGACACACGGTAGGCATTTATTTTCTCAATTAAAAGCCTTTCAATATCCGCAGAATCAATCTCCGGCCATTGAATATCCACGTATATTTCTTCTTGAGGTTTTTTGGCTTTTGTCGGTGTTTCTTCTTTTGTAGTTTCTGCCACCGATGGCTCTGTTGGTTTTGGGGTTGCCGTATTTTTAGTTTCTTCCTTTGTCTTTGCCGTTATCGTTGGCTCTGCGGCGGTCACAGTCGGCTCGGTTATCTG
>JAFSCX010000018.1 GCA_017436525.1 Clostridia bacterium | reverse complement strand
TAGGTACGGTAGAGAGCAGATCGGCGGAAAGCAGAAAATTTTATTCAAAATCCGCATCATCATGCGGATTTTTTCCTTATAATAAAAAAGCAAGGAAAAAGAGTGGGCTTTCTTTTCTCTTGCTAATTTATAGAATCGGCAGAATTCTTTAGTTCTCTTATTTTCTGCGGTCTGTGCCTTTTTTGACAGTCTGAAAAAAACACTGTGAAACTTTTATAAATAAGTTTCGCAGTGTTTTTTATTGAGGAATCTCTTCTTTTTCTTTCTCTTCTAAAAGAGCCGTTACAACATATTCGGAAAGCTTCAGCCCTGCTGCTGCGGGGACAAAGGAGATGGAGCCAACCGTCCGTTTGCCGCCGTCTTCGATGGGGAAGGCGGGGCTGATGGGTGCTGCTGAATAGAGGCAGCGGACCTTTTGGAACTGTTCCTTCAAAAGAAGGCGCATCTTTTTGGCAAGAGGGCAGCCTTCCGTATTTTTGAAATTGGCAAATTTCAAGCCCTCGGAGGTCAAGCGATTGCCTGTCCCCATACACATCACCATAGGAATCCGGTGCTCTCTGCAAAAGGATGCAAGGGCCACCTTGGCGGGGGCATCATCAATGCAATCCACCAAGAAATCGAGATCCTTAGGTAAGGCATCAATATTTTCTTGGCTGATAAAGCGCTCCATCCCGAAAAATTCCAAGGCGGGATTGATCTCCTTCATTCGCTCCTCTGCCGCCTGCACCTTGGAGCGGCCGATGGTGGAGGAGAGGGCCAAAAGCTGGCGGTTGCAATTAGAGAGGGATACTTGATCACCGTCGATGGCGGTGATCTTCCCGATTCCTGCCCGCACCAAGCCCTCTAAGGCATGGCCGCCTACGCCCCCAAGGCCGATTACAGCCACATGGGCATTCTTCAGTTTTTCGAAGCCTTCAGCGCCGATCAGCGCCTTTGTGCGGATAAACCGATCCATATATTTTACTGCCCCTTTTTCAATTGATGCCGATTTTCAAAAAGGATGCAGATTTCGTAAAATGCCCCGAAGCTGTATGTGATACTGCGAGAGGGCATTTTGGCGGAAAACAGGAAAACTTCAAAGAAATCCCGCCATGAGGCGGGATTATTCCTTGTTAAAGGGTTTATAAAGAAACGCTTGGTTTGGAAAATTATTAAAAAATCAATGCTTTGGCGTTTTCCTGTGGTCTGCGCATTTTTGAAATGTCGGGGCCCCGCAATGCCGTGAACTGCACAAGTTTGGTCCCTGAACGAGTCAGGTGGGTAGTAGCCGAAGATCTCCTCAAGGCGTCCCGTGAGGGAGCAAAATGCTCCGTGCACAGGCTGCTCACAGAGCTTCGAGACGCATTCCCGTAGAAAAAGTGTAGGCTCAAATAAATGCAGATCCACGCACACCGCAGGGTGTTATCGCTGAATAAATTATTCCTCTTCGCCGCCGATATCATATTCCTCGCCCAGCGCTTCTTCAAAGGCGGGGAGGACTTTGGCAAGCTCATCATCGTCGATGGTAACCAGCAGCTCTTCGCCGTTATCGTCCTCAATCGCTTTGAGCACGATCATCCGGCCATCGCTCTCTACTTGAGCCTGAGGGTCATCAAATTGCTCGATCAGGCCCACATAGGTGATGCCGTCGAAATCAATGCTGCCCAATACCTCAAATTCAATCTCCTGACCGCTCTCATCGGTCAGTACAACAAAATCATTGCCGTATTCGTTTGCCATTATTCCATCTCTCCTTTATTTTTTGCTTTTTTATTTTATCATGATTTCCCAAAAAAATCAATTGGTTTCATCAGGAAAATAGCAGGTGAAGCAGGAGCCTTCTCCAAGGGTGCTCTCCACCCGGACCCAGCCGCCCATCTTCTCTGCCACTGCCCGCACAATCGAGAGCCCCAAGCCGGTGCCGCCGGTCTCGCGGGAGCGGGCTTTGTCCACCCGATAGAATTTATCAAAAAGGAAGGGGATATGCTTCTGATCGATGCCGATGCCCTCGTCCTTTACCGAAAAGAGCACACCGCCCTCTGCCTCCTCTAAAGCAACCTCGATCTTGCCGCCGGCATTGGAATATTTCACACTGTTGCTCAAGAGATTGATGATTACCCTGCGGACTTGATCGGGCTCGCAGAGCAAGATTCTTTTTTGAGGCAGCTGCGGAATAAACTGCAGCTCTTTTTTGGCAAATTCCAGATGCATTGCCTCGGCGATCTCCAGGATGGCCTCGGAAAGATCCAAGGGTTCTTTGGCGGCTGCGGGAGAGGATTCTGTCTTGCTCAGTTCCAGCAGCTGAGAGACGGTATTATTCATATGATCGGTATTTTTTTCGATTACCGCCAAGAAACGTTTGGCGGTCTGCTCATCCAAATCCCCTTCTTGCAACGTCTCACTATAACTCTTGATGACGGTAAGAGGGGTTTTCAGCTCATGGGAAACATTGGCCACAAACTGCTTTCGCTCATTCTCCAAGGCTTCCGCTTCGGTGATATCGTCCAG
Organism: Clostridia bacterium; assembly: GCA_017436525.1. Lineage (GTDB taxonomy): Bacteria > Bacillota > Clostridia > Oscillospirales > QAKW01 > QAKW01. The sequence goes on along the minus strand of JAFSCX010000018.1, from coordinate 13,395 downwards.
CAAAAAGAGGATCCCCTCTTTGCCCTTTTCCATCAGGAAGGGGGTGCGATAAACATGGAAAAAGCGATCCTCAATCTGAATCAGAAAGCGGCGCTCCTCCTGATGCTCCTCTAAAAACAGATTTTTGGGCGGCGGAGTTCGGAAAAGCCGCTTAAAGGCCTCGTTGGTCTGGACAATGGTGCCCTGCTCATTGACCGCGAAAAGAGGCTTTGGAATATTCTCCAGCAGAACCTGCAGGGTATTGAGGTTGCGGGTGATCCGATGGCCCATGGCATTGAATACACGGGTCAGCTCTCCTACCTCATCATGGGTGGTGGCAGGGATTTGATTGAAGATGCCTTCCTGCTCCATTTCCTTGGCGCTTTGGGTCAGCCGACGAATGGGGACAAGAAAGCTCTTGGAAAAGAGAAAACTCAGCAGCACGGTCAGCACCGCTCCCGCCAATAATGCTTGCAAAAAGAGCATCAGATAATCCTTCATGGAGGCAAAAAGCGCGGTGCGATGGTCAATGATATAGAGGGTATAGCCCTCGGTCTTCAAATTATAGGCAAAATCCAAAGGCTCAAAAAAGATGAAGGCGCGGGTGCTTGGCTCCCCCTTCAATACCTTTTTGAGATTTTTGGTCTTTTCCATAATGCCGCCGTAGGAATTACCGGAGACGACAACGCCTTCTTTGAGAACGTAATAATGACGGTCGGTGGTCAGGGGATTGACCTCCTCCTGGCGGGAGATGAAATCAATAAAAGCCTCTGCTTTTCCCTCATGAAGGTGCAGAAATTCCGCCCGCCCGATCAGATCCTCCATCTGGGCATAGAAATTTTGGTTATAATTGAGGGCGATGTTGGTAAAGAGCAAAAGGCCGACAACCGATACGATCAGCAGCACAAGCCCCATCATCAAGGCCATCAATTTGATCATCAAATGGCGCCTCATTGCAGATCTCCCGCAAGATAACCGACTCCGCGTTTACTGATGATATAGCAAGGGGCGGCGGGATCATCTTCAATTTTTTCCCTTAGGCGGCGGATGGCAACATCTACGGTGCGATCCTCGGCGGTTACCTGCCGGTAACCCCAGATCAGCCGCAGCAGCTCCTCTCTTTTATAGACCCGCCCCCGATTGCGGGCAAAGAGCAGCAAAAGCTGCAATTCTTTTTTGGAGAGGGGGATGGTTTGATTATTTTTAACGGCGGTCATTTGCTCTTCGTTGATGCGAAGATCGCCGAAAAGAAGCTCTTTATTTTCGCCTTTTTGCTTTTGATAGCGGCTGGTATGGACTTTGATACGCGCCAATAATTCTTTTACCGAAAAGGGCTTGCAGATATAATCATCCGCCATACGGGCAAGGCCCGCCAAGCGATCTTCTTCGGTGGTGCGGGCGCTCATGATCAGCACCGGCAGATCGGAGCAGGAGCGAATGGTATCCAAAACTTCAAGCCCTGAGAGCTTGGGGATCATAATATCTAAAAGAACCAAATCATAAGAATGGGCAGTAAAGGTCAAAAGACCCTCTTCTCCATCGGCGGCGATATCGACTTTATAGCCTTCTCGCTCTAAATTGTAGGCAACAATCCCCGAAATATCGGGATCATCTTCGATAATCAAAATACGCTTCATGAAGCAAAGGGCTCCTTTCTGATACTTTATTATATAATAACATAGTTTTGCTCAAATGGCAATCTATTGTAAAAATCAAAAAGATATGATATAATATCCGCAAAAAAACATTATTATGGAAAGGAGTAGGAAGATCAATGGAAAAAATCTTGATTATTGAAGATGAAAAGAATATCGCCAGAATGATCGCCTTGGAGCTTTCCAGAGAAGGATATGATTGCCATTGCGCTCATGATGGGCAAGAGGGGCTTACCAAGGCGCTGGGGGAAGATTATGATCTGATTCTGCTGGATGTGATGCTGCCTGCTCTTTCTGGTTTTGAGGTATTGGAGCGGCTGAGAAGAGAGCGGGATACGGCGGTAATCATGCTGACCGCCCGCGGCGATATCGATGATCGGGTCAAGGGCCTGGATCTCGGCGCCGATGATTATCTCTCCAAGCCCTTTGCCATGCGGGAGCTTTCCGCAAGGGTTCGCGCCGCTTTGCGCCATCCGCGGAAGGAGCGGGAGGATACCTTGCTGCAGGCGGGGGCTTTGAAAGCCGATCGCCTGGCCCATCGCGCTTATTTTGGGGAAGAGGAGATTATCCTTACTCATAAGGAATTTGAATTGCTGGTCTATTTTATGGAGCATTCCGATGTTGTATGTTCCAGAGAGACCCTCTTAAAAGAGGTATGGGGCTACGACTATGTGGGGGATACCAATCTGATCGATGTATACATCCGCTATCTGCGCACCAAGATCGACGATCGTTTCGGAGTGAGCCATTTCCGCACCGTGCGGGGCCTCGGCTATTCCTTTGGAGCGGCCCATGAATAAAGCGCAGCTGAAGGCCGAATATAAACGGCAGAAAAAAGAATTGAAATTTCAATTCCGCAAGATCCGCTCTCGGGCAAAATATGCCTATCGCATTAAAAAGGCGGAGCTGAAATTTCAAAAGAAAAATGCCCTTGAAAAGGAGCAAGCCCTCAAGAGCAAACGGCAGCTTCGGCGGGAGAAAAAGGATTATAAGCAGGAGATATACCTGCAAAAATCCATCTATTTAGAAAAAAAGCATACCTTGAAAAAGAAGCTGAGGGAAGAGCTGGGCAGCCCTGTCCAGCTGGTAACCGATCGGGCGCCCGAATCGCTGGCCGGTAATCTCACTCTTGGATATCTATTGGTATTTATGGTCTTTGCGGTGGTGCAGAGTGTCATCTTTATCGGCGCTTCTTATTATGTCATTGATCGCCGCGCCAATGAAACGCTGACGAATACCGCCGCCACCCTGCAGGCAGGCAAGCTGGAGAAAGATCTTGCAAAGAGCCTCTCTGCAGAGGCCAATCTTCGCATCACCCTTTGCGAAAAGGATGGATCAAGCATTTATTCCTTCGGCCTCTCGGAAATTGCAGAGGCCTTGCCCCTGAATCAGCAGGTGGGCGAGCCTTATTCCTATCGCTACCAAAGCGAGGAGCTGCGGATTTATACCCATGAGGCGCGCTTAGAGGGAAGAGTAGTCTATTTGAACCTTGCTAAAAGCATGAAGGAGGAGAATGCCACCCTCTCGCTGCTGGTTAATCTGATGCTTCTATCGGTGGCGCTGGCATTGGCGGTAAGCTATTTTATCGGCCATCGGGTTACCCGCAATCTGCTGCGCCCCATCGGAGTGCTGGGCCGGGCGATGAATGAAATTTCGGTGGCAGATCTTTCTCAACGATTGGAGACCGAGAATATCCGCACCGAGCTTGCGGATGTGGTGCAGGCTTATAATCGGATGCTGGATAAGATTGAAGACGCTTATTTGCGGCAGAAGCAATTTGTCTCCGATGCCTCCCATGAGCTGAGGACCCCCCTTGCCGTAATCAGCGGCTATAGCGATATTCTTTCTCGGTGGGGGACAGAAGACCCGGCGGTAACCAAAGAAGCGATTGATGCCATCATGAGCCAAGCGGAAGGAATGGAGCGCTTGGTGGAGCGGCTGCTTTATATTGCAAGAAGCGATAACGGGGCAGTGCGAGCCGAGCTTTCAGAGCAGGCATTGCTGCCGATCTGCGAAGAAATTTTGCAGGATTTTAGGATGATGCATCCCAATCGCCGGTTTATCTTGAGCGGGGAGGCAACGGCGCGCTGTGATAAAGATCTGATTCGGCAGATTCTGGTCATCCTTTTGGATAACGCTGCAAAATTCACTGCCGAGGAAGGGGAGATTACCGTCTCCTTGGCAGAGGAGGTGCGGGCCACTGTATTGAAGGTCTCCGATAATGGAATCGGCATGAGTGAAGAAGTGGCGGCTCATATTTTTGAGCGCTTTTATAAGGGAGATAGCTCCCATAATGAAAAGGGCTTCGGATTGGGGCTGCCGATTGCAAAGCTGATGTGTGAGGCCCAAGGCGGCAGGATCTCGGTGGAGTCTACCTTGGGCGTCGGGACAACGTTTATCATTCAATTAGCGAAATAAAAACTTCCCACAGACTTTCTTCTGTGGGAAGTTTTTATTGTTCTTTTAGTTCATTTAAGTGCTTTAAGAAAACATTCATCTCCGAGAGAGTCTGCTCTTTTTGGCTGATGCGAAGGGTGAAATAGGGCTTTGCTCCCAAAGAGAAGAGCAGCCTTCCCTTCATGCGGTGGACCAATTCCGAGAGCATCAGCGGCGGAATCTCTTCGGTAAAGAAAAGGACCGCATCCTGCTTTTGCTTGATATCGGTGATCCCTGCTTTTTTTGCGGCCGCCCGCAGAAGGGCAATCTTCATGAGATTTAAGATGGGCTCGGGAGGATCGGAGAAGCGATCGCAAAGCTCATCGGTCATATCCATATAGTCGCTCTCCGATTGGAGGGCGGCTATTTTTTTATAAAAATCAATGCGCGTCTGCTCGCTGGTGATATAGGTTTTGGGAATATAGGCGCTTACGGCCACATCGATGGCGCAATCATTTTCCGGCGGGGCCTGCGCTCCTTGCTCTTCCAGCACCGCTTCCTTTAAGATGCGCATATACATCTCATAGCCCACCACATTCATCTGCCCATGCTGCTGCTCGCCCAAAAGGCTGCCTGCACCGCGGATCTCCAGATCCCGCATGGCGATTTTCAGGCCGCTTCCGAATTCGGTATATTCCCGAATGGTGGCAAGGCGCTTGGTGGCTACCTCGTTCATTAAGGTGCCTTGCCGATAGGTCAGATAAGCATAAGCGCGGGTGCTGCTTCTGCCTACCCGCCCGCGAATCTGATGGAGCTGGGAAAGCCCCAACCGATCGGCATTTTCAATGATGAGGGTATTGGCGAAAGCAACGTCGATCCCGGTCTCAATAATCGTGGTGCAGACCAAAATATCAATTTCATGGGCCAATACCTTTTCCCATGTTTTTTCCAATTCGGCGGCGCTCATTTTCCCATGGCCCGTGGCAATACGGGCCTCCGGCAGGCGGGACATGAGTTTTTCTGCGATACCGTCGATGGCTTCAATATCATTTTTGAGATAAAAGACGCATCCGCCCCGCTTCAGCTCTTTGGTGATGGCGGAGAGCAGCAGCTCAAAATCATATTCCACCACATAGGTGGTTACCGGCTGACGATCGGCGGGGGGATCTTCGATAATAGAGAGATCCCGAATCCCCGAAAGAGCCATATTCAGCGTGCGGGGGATGGGGGTGGCGCTCATGGTCAGGACATCGACCCCAATAGAAAGCTCCTTGATGCGCTCCTTATGCTTGACGCCGAAGCGCTGCTCCTCATCAATGATCAGAAGCCCTAAGCTTTTGAAATGGATATCCTTGGAGAGCAGCCGATGGGTGCCGATAATGAGATCGATCTGCCCGCTCTCTAATTTTTGAAGAATTTCCTTGGTCTCTTTGGCGGTGCGGAAGCGATTTAATACAGCGATTTCCATGGGAAAATCGGTAAACCGCTCCTTGACAGTGAGAAAATGCTGCTCCGAAAGGATGGTGGTGGGGCAGAGGATGGCGGCTTGATAGCCATTGTCTACTGCCTTAAAGGCGGCCCGCAGAGCCACTTCGGTTTTCCCAAATCCCACATCCCCGCATAAAAGCCGATCCATGGGATAGGGGCGTTCCATATCCTCTTTGATCTCTTCGGTGCAGCGAATCTGATCGGGGGTCTCCTCATAGGGAAATTGCTCTTCAAAGCGAAGCTGCCAATCGGTATCTTTTTCGCAAAGGGTCCCCTTGGCATTCAGCCGCTTGGCATAAAGGGCGATCAGCTCTTTGGCGATCTCGCGGGAGCGGGTCTTGACCCTTGCTTTGGTCTTTTCCCATTGGCCGCTCCCCAAGCGGGAAAGCTTTACTGCATGATCTTCGGCTGTGCCGATATATTTGGAGATCAGATCCAGCTGAGGGCAGGGGACATAAAGGGTATCCCCCTTATCATAGCCGATGACAATATAATCCTTGGTTACCCCCTGATTCTCCACCTGCCGAATCCCTTTATAGACGCCGATTCCATGGGAGACATGGACCACCAGATCCCCAATCTCGATATCATTAAAGGAGCGGATTCGCTCCCCTTTCGGCGCTCGCTTGCGGCGGGAGGGAGAGGCGGCGGAGGTGCCGTCTGAGAGCAGAAGCAGCTTGCAATCGGGGAAGCGCAGATTCAGATCCAAAGGCGAATCCAAGCAGCAGACAGCCCCTGCCTTAGGAGCGTCGCTCAAGGGGATATTTTCTTGGCTCAAGAGGGCTTTGATGGGGGAGAGGCGCTCTTTGGCGGCAGTGAGGCAGAGGGTGTATGCTTCCTCAATCCCGCGCTTCAGCTCTGCCAGCAAAGCCTCCTCCCGATGGAAGGGAATGCGATCCTCCAGCATCCGAATCTGCCGGATTTCTCCCAAAGGCGGATCGATTTTTCCGCAGGTTACGGCGGAGAAAAGCAGGGTTTTGCCATCCCAGCGATCCTCAAAAGCGCCTTTTGATAGAAAATAGGCCCCTTCGGCCATGAAAAGACCTTTTTCCGCAATGCGGGTCATCTCCTCCTGCAGCTGCCATTCCATAAAGGAAAAGACCGATTGCAGGCGGCTGTATTCTTCTAAAAAGAGCAGGCCCTTATGAATGTCCAAGGGCGTATAAAGGGTGGGGTAGAGAAGGGGCAGATAGCGGTCATGCTGCAGCTCTCTGCCGTTTTCCAGCCGCTCGATATCGGCGGCAATGGCCTCATGAGCATTTTGCTCATATAATTCTTTAAGCAAAGGCAGCAGGGCTTTATTTTCCCCGCTGCGCCCGCCGCAACCGCAAATCTCTACTTGCTCGATGGGTTCCAAGGTGCGCTGAGAGAGGGGATCGAAAAAGACAATGCGGTCGATTTCATCCCCGAAAAATTCAATCCGCAAGGGATCGGGATAATTGGGGGAGAAAAGATCCAAAATGCCCCCTCTTTTGGCAAAGGTGCCTGCCCCTTCCACTAAATCGAAGCGCGTATAGCCCTGCTCAATTAAAAAAGCAGTAAGGTCATCGGGAGAAAATTCCTGCCCGATAGCAAGGCGGAGACGATGATGGCTGCTGCTTTCGGGAGGAGGGCAGGGCGTCAGCAGAGCGGAGAGGGTGGTTACAACCAAGCGATAATTCCCCTTCTGCATACGGGCGATGGTATCTGCTCTCAGATTTTCCTCCTCCCTTGAGCGGGCGGCATATTCCTCAAAAAGAAGCTCCCGCTCGGGAAGATAGAGGACCCCATCCCCCAAAAGGGCGCGAAAAGCCGAGAGAATCTTTTGCACCCCCGCCTCCTCGCGGGCCACATAGATTCCCTTATGATTCGAATTTTGGCAAAGGGCTGCTGCCGCCAGATAGCAGCCGCCGCCCGAAAGACCGTTGATGGCAATGGGCCGGCTGCCTTCAAGGGGCAGACCCTTCAGCGCGGGCTCTTCCCGCAAAAGATTGGTGAGAGACATAAAAAATCACCTATTGAATTGATTCTGCGCTTTGGAGAATTCCCCCTGCAGCAGCAAGGAAAGGCAATCGGGCAGGGGCGAGAGGGTTTCTTGAAGCTTTTTTTCATCCTCTTTGGAAAAGCGGCCCAAGACCCAATCGGCAAGATCATAATCGGGATGGGGCTTTTGGCCCACTCCGATTTTGATGCGGATAAATTCATTGCCGCCCAGAGCGCGGATAATATCCTTAAGACCATTATGGCCGCCGTCGCTCCCTTTATCCCGAAGGCGAAGCCTTCCCACATCCATGGAGACATCATCGGCAATGACAATGATATGCTCTTTGGGGATCTTATAAAAGCTTCCCACCTCTGCCACTGCATTGCCCGAAAGGTTCATAAAGGTTAAGGGGCGCACAAAGAAAAGCTCTTGCCCCCGCTTGGTTGCCTTTTTAATGTCGGCCGTTTTTTTGCTCTTGACAGAAGATGCAGAAAACGCCTCTTCCAGAACATCCAATGCCATAAAGCCCGCATTGTGGCGGGTGTTTTCATATTTTTTGCCGGGGTTTCCAAGCCCCACGATCATATAACGTTCTTTTTGACCAAACAGCATTTTTTCTACCTCATCTTATTTTCATCTCATTTTAACACATTTATTTTTCATTTTCAACCGACTTGCAATAAGAAAATCGATATGATATAATCTCTTTAATATGGGTTATTATCGATCAATATCGAATTTTTCCGAAAAAGGAATGAATGGTATGAAATTTCAATTTGAAAATACAGAGATGAAGAAGGTGGCGATTCCCGCAAGGATTGTGGATCAGATGCTTTCCGCCACCACCGGCGGCCAGCTGAAGGTGCTGCTCTTTTTATTGCGCTTTGATCAGCTTGCTCATACATCCGAGGAGATCGCCTCCCATTGCGGCATGACCGCCAAAGAGGTAGAAGAGGCGGTTTCCTATTGGGTGCGGGAGCAGATTCTGATCAATGAGCAGGGAAGATTGCGGCTGGTCAGCGGCACCAAGACGGTATTGCCCCGCGAGCTTCCTCGGGTGCAGCCCTCCACCATTCTGGAGGAGGCAAGCCCCGATTTTCAAGGGATGCTCAAAGAGATTGAGCGCTTGGTGGGCAAACCCCTCAACTCTTTGATGGCTTCGCTTTTCTATAATATGCAGGAGAATTTGGGCTTTACCCCCGAAATGATCGTGCAATTGGCGGCTTATTGCAATAGCATTGATAAATTCTCCTATCGGTATATGGAGACTGTGGCGGTTGATTGGTATGACGAGGGCATCCAAAGCTTTGAGCAGGCAGAAGCCAAGATCGGATCGCTGGAGCAATCCCGCGCGCTGGAGCGGCGGCTGCAGAAGGCTTTCGGGATTGCTACTGCCTTTTCCAAGAAGCAAAAGGAGCAGATCGGGGAATGGCTGGAAAAGGGGCTTACAGAGGAGCTGATCTTAGAGGCCTACAATCGGTGTATGGACAATAAGGGGCAGATGAGCTTCCCCTATATGAATAAAATCCTGCAGAATTGGAGCGAGCAGGGAATTCAAAAAGTGGCGGAGATTAAGGAAGAGCCTGCCTTACGGACCGGTCGGCAGGAGCATAAGGGATTATCGGAGCTGGAGAAGCTTGTAATCGGGAAAATGCAGGGAGGAGAAGAAGGATGAGTAAAGAGCAGCTTTGGGCAGCCTTTGCCGCCCGCCGCGCCCAGATTGTATATGAGGCGGCGGAGCGAAAAGAGAAAATCTATCGGGAAAACCCCTATCTTTCTAAGGTGGATCAGGAAATTACCGAAGCGGGCAGTGCTTATTGCCATGCGATGCTCCATGGAAAGGATACTGCCGCCGCCCAAGAGAAGCTGGAGCGGCTGCAGCGGGAGCGGGAGGATTTTTTGAAATCCATCCATGCCGATCTGGAGCCTCATTTTAATTGCCCCCTTTGCAAGGATACCGGCATGGGGGAAGAGGGAATGTGTGAATGTTTTAAGCGGGAGCTGATCGCCGAAAATTTCCGTGCCTCCAATCTGGAGCAGGCGCTTACCCATCAAAGCTTTGAGAATTTTGATCTCTCTCTTTTCAGCACGGAAAGTGAGGGCGGCTTGCTCTCTCCGAGAGAGAATATGAAGCGGATCTTTAAGCTTTGCCGTGATTATGCGGAGGATTTTGAAAATCAGCAGCGTTCCCTTCTTTTTACCGGCGCCACCGGCCTTGGAAAGACCTATCTTTCCACCGCCCTTGCCAAGGCGCTTTTGGAGAAGGGGAAGAGCGTGATCTATATCAGCGCGCCGGAATTTGCCCGCCGCATTGAAAATGCCCGCTTCCATGATGAGCAGGAGATGCTGGAGCAATTCTATTCTGCCGATATGCTGATTCTGGACGATCTCGGCACCGAGAGCCGCACCTCCTATACCATCGCCACCTTAACCGATCTGATGGATCGGCGGATTCGTTGCCGCAAGCCGATGCTTTTCTCTACCAATTTGAATTTGGAAGGGCTGCAAAAGGCCTATGATGAGCGGATTGTATCGCGGATGCTGGGTCATTTCACCTATTGCTATTTTTATGGGGATGATCTGCGGCTGCGGGCCGTTCGCGGAGAATAAGCATGGCCGGGAAGGATCAATTGGATGATCTTCAGCTGGGCGGCTGGAAGATCTGGCAAAATGAAGATTATTTCCGCTTTGGCACCGATGGGGTGCTGCTGGCGGATTTTGCGGCCTGCAAAAAGAAAGGGCGGGTCATCGATCTTTGCAGCGGCACAGGGATTGTGGCCTTTTTGCTGCTGGCCTATGAAAAGGCGGAGCAGGTGGAAGCGCTGGAAATTCAGCCCTATCTTTGCCGTCTGATGGAAAAAAGCATAGAAGAAAATCAATGCCAGGATCGCTTTCGGGTCATCGAGGGAGATCTTAATAAGATCGAATCTCTTTGCCCCAAGCACGCTTATGATTTGGTAACGGTCAATCCTCCTTATGAGCCGCTGAATCGAGGCTTGGTGGGGGAGAATCCCCATAAGAATATTGCCAGAAGAGAAGAATGCTGCAATCTGGAGGAGGTGCTCTGCGCGGCGGAGCGGCTGCTCAATGATGGCGGGCGCTTTTGCATGGTCCACCGCCCCTATCGGATGGCGGAATGTCTTTTGGCGATGGAGAAGCATAAGCTGCGCCCCTCTCGCCTGCGGTTGGTTGAGCCCCGCCAAGGGGAGCGGCCCATCCTCTTTTTGGTAGAGGGAATCCGCTGCGGGGAGCGGGAGCTGACCATTGAGCCCACTCTGATCCTTCATCATGAGGATGGCTCTATGAGCGAAGAATTGAAAAAAATTTATCGGAGGTAACGCCATGGGCGAGCCTGTATTATATCTGGTGGGTACTCCCATCGGCAATTTGGGAGATCTCTCCAAGCGCACCAAAGAAATTTTGGAGCAGGTGGATTTCATTGCCGCCGAGGATACCCGCAATACCTTAAAACTTTTGAATCATATGGGAATCAAAAAGCCCATGATCAGCTATTTTGAGCATAATAAAAGAGAGCGGGGCATGGAGATTTTGCGCCGTATTCAAGGGGGCGAGATCTGCGCGCTGGTTACCGATGCGGGGATGCCCGGCATCAGCGATCCGGGAGAGGATCTGGTGGTATTGCTTACCGAGCAGGGTTATGAGGTCTCCTTTATTCCGGGGCCATGCGCGCTGATCGGCGCATTGATCCTCTCGGGCCTGCCTACAGGGCGGTTTTCCTTTGAGGGCTTTCTTTCCACCACCAAAAAGAATCGCTTGTCCCACCTTGAAGAGCTGAAAAATAAAAAAGAGACGCTGATCTTTTATGAAGCGCCCCAAAAGTTGCGCACCACCTTGCAGGATTTGCTGGAGCATTTCGGCGACCGCCGAATCGCCCTTTGCAAAGAGCTGACCAAGCTGCATGAGACGGTGCAGCGTGGCACCATCAGTGAGATGATTGCTTTTTATGAGGAGGTTACTCCGAGAGGAGAATATGTCCTTGTATTGGAAGGGGCCAAGGAATGTAAGGAGGAGGCACCTTTTTGGGAAAAGCTTTCTCCTGCCGCCCATGTGGAATATTATGTCCAGACAGGGCTTTCTAAAAAAGAGGCCATCAAGGCCGCCGCTTCCGATCGGGGCGTGGCTAAAAATGAAATCTATAATGAAGTGATGAAAAAATAGAGTGTGAATCAATCACACTCTATTTTTTCTTTCCTAATGTGCCGTCGGTATAATATGCTACGAATCGCCGCTCTCCCACATTCAGGCAGATGCCTGAGAGGTTCATCAGCTCTCCGCCTCGAATCTCCTTCAGGGAATAGCGGAAGAGGATTTTATTTTCACAGCTGATAACCAGCTCATCCTCCTCTGTGATGCTGAAGGCACCGTCTCTTCCTAAAATCCGCTCCTGATAGGTGGCAGGATCCCGTTCGGCGAGGATGGAAACGCCCCGTTGATCCAATTTGCGAAGAAGGGCAAGATTTTCGTCCTTCTCCCTTTTTTTCTTAAAAAGACCCATTAGTCCAATACTCCTTTTCCAAAAAATCGGGGGCAATGAAAATCGGGGGCAGGCAGATCAATTTCGCTCCAAACCCCATAACGAGGCGGCTCTGCCAGATCGCCGCATACATAAGCGTTGAAGGCAAATTCTCTCCCTTTTTCCGGAATAAACGTTTTGCCGTAGAGAGGGGCCAGCGCATCAAAGGGAATGGTATATTCAATCTCCCAAGAATCTGCGTGGATCGCCGTTTGCAGATGAAGAGATGGCTTGAGAGATTGGGTAAGAACCAAGCGATGATAGCGATCCTTTCCAAAGGCGATAATCATATGGCCATTGGGATTACATTCAAAGTTGATATAAGGCTCTTCCTTTCCGAAAGGGGCAAAAAAGAATTCCAAGCAATGATCCTCCCAAACAGCATCATCATCTCTTTCTGCCTTGATAAAGCGGGGATATTCTTTGGAAAAAAGCCGAATCTTTAAGGCCTGCTCATTATAGCAAAGATAAAAACCGCTCTCCGGCCGGCATCCATTCTGCAGCCATAAAAAATGCTCCATTTTTCCGCAAGGAGCAGAAGGCAGTTGCAGATTTTTGTTATACGGTATCTTGATCTCCATCGCATTTTACCTCCGCTTTTTATTATAATGATTTTCTCTTGATTTGCAATAGTTTATCTTGCTTTATGGAGGGGGCGGTGGTATAATAAAGATAATGATTCGAAAAAGGAGTATTGCTATGCCGGAACTTGGCGGATTAAAAGAAATACCTGATGTAAAAGCGCTGATCCTCTTTCTTTTGAAGGAAGCAGGCTGTGTGGTCAGTGAGGTTTTGCTGACCGATGTATTGATGCAGGATGGGTTGGTGGAATATTTCGATTATTCTCAGGCAGTGGAGCAGTTGCTGATAGCGGGAATGATGGATATCGCCTCTCTGGAAGATACCGGCAGCTATAAGATCACCAAGCAGGGCCTTGAGGTGGAGGCGGAATATGAAGGCCGCCTGCCTTATAATGTAAAAAGCAAAACCTTGGCGGCCCTGAAAGCAAGCCTCAAGCAAAAGCAGGAGGATGAAGAAATCTCCGCAAAGATTCAGGAATCGGAGAGCGGCTTTTTGGTGGATTGCACCATTCGGGAGCAGGGTGAGGTGATGCTCTCTTATCAGGTGTTGGTGCCCGATCGGAAGGATGCTTATTATGTGGCAGATCGCTTCCGCCGGAATCCTACCGGCTATTATCAGAAAATTATGGAGATTGTCTTGGATGAGGATCTCTTTAGGGTGAGCAATTAAACTTGAACCCGCCGCAAAGCGGCATAATTCGGTGCTTTTCACCCAATTTGTTCTCGCAAGGCGGCAGCCTTGCTTCATCCAAATTGAGCAAAAATTCCCCAAAATCTTCTCGCTTTGCGGTCAAGGATTTTGAAAAGAGTATTTTTTTG
>JAFSCX010000002.1 GCA_017436525.1 Clostridia bacterium | reverse complement strand
CATCGGTTCTTATTGTAATTACCATTTTTCTTGATAATCTCGGCGATAAAGACAAATAAAAGCAACAAATAATCAGGGGTCGGTTCTATGATTGTTGATGGGTCATGCTTTTCTCAATCGCAGGATCGGCCCTTGATTCAATGGGTCGTTTTTATGCAGATTATATAAACCGTTCGATCAAAATTTAGATCATTTCACGGGCCTATGTTACATTAGTGTTACATTTTGCCGGATTGCTTGCTTTGGAAGAAAATTCCTAATATAATAAAATTGTAAAGAAAATATGCAAAAAGGAGGCGGGAGGATGAAGCGTTTATTGGCATTGCTTTTGATCGCAATGATGATTCTATCCGGCTGCAAGGCGGCTTCTGATGAAGAAGAGGCGGCCGCAGATCAATGGGTAGAAAAAGAAGAAAACGGCGATCAATCGGAGAAGATGGAATTTCATGAAATAAAAGAGGAAGAGCCATCCGAAGATCCTCAAGAGCAAGAGGAGAAGCCTCAAGCGGAACAATCTCAAGAAGAAAATCCGCCAAAGGAAGAGGAGCAGGATGAAGAAGAGCAAAAAGAGCCTTCCGATTCTATCGTTATGAAGGTGGAATATAATGATTCTACCGAATTGGAGCGGCTGACCAAAGGGGACTTGGGGAAGCATTTTGATTATGAGATCTATTACTACGGCATCAAGAATTTTTACATCCATGTAGAAGGAAAAACAGTAGAATTAAGAGAGGCATTAGCCAAGGACCCGAAGATTTTGGATGAGCTTTATGCAGAGTGGGATCGCGGAGTGAAACATACCTATTACGATGGCGGATCAGTGGAATACCCTTATGAGACTTATAAAGCGGCCAGAATCTATACATTAGGAGTTCAACCCGATAGGAACTCTCCAAAAGATCTTATTATTTGCAAATCAGAGAAGATTGATAAGCTGAAAGATAGGATTGAAGATGATAAGGGCGGCATAAACTGCCGTTATATCTTCAAGGCTGTCGGAACCACATTGGACATTCCGCCCGCATTTGGTTTAGAAGAAAACGGCTGGTTTCTCTTTCGTCTTGGTTCGGCAGGAGGGACGATTGCCATTGGCACTTATGCGGAAGAGGGAGGCAAGCTGATTTTTCAAGACAAACAATATGAAGATCCAAAGAAAAATGTAAATAAATATGTTTTTGAAAAGGTGGAGGGCGGCTATCGCTTTTTAGCCAAGGAATCTTCTGAGATTCCCTCCTATCAGTATGGAGAAAATACGGAAGCCCTCTGCCCCCTGCCCGACGGCACCGTTTTTGAGGCCTATAATAATTAAAGGTAAGGGGAGTAACAGCTCATGGAGATCTTTGAAAAAGTGGAATTTTAATAAGATATAAGCGGAGAAAGGAGGCGGGAAGATGAAGCGGTTTACAGCAATATTATTGGCGATGGTGCTGCTGCTTTGCGGCTGTTCCGTGGAATGGGAGGGGACTGCCGCTCCCGATACAGCGGTGGAGGATCAGCCTCAGGGGGAAAAGGAAGAGCCTTCTAAAGAGCAAGAGGCACCTGCCGAGGAGAAGGGCGAAGGAAAGAAGGAGGATACTGCCGCGGCTGATAAAAAGGAGGATACCGACAGCGAAAAAGAGCAGCAAACCGAAACAATTCCCGCCATTGATCAAGAAGAGATAGGAACCTTGGCGGAGCTTTATGAGGTGGGCTGGAGCGCAGGCGATGCCTTCCTTTATGGGGATACTGCCTACTATCATGTGGAAAATCAAGAATATGCCTATCTCTATTCTTTGAAGCTTGGAGAAAAGGAAACTCCTCAATATTTTGGAAAAGGAACGCTGAGCGGGCTATACGGTTCGGTTTTGGTGGGGAGTGAAGACGGGCGCTATTTTGCGATTGATCTTAAAGCGAAAAAGCTTGAGAAAATTTTCTTTTCCGGGCAGTTGCAGGAGACGGTTCGGCTGCAATGGAAAAATCAGCTTTTGATCTTCGGCAGTGCAGGCGAAAAGAACTATGCCCAGATGATCGATCTTGAAAAATTGAGCGAGAAGCGGAAGAAGATCAGCGTCAAGATCGCAGATGCGACCGTAGATGGCGACATTTTTTATTATTCGGCGCAGACCGATCGGGGAGTAGAGTTTTATCGCGGCGATCTTCTGAAGAAAACTGCTGAAAAGCTTCATACCGCCAAAGAGGGATTTGGATGGGAGCAGGCCGGTGAGCGGGTGTTGTTTCATAAAAATGGAGAAAACCCTTATGTGCTGGAGCTTGAGTCAATGGAAATTCGACAGCCGAAGATATTTGAATGTACGGGTCAGATTCCGGGATTTAATCCCAGTACATATTATCCGAGATTAGAACAGAGACAGGAATCGATTGCATATATCAATACATTGGATGGGCTTTGGGCTTATGATATTGCGAAAGACCAAGGCGCCGATGCAGAGGAGATCCCCAATGAGGATCGGCAGTATCTTGCAAACGGGGGTTATTATACCGGCGGTGGAAGCGGGGCTTCTCATACCTTCCGTGTGTATATTGATGGTAAGGAGCAGACCGCCTATCTCAACGGACATGTGCATACCTATCTGAAGGATGCCAATCAATACGGTATGATTGCCGCTACATCCGCAACCATCTTTTCCTGCCGTTGGGATGAGGGTGAAACATTTACCGCTCACCTTTTCCGCACCCATCCTGCACCGAAATGAACGGAGGCTTAAAAAATGAAAAAATTTTTTCGTTACTTTTTATCTATTTATCTTTTGCTGCTGAGTATTTTTATCAAAGTAATGGGTATCGGGTATGAAATCCCGCGCATCTTGGATATTATTTCCTACTTACTTCCAATCGCATCGGTTCTTATTGTAATTACCATTTTTCTTGATAATCTCGGCGATAAAGACAAATAAAAGCAACAAATAGTCAGGGGGGCGGTTCTATGATTGTTGATGGGTCATGCTTTTCTCAATCGCAGGATCGTCCCTTGATTCAACGGGTCGTTTTTATGCAGATTATATAAACCGTTCGATCAAAATTCAGATCATTTCACGAGCCTTTGTTACATTAATGTTACATTTTGCCGGACTGCTTGCATTGGAAGAAAATTCCTAATATAATAAAATTGTAAAGAAAATATGCATAAAAGGAGGCAGCAAGATGAGGCGATTTACAGCAATATTATTAGCAATGGCACTGCTGCTTTGCGGCTGTTCCGTGGAATGGGAGGATACCGCCGCTCCCGATACAGCGGTGGAGAATCAGCCTCAGGGTTCTGCCTCGAAAGAAAATAAAAACGGAGAAGAAGCAGAGATAAAAGAGCAGGAGAGCAGTACCGAAAAAGAGCAAGAACTCCCCCATGCCGAAACAGGCGGAGCCGCTCAAAAGGAAGAAATCAAGACCTTAGGAAAGCTTGACAGCGAAAGTGAAAGCGCGGGCGGGGCTTATCTTTATGGGGATACAGCCTATTATTCGGTCTCATGCGGAGGGAAAGATTATCTCTATGCCCTAAGGCTGGGGAAGGGAGAAACGCCGCAATATCTTTGTGAAGGAACGGTGAGCGGCATTTACGGTTCTATTCTTATAGGAAGCCTCAACGGAAAGTATGCAGCATTGGATCTTTCAAAGAAAACCTCTGTATGGACGACTCTCTCCGCTCTTATGGAGGAAGAGGAGCACCGCTTTGTATATGAAGGAAAGCTTCTCGTTTTTGGGGAGCGGGAGATTGAGGTGATCGACTTGGAGGAACTGACCGATGAGCGGGTAAAGCTCGGTGTAGAGATTGAAGAGGCGGTATTGAGCGGAGAGGATCTCTTCTATTCAGTTGAGAACGGAGAGGAGCAAGTCCTTTATCGCGGAGATATGAAAAGCAAAAAGTCTACCCAACTGATCCAATGCGACAGCGAATATGATTGGGTGCAGGCGGGAGAGCGGATTTTCCTGGCGAAAGAGGGGGAAAACCCTTATGTTTTGGATCTTGAGACAGGAAAAACTTTTGTTCCGAGGAGATTCTATTGTGATCTCACTCACGGTCCGGATACACCCGTCTCCTTTAACCTCGGCAACGGAACCGTCTGTGTCCGATACCGCGATGAAGGTGAAGACTTATATTCTTGGAAATATTGGCTCTATCATATTGCCGAGAATTATGGCGAAGATGTGAGCAAGAAACCGGAGCACTGTTTTGAGATCGACAATGGATATTATTATAGGGCAGAGCAAGGGTTACTGCAGGTTGTTTTGAACCAAAAAGAATATCGGCTTAGCGGGAAAGGGGTGAGCAGTGCCAATGAGTATGGTGCTGCCTATGCGGAAGGCGGGCTGATCTATACCGTCCGTTGGTCGGAAGGAAATAGCTATGAATATAGCTCTGTTACCGATCATCCCGCACCGAAGGTATAAGGCAAAAGGCGTTCCGCTAAAACGGAACGCCTTTCTTATAAAGAATGAACAATCAAAGTGGATGAGATTTGGATAGAATGACAGGCCTTTGTTACATTAGTGTTACATTTTGCCGGATTGCTTGCTTTGGAAGAAAAATCCAAATATAATGAAATTGGTAAGAAAATATGCAAAAAAGGAGGCGGGAAGATGAAGCGGTTTACAGCAATATTATTGGCGATGGTGCTGCTGCTTTGCGGCTGTTCCGTGGAATGGGAGGATACCGCCGCTCCCGATACAGCGGTGGAGAATCAGCCTCAGGGGGAAAAGGAAGAGCCTTCTAAAGAGCAAGCAGACGATCGTGAAATAGATCCTGCGATTGAAGCGGGTTACACCGGACCGGAAGATCGAATGGCCAGAGTGGTTCTTTACGGGGGAAAAGCCTTTTATGAATGTGATCCCTATAAGAGGGACCCTTGGCAACCGCACATCTACGCGGTTCCCTTAGATGGGAGTGAAAAACCAAAGGATCTTCTGAAAGGGGAATTGATTGCTTTATACGATTTTCTCTTGCTGGGAAAGACCGATACCCATTATTGCGCCCTTGATCTATCCAAAGAAGGAGCAAAATGGATAGAACTTCAATCGGCGGCAGATGAGGGCTTTCATTTTTCTTTTGATAAGAAGATCATCCTCTTTCATTCATCGGCGGGTGAAAACTTTGTTGATACCGTTGATCTGAAAACCTTGCAGAGTAAACGAACAAAAATTAATGCAAATGTTACGGCGGCAGCAGTGATAAAGGATGCCATTTATTATATGGTTGCAGAAGAGGAAAATACAGTCTTATATACGGCGAAGATTGAAAATCCAAAGGAAAAGTTTCTCCGTGAATTGAGCGGGGAATGGGAAATGGGCGCATCGGAAGATCGGTTGTTTTTATATAAAGACAGCGAAAATCCGCTTGTTTATGATACAAATAGCGGTGTATTCAAAGAGCCCATGGATTTTTCAAAAGTTACATTGTATCCCATGGATGGGCCGTTTTTCGACATTATAAACGGTGTGGTACGGGCCTGTTATTGGCGCGGTTTTGATAAGATTTTTTGGTATTATGATATTGCTTCCGAGAAGGAAGTTACAGATGATTATCGATGGGCCAATGGACTGCCTGCCGTAGAGAGAGGCTATTGGGAGTATGATACCGAAGCGGAAGATTGTGAATTTTATATCGATGAAACACCGTATGTTCTTCATTTGGGAGAGGATTGGATCTATAGCAGAATCATGGCGGCAAATCCGCAGGGAATGGCCAATCTTGGGAATACGTATATTACGGTAGGTGATTTTTCTACCGGAAAATGCAATCGCTTTATTCATTCGGAGCAAGAGGTTGCAACAGAATAAGAAAATATGTAAAAAGGAGGCGGGAAGATGAAGCGGTTTACAGCAATATTATTGGCGATGGTGCTGCTGCTTTGCGGCTGTTCCGTGGAATGGGAGGATACCGCTGCTCCCGATACGGCGGCGGAGGATCGAAGTTCTGGGATCGATCACATTAACGCTAACATGGCGGCAACGCAGGATGCTTTTTACTATGAAAGCGAAGGAGCGATCCTCGAGGGAACAATTGAGAAGACCGTCGGCGAAAAAATTGCAAAAGGCCGGTTGATTGGGGCAGGCTTAGAGCAAGTTTACTATAAGGAAGAGAATAATCTCTATGCTGAAACACCTGCGGGAAGGAAAGTTCTGCTTGCTGAAACAGAGAAAATCTGCTATCAAATGGAGAGCGCCCAAGGGAAAGATCTGCTTTTTATCGGGGAAGAGCTTTATCTTATCAATGAAAGAGATCCGGAAGATCGGGTCGGTTACACGTTGAAAAATCATGCTTATGCCTGCCTCGGAGAAGGATTTATCTATTGGTATCGTTTGGAAGAGGGCAATCGGGCCACCCTTTGCAAAACGGAGCTTTTCTCCCAAGAGACTGAAGAGCTTTGCCCTCTTGGTTATATCGGCACAGCAAAACCCCATATGAATTGGCATGAGGGAAATCTCTATTTTTACTATGGATATACGCTTTATAGCTACAATCCCGATAAAGATGAGAAGAGTGTTGTCGGAGAGTATGCAGAGGGTGATCAGTGTGTTTTTTGGGACGGGAAGGCTTATTTGAACCGTTCCTTCGAATCGAAAAAACATTTAGAAGTGGTAGATCTGAAATCTAATAAAGTGATCCGAACTGAAAAAGGGAAAATAGAAAACCTCTCTTCGGGGCAAGAAGGAGTGGCCTATCGGCTGGAAGAAAAATTGGTTGTGGAACGAACCGACGGAATCTCTCAATTTTCAATTGATAAAAACCATACTGTTTATGGTTTGCTTTTGGCCAAGACAGGTGTTTTTGTTAAGACCCAAAAGGAATATCAATTTTATTCTTACAGCAAAGTATAAAAAAACACTGTGAAACTTTTATAAATAAGTTTCGCAGTGTTTTTTACAGCGTGTCAAAAAACTCCTGCGGAGGTTTTTGACACGCTGGTAGACTCTCAAAAAAGAGTGCAGATTTCGTCGATCTGTTCTCGTCGGCGTACATAGGTACGGTAGAGAGCAGATCGGCGGAAAGCAGAAAATTTTATTCAAAAT
>JAFSCX010000017.1 GCA_017436525.1 Clostridia bacterium | reverse complement strand
TTGTAATACGGCAGTATTACTGCGTTCTTCAGCTTCACTCTCTCAAAAAATTCTTCATTTGACAGGTCGAAGAGTTTCTCTCTGCCATCTTTTTTTGAAAGGCGAAGTGTGAAATTTGCAGCAAGGCTGTCGCCTTGCAAAAATGAACACAAGCAAGGCGAGAAAAGGGGCGAGAGAAACCGTAGTAGGTTCGACTCTTGTCACCCTAAACATCTTAATTTTACATTATTATAAAATATTAAGCAAGAGTATTTTTCATTAACCTTTTTTAACCTTTCTCCATCCTCGGTAATAAGATAATACAAGAAACCTTGGGAGGAAAAAGAAAATGGTTACAAGCTTGAAAGATCTTGCGGTAGGGGAGCGAGGGCGGATTACGGCCCTTTGCTGCCATGGCCCGATCCGCAGAAGATTATTGGATATGGGATTGATTGAGGGGACGCTTGTGGAATGTCTGGGGCGGGCTCCGTTGGGAGATCCGTCTGCCTATTTGATCAGAGGTGCGGTGATTGCTCTTCGGAGCGAGGATAGCCGCTATATTAAAATGGAGGAGGCGAAGGAATGGGAATAATGCGCTTTTCGGAAGAGGATCGGCTGATTGCCTTTGCAGGAAATCCCAATGTGGGGAAAAGCACCCTCTTCAATCGGCTCACAGGGCTACATCAGCATACAGGAAATTGGACAGGGAAGACTGTGGCGAATGCCAGAGGCTCCTGCACCACCGAGGCCTATTCTTATACCTTGGTGGATCTTCCCGGTACTTATTCTCTGATCGCCCGCTCGCCGGAAGAAGTAGCGGCAAGGGATTTTCTCTGCTTCGGAGGATGGGATGGGGCAGTGGTCGTCTGCGATGGCACCTGCCTTGAGCGAAATTTGAATCTTGCTCTCCAAATTCGGGAGATGGGAGGGAGAATCCTGCTTTGCGTCAATTTGATGGATGAGGTGCGCCGCAAAGGAATTTCTTTGGATACCAAAAGGCTGGAAGAGGAATTGGGAATCCCCGTTCTTTGCGTAGAAGGGCGCAAGCCGGAAAGCGGAAGGCTTTTGAAGGAAGCGATGGATCGGCTGATGGAGCAGCCGCCCGCCCCACCCTTGAAGATCGGGTATGGTGCGGAAGTAGAAAAGGCGTTGGCGATGGTAGAGCCGCTTTTGGAAGAAGCACCTCATCCTCGATGGTTGAGCCTGCGGCTTTTAGAGGAAGATCCGGCTGCCCAAGAATGGCTTTTCGCGCATCCATCGCAGGAGCGGATGGAGGCGGTAGAGCAAGCAAGGGAAAAGCTGAGAGAGAAGGGCTTCCCCAAAGAAGAGCTGCAGGATCATTTAGCGGCCGCGCTTGTGGCAGAGGCAGAGCGGATGGCGAAAAAGATTGTTTACGCCCCCGGCGGATATCATGAGCGGGATCGTATGATCGATCGGGTGGTTACCCATCGATGGTTGGCCTATCCTTTGATGCTTTTGTTGCTTGCAGGAGTCTTCTGGATTACCATCGTGGGCGCTAATTATCCCTCTGCTTGGCTGGGGGAAGCGTTATTTTGGGTGCAGGATCAGCTTACCGCGCTCTTTCATCATTGGGGCGCGCCCGATTGGTTGCACGGCCTTTTGGTGTTGGGCTGCTATCGGACTCTTGCATGGGTTGTCTCGGTGATGCTGCCGCCGATGGCCATCTTTTTTCCTCTCTTTACCCTTTTGGAGGATGCAGGCTTGCTGCCGCGCATCGCCTATAATTTAGACCGTCCCTTTCAGCGATGCCGCGCCTGCGGAAAGCAGGCCCTTACCATGTGTATGGGATTCGGCTGCAATGCAGTGGGGGTCAGCGGCTGTAGGATTATCGATTCCCCCCGAGAGCGGCTGATCGGGATTCTAACCAATAATTTTGTGCCTTGCAACGGCCGATTCCCGACCATTTTAAGTTTGATTACCATCTTTTTTGTGGGGGTTGGGGGCGGCGCTCTCGGCTCTTTCGTTTCTGCGCTTTTGCTGACAGCGGTCATTCTTTTGGGGATCTTGATGACCTTTTTGGTCTCAAAGCTTTTATCGGTTACCTTGCTGAAAGGGGAGCCTTCCTCCTTTGTCCTGGAACTTCCGCCTTATCGGAAGCCTCAGATCGGGAAAGTGCTGATCCGCTCGGTGCTGGATCGCACCCTCTTTGTATTGGGAAGGGCGGCGGCAGTGGCGGCGCCTGCAGGCATGCTTCTTTGGCTGGTGGCCAATCTCTCGGTGGGAGGAACCAGTCTCTTAAATTATGGCGCCGCCTTTCTTGATCCGCTGGGGCGTCTTTTGGGGCTGGATGGCGTCATTCTTATTGCTTTTATTCTGGGGTTTCCCGCCAATGAGATTGTTGTCCCGATTATGATTATGGCTTATCTGTCTCAAGGAAGCCTGACGGAGTTTTCCTCCCTTGCAGATTTGCAGCAACTGCTGCTTCAGCAGGGTTGGACTTGGGTTACCGCGCTTTGTGCCATTCTTTTCTCCTTGATGCATTGGCCCTGCTCCACCACATTGCTTACGGTTTATAAGGAGACCGGCAGTAAAAAATGGACCTTCGCTGCTTTTTTGATTCCCACCCTTTGCGGAGCACTGATTTGTTTTCTCGTTGCACTGTTACTATAAATGAAGAGGGTCTGAAAAAATCATTACGATTTTTTCAGACCCTTTTTATGTTTATGTAAAAATTGCCAGTGCTCCGTAACTGACGATTGCTACAATGGCTCCGGCAGTCAGAACACCCAAAACGATAGAGGGAAAGGCTTTTTTCAGCCGCATATCCAGCATGGCTGCGATCAATGCGCCGGTCCATGCGCCGGTGCCGGGCAGAGGAATCGCCACAAAGAGGAATAACCCCCAAAAGGCATATTTTTGCACCGTCTCCGATTTAGATTGGGCTCGCCCCTCCAATTTGCCGATGAACCCATCCAATTTCGGCAGATGCTTTCTGATCCATGCAAAAATTTTGCGAATGAAGATAATGATAAAAGGAACGGGGATCAGATTTCCGATAATGGCAAGGGGAATGGCAATGCGAAAATCCAAGCCATGGGCGGTGGCGAGCGGGATGGCGCCTCTTAATTCAATGACGGGGACCATGGAGACTAATAAGGTCATCAGCATCTGCCCCCATATATTGTTCCATAAAAAGTTAAACATCTTTTTCTCCTTTGATTTTCACGATCTTAATAAATATACCATAAACGAAACATAATATCAAGCCCCGTACATATAAGAAAGAAAAATGCAAATATTATGCATAAAATAAGGGGGAAAAGAAAAAGGATTTTGTATAATAAGCCGTTGACATTAATTGACAAGCATGATAAAATTATCCATAATGGTAAATATGGGGTTTTATTTAGAAAGGAGGTAAATTTCGATGATAAATACCGCATTATTGGTTCCCGGAACATTGCCGATCGGTACGGTGGTTCTTTTGGGAATTGGAACTGTCTTTTTGGGTCTGATTTGTATCGTGATCCTGTGCGTGCTGATGGGCAAGG
Source organism: Clostridia bacterium (assembly GCA_017436525.1). Classification (GTDB taxonomy): domain Bacteria; phylum Bacillota; class Clostridia; order Oscillospirales; family QAKW01; genus QAKW01. Next base: position 3,863 of record JAFSCX010000017.1, on the reverse strand, counting down.
TGGTCCGTCTTCTTGAAAAGAAGGAAGAGGCTTCTGCTCCCGTAGCGCAAGCACCTGCTGCTCCTGCGGCGGCTGAGATTCCCAATCGCGGCGAATTGGTTGCAGCCATCTCTTGCTGCTTGGCAGAAGAGCTGGGCACCGATGTGAGCGCCATCCGTATTTTGTCTTTGAAAAAAATATAAGAAAGGAAGTTTGAAACCATGAAAATGTATAAAGTTAATGTAAACGGTACCATGTACGAAGTATCTTTGGAGGTTATGGACGGTGTTCCCGCAGCTCCTGCTGCCGCTCCCGCTCCTGCCGCTGCTCCCGCACCTGCCGCAGCTCCTGTTGCTGCTCCTGCAGGCGGTGAGACTGTCGCTGCTCCCATGCCCGGCACCATTCTGGCCGTGAATGTGCAAAACGGCGCTGCTGTAAAGAAGGGCGATGTGCTCTTTGTCTTGGAAGCAATGAAGATGGAAAATGAGATTATGGCTGCTTGCGATGGTACCATCGCAGGGGTTGCTGTAGCAAAGGGCGCTGCTGTATCCAGCGGCGATGTGCTCTGCACCATTCAGTAATCCTTTTCATCGAGGAGGAAAAATCTGATGTTAGATGCTATTACTAATTTTTTGAGTCAGACGGGCTTTGCCATGTTTGGCGGGGATAATTGGAAATGCCTGATTATGATCGCCATTGCATTTGTGCTTTCCTATCTGGCTATCGTAAAGCAGTTTGAGCCCTTGCTCCTGCTGCCGATCGCTTTTGGTATGCTGCTGACCAATCTGCCCGGCGCAGAGATGTTTCATGAGACCCTCTTTGCGGGCGGTCATGTGAATTGGCAGCTTTTCGGCGGCGCTGATTTTGTAAATAGTGCCAATCTGATTGCGCCGGAAGGTTATGTCTATACCTTCTTGCAATCCGGCGAGGTGCTGTTGTCCAATGCCACTTATGGTCAAAACATTCTGTTTGGCGAAATTTCCGGTCTCTCCCTTTCTGCAGATGCAGTATTGGGCACTGCCGGCCAGTTGCTGGACGCTTCTAAGAATGTTGTGGCTGAAAATGTAAATGTAATGATCGATATGGCAGGGACTGTCGTAGAAAACGGCAAGCTGCTCAGCAACGGTGTCGTATTGGCTACCGATGTGCAGAGTGTTGCTGCAGGCCTTCTGGATTATCTTTATCTTGGCGTAAAGCTTGGAATCTATCCCTGCTTGATCTTCCTGGGCGTTGGCGCCATGACGGATTTCGGCCCTCTGATTGCCAATCCCAAGAGCCTGCTTTTGGGTGCTGCTGCTCAGCTGGGTATCTTTGCTACCTTCTTGGGTGCTCGTTATCTGGGCTTCACCGAGGCTCAAGCCGGCTCCATCGGTATCATCGGCGGTGCCGATGGTCCTACCGCCATCTTTGTTACCTCCAAGTTGGCACCTGAGCTGTTGGGCCCCATCGCTGTTGCTGCTTATTCCTATATGGCGCTGGTTCCTGTTATCCAACCGCCTATTATGAAGCTTCTGACCACCGAGAAGGAACGCAAAATCCGCATGGAGACCCTGCGCCCTGTCAGCAAGACCGAGAAGATTATCTTCCCCTTTGTCGTAACTGCGTTTGTTGCATTGCTTGTGCCTTCCGCTGCCGCTTTGGTCGGCTGCTTGATGCTGGGTAATCTCTTCCGCGAGTGCGGCGTTGTAGAGCGCTTGAGCAAGACGGTTCAGAATGAGCTGATGAATATTGTAACCATCTTCTTGGGTATCACAGTCGGTGCTACCGCTACCGCGGCCACCTTCCTTTCTTGGAATACCATCAAGATCATTGTCATGGGTGTGGTTGCTTTCGGTATGGGTACTGCAGGCGGTGTATTGCTTGCCAAGTTCATGAATCTCTTCCTGAAGAAGAAGATCAATCCGTTGATCGGCTCTGCAGGCGTATCTGCTGTTCCTATGGCTGCCCGCGTATCTCAGGTGGTGGGCCAAAAGGAAGATCCCAGCAACTTCCTGCTGATGCATGCTATGGGTCCCAATGTGGCAGGTGTTATCGGTTCTGCCATTGCGGCAGGTGTGCTGATCGCGATGTTCGGTTAATTGATGTAGAAAGGGTATTTTATAATGGAAAAGAAACCTTTGTATATAACAGATACCATTCTGAGAGATGCCCATCAATCTCAGGCGGCTACCCGTATGCGGATCGAGGATATGATCCCTGCGTTGGAGCAGCTGGATGATGTGGGTTATTGGTCTTTGGAATGTTGGGGCGGCGCTACCTTTGATGTATGTATGCGTTTCCTGAATGAGGATCCTTGGGAGCGCCTTCGCACCCTGAAAAAATATATGCCCAAGACCAAGCTGCAGATGTTGCTGCGCGGTCAGAATATTTTGGGCTATAAGCATTATGCCGATGATGTGGTGGAAAAATTTGTTGAAAAATCCATCGAAAACGGTATTGATGTGATCCGTATCTTCGATGCCCTCAATGATGTCCGTAATGTGGAGCAGGCGATGAAGAGCTGCAAAAAGTACGGCGGTCTTTGCGAGGCTGCTATCAGCTATACCACCAGCCCTGTTCATAATGAGGAATATTTTGTAAAGCTGGCAAAGAATCTTGAGAATATGGGCGCCGATGTTATTTGTATTAAAGACATGGCCAATCTGCTCCTTCCCATGGATGCTTATAGCCTTGTGAAGAAGCTGAAGGAAGAGGTAAAAGTCCCCATTCATCTGCATACCCATAATACCACCGGTACCGGTGATATGACCAACTTAATGGCCGCATGGGCAGGAGTGGATATTGTAGACTGCGCCCTCTCGCCCATGGCCAATGGTACTGCTCAGCCTTCCACCGAGGCAATGGTTGCTACCCTGCAGGGGACCGATCGTGATACCGGCCTGGATCTCAATAAGCTGAGCGATATTGCTACCCACTTCCGTGGTGTTGCCGATAAAATGAAGGCAGAGGGAATTTTGGATCCCAAGGTGCTGAATGTAGATGCCAAGACCCTGCTGTATCAGGTGCCCGGCGGTATGCTCTCCAACCTCATTTCCCAGCTCAAGCAGATGGGCGCTGAGGATAAATATTATGAAGCATTGGCGGAGATTCCCAGAGTTCGTAAGGACTTTGGCTATCCTCCCCTTGTAACCCCCACCAGCCAGATTGTAGGTACGCAGGCGGTTATGAACGTAGTAGCCGGTGAGCGCTATAAGATGGTCGGTAAGGAATCCAAAGGCCTTCTGCGCGGCGAATATGGCCAGCTGCCTGCGGAGGTAAATGAAGAGGTTCGTAAGAAAGCAATCGGCGATGAGGAGGTTATTACCTGTCGTCCTGCCGATCTTCTGGAGCCCGAGCTGGAAAAATATCGCGAAGAAGCAAAAGATCTTGCAAAGTGCGAAGAGGATGTATTGAGCTATGCGCTCTTCCCGCAGGTTGCTTCTAAGTTTTTGCAGGAGCGGAATAATCCCAAGCCCGCAGCAGATGAAAATGCAGTGCGCGAGCTTTATGTTGAGGATTTGGGCCTGTAATTGAGATATTTTCTGCAAAAGTAAGCGTAATCAACAGCCTCTTTGCCTTATTCAACAGGCAAAGAGGCTGTTGTTGAAAAAACATTCAAAAATCTGTTGAAAAATAAAGCAATTTTCTTGAAAAAAAGTGTTGACTTTTTGATTCCGAGATGGTATTATATTCAAGCACCTCGCGGGAAAGCGGGGGAGCGGCGGACTTTGAAAATTAAACAGCATCATAAAAAAAGGACCCGTTAATTGCAAAGAGTTGCCTCGATGAGAGGTACTCAGAAAAGCGATTAACAAAACTTTAAGAAGCCAGAATTTTTGAGATTTGTTATGAGCTGATTAAACGAATAAAAATAATTTTTTTTAGAGAGTTTGATCCTGGCTCAG
>JAFSCX010000016.1 GCA_017436525.1 Clostridia bacterium | reverse complement strand
GGCAGTATTACTGCGTTCTTCAGCTTCACTCTCTCAAAAAATTCTTCATTTGACAGGTCGAAGAGTTTCTCTCTGCCATCTTTTTTTGAAAAGCGAAGTGTGAAATTTGCAGCAAGGCTGTCGCCTTGCAAAAATGAACACGAGCAAGGCGAGAAAAGGGGCGAGAGAAACCGTAGTAGGTTCGACTCTTGCCACCCTAAGCAAACACGAGTAATCCGAACCTGATTTTAAGGGGCGGATTATTTGTGTTTTCTGTGTTAAAATACTCGTTAATCCGGCAGGATTAACTGCGTTTTATGCCTTGCAAACCCAAAAATCCGCTCCCTTAAAATTCTTCGACCTTAAAATGAGCAGAATTTCAGATGATTTTTGGTGCAGAGAAGTTTGTAAGGCTGGCGCCTACAAACCTTCGATAAACTAAAAAGCGCTGAAATCATGCCATTTTAGGCAGGTTCGGATTATTCGTGTTTGCTTAAGCAATATATCATAAATCTATCTTTTACGCAAGTTTATTTCGGTAGAAAAGATATACTTTTGGAATGGGGGGTGTTATAATGCGATTAAACCAAGGATTTTTTGAGGTGATAAACCATGCTGTTTTCAAAAAAGGATCTCTCCAAGTTAATTCTGCCTTTGCTGCTGGAGCAAGCGCTTGCGCAGGCAGTCGGTATGATTGATACCATCATGGTTGCCCAAGCGGGAGCGGCTGCAGTTTCCGGAGTTTCCTTAGTGGATTCGGTAAATCTGTTGATCCTTTATTTTTTAGGCGCTGCATCCGGTGGTGGTGCGATCGTGATTTCTCAGGCAATAGGAGCCGGAAGGAATAAGGTAACGGAAAAGGCGAAAAATCAACTGATCTGGGTCTCTTTTTTATTGGGTGTCTTTTTGAGCGTGGCGGTGCTTTTGTTTCGAAAGGGGCTGCTTTCGCTGATCTTCGGCTCGATTTCTGCAGAGATCATGCACCATGCGCAAAATTATTTTTTCTTCACTGCGCTATCCTTACCCTTTCTTGCGTTGCGCAATGCCTTCGGCGCGATCTATCGCTCTTTTGGAAATACAAGAATTTCTCTTTATGTAACTTTGGTAACGAATATTGTCAATGTCGGAGGAAATGCAATACTGATCTTTGTTTACCATATGGGAGCAGCAGGTGCAGCGATTTCAACTTTGTGTGCCCGTGTTGTCGGTGCGGTGATCATGCTTTTCCTGATCTGTGATAAGCGAAGAAAGATCCATGTGGAAAAGATCTATTATTTCAAACCCGATTTTCAAATTATTAAGCGAATTTTTATGATCGGGATTCCTAATGGCTTTGAAAGCAGTATGTTTCAGTTTGGAAAGGTTATTACCCAAAGCCTGATCTCCACCTTCGGTTCGGTGGCCATTGCCGCTAATGCGGCAGCCAACACCTTTACCTCTATGCTCTACATTCCGGGCACCGCCATGGGCTCCGCGATGACCACAGTGGTGGGCCGTTGCATCGGCGCCGGGGAGAAAGAGCAGGCAAAGCGTTATACGCGGCGGCTGTTGGGCTTTGTCTATGGCATTATTTTATTGATGGCTGTGGTAATGAGTATTTTCGCGCCCCAACTTGTCGGAACATTTCGCCTCACTCCGGAAGGATCAAAGCTTGCGGTAAATCTTTTCCTCTTCCATAGCATTTGCGTCAGCACAATTTGGCCCATTGCCTTTACCTTGCCCAATTCCTTCCGTGCAGCAAGTGATGTTCGCTATACGATGGTGATTTCTATCGTTTCCATGTGGATCTTCCGCGTGGGCGGCGGCTTCTTTTTTGCGAAATTTTTGGAGCTCGGTGTCTTCGGGGTGTGGATTGGTATGGCCTGCGATTGGGTCTTCCGCGCTATTTTGTTCGGCACTCGCTTTCTGCGGGGAAGATGGCTTACAAAATATAAAGAATTAAGGTGAGTAAAAAGAGCCCCTTTAGATACGGTTGACACTTGTCAGCCGTATTTTTTTGTAGTATAATATCCGCATAAGGAATCATTGGTTATCGGTTTTCGCGGATATTATAGGATGTCCGATTTTCTCGCCTGCATGGCAGGCAACCGAAAATGATGGACGATTATACCAAATGGTATAATATCGAAAGAATAAAATGCTTAAAGGATCAAAAAAGAGGATGAGACAAACTGCCAATTATCATACCCATACCCACCGCTGCCATCATGCATATGGCTGCGAATGGGAATATGTAGAGCGTGCCATTGCGGGGGGCCTGAAAACCTTAGGCTTTTCCGACCATACTCCATGGCCGAAAAATGATGCTTGGCCGAAGGTGCGGATGAAGATGGAGCAGCTGCCCGAATATATTGAGACCATTGAGGCGCTGCGAAGGATCTATGGAGATCGGATTCAACTGCTGATCGGGCTGGAAGTGGAATATCTGCCGGATCAGTTTGAGGCGTTGATGGAGCAGCTGAGGGAGGATGGAAGAGTCCAATATCTGATCCTCGGCCAGCATTTTCATTGCGAGGAGGGCTATCCCGCCTCGGGGAAACCTTTTAAGGAAAAAGAGCGGCTTGCCCGCTGGGTGGACAATATGATTGAAGGCTTCCATACGGGGAAATTCCTCTATGTGGCCCATCCGGACGTGGCGAATTTTAAGGGCAACCCATTCTTTTATAAAAAACAGATGAAAAGGCTTTGCAGAGCGGCCAAGGAATGTGGGCTGCCTTTGGAGATCAATGGGCAGGGCTATCGGGCAGGGTTCTATTATCCTCAAAATCGCTTTTGGAAGATCGCAGGGAAGGAAGGTTGCAAGGTGGTGATCGGGATGGATGCCCATAAGCCAAGCGGCATCTGCGATTGGAAAGAGATGGATCATCTTATGAGAATTGCCAAGCGTTATGGCCTTGAAATATTGGATGAACTTGAGATAAAGGAGCTGTTTGCATGATCGGAATTATCGGTGCAATGGCATTGGAGACCGATGCCATCATTGCAGAGATGGAGCAAAAGAAAGAAAAAGAAATCAGCGGAATCCGCTTTGTGGAAGGGATATGGCAGGGAAAAGAGGTTGTAGTGGCCACCTGCGGCGTGGGCAAGGTATTTGCCGCTCTTTGCGCCCAGACCATGATCCTGCAATACCATCCCAAGCTGATCATCAATACAGGGGTGGCGGGCACTCTTTCGAAAGACCTGCATATTTTGGATGTGGCGATCGCCGAAGGGGTGGTTCAGCATGATATGGATACCTCTCCATTGGGAGACCCTGCGGGCCTTCTCTCCGGAATTAATAAGGTAGTATTGCCTGCCGATGAGAAAATTGCCGCCGCCATGGAGCAGGCTGCAAAGGGACTTTCCATCCATATCGAGCGGGGCATCATCGCCTCCGGCGATCAGTTTATTGCAGAGGATGCTCAAAGAGAGCGGATTCGCTCTCTTTTCGGCGCTATTTGCTGCGAGATGGAAGGGGGCGCCATCGGCCATGTCTGCTATATCAATCAGGTGCCCTTCTCGGTGCTGCGGGCCATCTCCGATGGGGATGAGGGAGATGCCAAGCTGGATTATCCCACCTTCGCCAAAAAGGCTGCCGCGAGAAGCGTGGCAATTTTGAAAAAAGCAATTAGTGCATTGTAAATTAAAAGCTGTGTGTAAGAGATTACACACAGCTTTATTGCTAAATTTTGATCCATTGGCAGGAATCGGGGCAAGTGGAGATTTTCGGAAGGTCGGTAATGATGCCATCAAGCTCTTTTAGGGTGCAGAGGCGGAAGGTGGCGGTTTTTTGGAATTTTGAATGATCCAATAGGAGAATACGCTTTGCCGCCCGCTTGAGCATGGCGCGGCGCAGATGGGTTTCTTCCTCGGAATAGTCGGTGATTTCACCCTGTTCATTCAGGCTGGAAACAGAGAAGAAAAGAAAATCGGCATGCAGGGTTTCTACATACTCCTCCGCTGAGCGCCCCGCAAAGCACATAGAGCTATGGATCAGATCGCCGCCGATGCATTTGGCCGAAATCTTCATCTCCTGCAAAAGATCCAAGGCTGCAAGGCCATTGGTGATGACCAGAATTTCTCGCCCCCGAAGCAAGGGGATCAGATGGCAGGCAGTGGTGGAGCCATCGATGAAGACAACAGATCCATCGGGAATCAATTTCGCGGCTTTCCGCGCAATTAGGCGCTTTTCACCTTGCATAAGTTCGCGGCGAAAGGCAAGGGGACGGGTAATTTCGTCTTTAACCAAGATGGCGCCGCCATGGCTGCGGCGAATCAACCCCTCCTGCTCCAGTGCGGAAAGATCCCGCCGAATGGTGGGCTCGCTGGCGTAAAGCAGGCGCCCCAATTCTCCAACCCCCATATATTCTTGCTCCTTCAAAAGAGCAATGATGCGTTCCTGCCGCTCTGATTTGAACATTTGCTCCTCCTTGATCGTTTTTGATTGTTTATCGATATTTTAGTCAACTATTGACCGATTTCGATCATAATGATATTATAAAAAAAGAAAAATAAAATGTCAATGAAAGGATCTCAAAAAAATGAACAACATTAAAGTAGTAGCCTTTGATTTAGACGGTACCCTGACCCAGCATAAATCCAAGCTCTCGGCAGAAACGGCTGATATGCTGGATCGCTTGGGCAAAAAATATAAGCTGATCATGGCAGGCGCCGGTCTTTGCAATCGTATTTTTGAGCAGATGAATCATTATCCCATCGATATTGTAGGAAACTACGGGATGCAGTATGCAGTATATAATGCCGAGACCGAGAGCCTGGATTTTATTCGTGATGAGGTGGCTCCTTGCGATCGTGCTCATGTAGAAGAGGTCGTAGCAGGGATGAGAGAGAAATACGGTTGGCAGGAATTTGCCGGTGAGAGCGTGGAATTCCATGCCAGCGGCGCGGTAACCATTCCTATTTTGGGCACCAAGGCCGTCTTGGAAGATAAGCTGGCCTATGATCCGGATCGGAAAAAGAGAAGAGCCATCTATGAGGAAGTATGCGCAGCCTTCCCTGAGTATAATGTATTTGTGGGAGGGACCTCTTCCTTTGATATGGCGCCCAAGCCCTTCAATAAATTCTATGCGCTGGATCTTTTTGCTAAAGAGCATGGTTTTAAGCACGAAGAGATTGCTTATGTAGGGGATGATTACGGCCCCGGCGGCAATGATGAATCGGTCTATCAATCGAAAATGCAGTTCTTCTGCGTGGATGATTATCGCGAAGTGGAAAAGGTATTGGAGCCCCTTCTGAAAGATTAAAAAATACCGCTTGGTGTAAATTTACACCAAGCGGTATTTTTGATTTATAGGCCGAAATAGCGCAAAATGCCATTGTAAAGAGCCTGCGCGAAGCCATCGGGGTCATTGGCAAGCTTTTGGACATCCTGCTCATTGGTAATAAAGCCAAGCTCTACCAAGACTGCGGGCATGGAAGTCCGCCTAAGGACATAAAGAGAGGGATTGGTCTTAACCCCCAGATCCTTCATATCCATCTCTTCCACCAAGGCCTGCTGAATAGAGACGGCAAGCTCATGGGCAGGGCCGCTATCGGCATAAGTATAGACCTCAGCGCCGTTGGCCTCGGGGTTGACAGAAGCGTTGGCATGGATGCTGATAAAATAATCAGCAGGCCAGCTATTGGCAATCCGCACTCGCTCCTGCAGGCTGGTGGCATTGGAGGTGCCCAGCACTTGGGTAGGGGTGGTGCGGGTGAGGCGGACCTCGAAATTTCCGTTTTCCCGCAAGAGGGTTGCCAGGCGTTGCGCCACTTCATAGACCAAATCCTGCTCCCGATAGCCGAATCCTTCTGCCCCTGCATTGATCCCTTGGGGATTATGGCCGGGGTCGATTACAATCTTTATCGCCATGATGATCACTCCTTCAACCTATCATATTGAAAAAAGCAAGAGGATATGCAAAAATTTACAATTTGTTCAACACAGAATGGTATTTTCGGTGTATGATATTAAAAAGGAGGCGAAGGCTTGATGTTTGGATATGTAGTGGCAGATTTGGAACAGCTGAATGAAACGCAAACGGAGCTCTACAGAAGCTATTATTGCGGCCTTTGCCGCAGCCTGAAAAAGCAATTCGGCAATTTCGGGCGGTTGACCTTAAATTACGATATGGCCTTTATGGTATTGCTTCTTGCCGATCTCTATGATCCTAAGACCGAGGTATTCCAAGGGCGGTGCATGGTTCATCCCGCCAAAGAGCGCAAGATGAGCGAGAATCAGCTGATTGATTACGGCGCGGCCATGAATCTGCTGCTGGCTTATTATAATCTGATGGATGATTGGGAGGATGAAGGCAAACGCCGCTCGCTTACTGCCGCCAATCGGATCAAACGCTATATTCCTTCCATTGAGGAGCAATATCCCCGCCAAGCCCGCGCGGTGCGGGAGGGGCTTCGTGCTTTGCGTGATATTGAGCTGCGGGGGGAGAAAAATCCCGATGCCGCCGCCAATGCGTTTGGCGCCCTATTGGGCGAGATCTTTTTATGGAAAAAGGATCGTTGGGCAGAGGATTGCTATCGATTCGGAGATGCTTTAGGGCATTTTATCTATTGGATGGATGCCTATGAGGATCTTCCAAAGGATCGAAAAAAGAAGAACTATAATCCCTTTTTGCTCCGCGCAGAAGCGCCCGATTTTGAGGATTGGATCGAAGAAATTCTCAAAGGGGCTTTGGGCGAATGCGCTTTGATTTTAGAGCGGCTTCCCTTGGTGGAGCATCTTGATATTTTAAGAAATGTATTATATTCCGGTATTTGGAGTAAGTATAAAATAATAAAGGAGAAGAGAAATGAATCAGAATCCCTATGATGTTTTGGGGATCCCCTCTTCCGCCACCGATGATGAGGTAAAAAAAGCATACCGCCGCTTAGCAAAGCAATATCATCCCGATATCCATCCGGATCGGGATTATGCCGAGAAAAAGATGGCCGAGATCAATGCGGCATACGATGAAATTCTCAGCATCCGCCAAGGGAAGGCCACCGGCGGTTATGGCGGCTATGGGAATTACAGCGGCTATGGGCAGCAGAGCCGCCAAGGGTCTACACCGGAGATGACAGCTGTGCGAAATTATCTCCACTACCGCCGCTTTCAAGAGGCATTTAATGTGCTCAATCGCATCACCGAGCGGAATGGCGAATGGTATTTCCTATCGGCTTATGCCCATTATGGGGTAGGCAATCGCACTCAGGCGCTGGAGTTTGCCCGCAGGGCGGTGGAATTGGAGCCCAATAATATGGAATACCGGCAATTTCTGCAGCAGCTGCAGATGGGTGGTATGGTTTATGAAACCTATGGCCGTGGATTTCCCATGGCCGGCGGAAATATGATGAATAAACTTTGCTTGGGGCTTTGCCTTGCAAGGCTTTGCTGCCCCTATTGCTGATAAGAAAGAAGGAATTTTCATGAAATTCAGAGAAAAAGTGGCCCGCTTTATGGCGGGGCGCAATGGAGTGGATCAGCTCAATCAAGCGCTGCTTTGGTGTTATCTTTTCTTAGCGGTTCTGGGGCTGATCTGGGATGGGTTTACCCTCCTTGCATTTTTGGTGATGATTACTCTTTTTTGGAGAATCCTTTCTAAAAATATTTATAAGCGGCAGGCGGAAAACCGTAAATATCTTACGGTTGTTTGGAAGATCAAGGGCTTTTTCTCTCTTCGAAAGCGCAGATTTTCCGAGCGCAAAACCCATCGGTATCGCCGCTGCCCCCATTGCAAGGCAACGGTGCGCTTGCCCTATAAAAAAGGAAAGCATACCGTCTGCTGCCCCAAATGCAAAAAGGATTTTCAGGTAAAGATATAATAAAAATGGTTGTGATTATTCACAACCATTTTTTTCTTCCAGAATTTTAAGGGCGCAACGAATTCCATCAACTGCCGAACTCATGATGCCTCCCGCATAGCCTGCCCCTTCCCCTGCGGGATAAAGGCCTGCAACATTGAGGCTTTGGAGATGCTCGTCTCTTAAGATACGGACAGGAGAGGAGCTGCGGGTCTCCACGCCGGTAAGGACTGCATCGGGCAGCGCAAAGCCTTTGAGCCTTCGATCAAAGACGGGGATCGCCTCTGCCATAGAGCGGCAGACATATTCCGGCAAAATCTTCCAAAGATCATAGGGGATCGCTTGCGGCAGATAAGAGGGATTTACCGCACCAAAGGCGGTGGAGGGGCGGCGGCTTAAAAAGTCCTCTACCCGCTGAGCGGGAGCGCTGTAATCCCTGCCGCCTGCTTCAAAGGCGGCTTGCTCCAGCTTGCGCTGAAAAGAAATGCCGTCCAGAGGATGGCCGCAATCATAATCAGAGGGCGCGATGCCCACCAGCAAAGCGCTGTTGGCATTTTGCTCATCTCTTGCATAATTGCTCATGCCGTTGGTGACCACGCCGCCCTGCTCGCTTGCGGCGGCAATAACACTGCCGCCCGGGCACATACAAAAGGTATAGACCCCTCTCCCTTCGGCAGTATGATAAGAAAGCTTATAGTCGGCAGCCTCCAAATAAGAGGCGTCGCTGCCGTATTGCGCTTGGTTGATCAGCCCTTGGGGATGCTCAATCCGCGCGCCTACCGAAAAGGCTTTTTGCTCCATGGAGATGGATTTCTCATATAGCATTTGAAAGGTATCTCTTGCGCTATGGCCGATGGCGAGGATTACGCAACTTGCAGGATAGGTTTGCTTTCCGATCACTCCGCAAATTTTTCCTTGGGAGATCAGAAGATCCGAGACCTTCTCTTCAAAATGAACCTCTCCTCCAAGGGCAATGATCTCTTCCCTCATGGAGCGAACAGTCCCGATCAGCTTATCGGTGCCGATATGAGGCTTGGCTTCATAGAGAATCTCCTCCGGCGCACCGTGGGCGGCAAAGATCTCCAAAACAGCGCGGCAGAGGGGGTTGGAAATGCCGGAATTCAGCTTGCCGTCGGAAAAAGTGCCGGCGCCTCCTTCTCCGAATTGCACATTGGATTCAGGATTTAAGATTCTTGTTTGCTGAAAAGCTAAAATATCTGCTTGCCGTTGCTCTACCGCTTTTCCGCGCTCCAAAAGCAGAGGCTTCGCCCCTGCCTTTGCCATGATATAGGCGGCAAAAAGGCCGGCCGGTCCGCATCCGATCACAATCGGCCGCTCTTGCAAGGTGGAGCGGGGAATGGAAAGAGAGGGCCGCTCCTCAAAGGGATGCCCTTGAGGCACCGCCTCGATGGTATAAACCTTTACCACCGGCTTGCGCCTCCCATCCACCGAGCGGCGCAGGATGCGCCAATGGGGAGCCTTCAGTCCGGAGCGCTTTTCAATTTTTTTCAAAAGCTGATCAGGGTAATGATCCGCCTGCAGCCGAATGTCTTTAATAATCATCTTTTAACCTACTCTTTGTTGATATATTTATTATATTATGATATGATTTTATAGTCAAGGGCTTGATAATGGCTCGAATCTATGATAAAATGAGTTATACTTTTCCTACTTGTATAACTTTTGAGGTGAAACAGATGGCAAAAGGCAAGCATTTATACGGTCTTCCTAAAGGAAAGCATGTATTCGGTACAGCCAAGGTGGGCGAAAAGGGGCAGATTGTCATTCCGAAAGAGGCCCGAGAGCTTTTCGGCATCAAAGCGGGGGATACCTTGCTGATCTTGGGAGATGAATCTTCCGGTATCATCGTTTCCCGCCCCAAAGAGGTGCAGGAATTAGCGGAAAAGATTTTCAAGAATATGGAGGAAAATCAATAATGTGGATTTGGTTGGTGGCAATCATTGCCATGCTTTTCTGGAGCGGATCGGATATCTTCAGCAAGATCGGCTCCAAGCAGGAGGATAAGCTGAGCCATTATAAGGTGGGGATCGCGGTAGGTCTGGTGATGGGTCTTCATGCTTTTTATATGGTCTTTATTGAGAAGATTCCCTTCTCCTTTGCGGATATTATTACTTATCTGCCGGCCTCTTTTTTCTATATCGTATCCATGGTGGTGGGGTATATCGGGCTTCGGTATATTGAGCTTTCCATCTCCTCTCCCATCTGCAATGGCTCGGGGGCTGTGGCCGCTTTGCTTTGCATGGTGCTCTTTGGGGTTACTTTCAATCCCGAATCGGAGAGTAATGCGGTTTATCTCAATGGCTGGATTATTGCAGGCATTGCGCTGGTAGTACTTGGCATTGTGGGCCTTGGATTTGTAGATAATACCGAAGATACCGCTCTGCGTGCCCTGCGGCAGGAGAAGGCCAATCGTAAATATGCCAAGAGCCTTTGGGCCATCCTTTTGCCGGTGCTCTATTGCATCTTGGATGCGCTGGGCACTTTTGTGGATACCCTTATTGCAGGGGATTATGAAGCCTCTCTTGCCGAGAAAATGGCAGGCAATCCGCAGGTGGATACAGAGCTTCTTGCCGGCGATATCTTGAATACGGCCTATGAATTCACATGGCTTTTGGTGGCGGTTGTATTTGCGATCTATGTCTTTGCAATTAAGCGGGAAAAGATTGATGTGAAATATGATGGCACCAAGCTTTTGGGCGGCATCTGCGAGACCATCGGGCAGGTCTTTTATATGCGCGTGGTTGTGGCAGGCTATGTACCGGGCCTTGTCATTATTTCTGCTTATTGCATGGTCTCCACCGTCTGGGGCAGCATTTTCCTCAAAGAAAAGCTTTCTTGGAAGCATTACCTTTGCATTGCGGCCGCCTTTATCGGTATTTTGGTTTTGGGATATTTTGATGTATAATAAATGCACCCCTAAAGGGGTGCATTTCAGACTGTCAAAAAAGGCACAGACCGCAGAAAATAAGAAAATAAAAGAATTTTGCCGATTCTATAAATCAGCAAGAGAAAAGAAAGCCCACTCTTTTTCCTTGCTTTCTTATTATAAGGAAAAAATCCGCATGATGATGCG
>JAFSCX010000015.1 GCA_017436525.1 Clostridia bacterium | reverse complement strand
GGTGCCTTATGCAGTTTTGAGATACAGATTTTTTGTTCAAGCGGATTGATAAAAATCCCGCCATGCTGACGCATGGCGGGATTTTTTCGATTTGTTTGAGCGAAAAAGATGCTCTCAAAACCTATTCTTCCTTACGGAGGGTGCCCCAAGCAGTGGTTTTTTGTTGAAAAAATTGTTTCCTTATGTTAAAATATCCCCTTGGAAGGAGGGATTTTGATGATATTTTCCATCGCGGTCGGGATCGGGACCTGCATTGCTTTAATATTATTGGTATTTTTGAAGCCGGCCATTAAAATCGGCCATGAGCAGATCAGCATCTATTGGCTGCCGCCTTTTTTGGGCGCGCTCCTCCTGATGCTCAGCCAAACCCTCTCTTTTCGGGAAGTGGCAGCAGGGCTGACCGCCTCGGGAGAAATGAATCCCATTAAAATTCTGATCCTCTTCTTTTCCATGACGCTGATCTCTGTCTTTTTGGATAGCGCCGGCTTTTTCCGCTACCTTGCAGAGCGGATTTTAGGCCGTGCAGGAACCAGCCAAACCACCCTCTTTTTTACATTATATATCACTGTATCCATCCTTACGGTCTTTACCTCCAATGATATCATTGTCCTGACCTTTACTCCCTTTATCTGCTATTTCACCCGCCATGCAAAGATTGATCCCCTCCCCTATTTATTCTGCGAATTTATCGCAGCCAATACTTGGAGCATGCTGCTGATCATCGGCAATCCCACCAATATCTATCTTGCCACCGGCGCAAATATCACCTTCTTTACCTATCTTAAAGTCATGGTGCTGCCCACCCTTTTGGCAGGAGGCGGCTCCCTTTTGATGCTTTGGCTGCTCTTTGCCAAAAAGCTGCGCAAGCCCATTGCCGCCTCTCAGCCTTCCATTGCAACCATTGATCGCCCTTTGGTGGCAATCGGCCTTGCTCATCTGGGCCTTTGCATCCTTTTCTTGATCCTCTCCTCTTATATTCATCTGCCCATGTGGGCCATTGCTCTGGCTGCTTTTTTAAGCCTATTTATCTGGGCGCCCATTTATCTTGCCCTTCGGGGGCGCAGCCTTGTAATGCTGCGGGAGACCCTCAAGCGAGCGCCTTTGGAGATGGCGCCTTTTATCCTTTCCATGTTTACCTTAGTATTGGCATTGGAAAAATGGGGGGTTACCGCAAAGATCGCGGCAGCTCTTTCAGTCTTGCCGGAAATTTGGTCCTTTGGGCTTGGCTCTTTCTTCTCGGCGAATCTGATGAATAATATCCCCATGAGCGTGCTCTTTTCGGAGATTTGCGGCAATTTGGAGAGCGCGGCTCAATCGGCCGCCCTTTATGCCTCTGTCATCGGCTCTAATCTGGGCGCTTTCTTTACCCCTTTGGGGGCTTTGGCGGGGATTATGTGGATGCAGCTGCTCTCGGCCCATGGCATCAAGCTCTCCTTCGGGCGGTTTACCCGCTACGGGGCAATCATTGCACTGCCCACCCTTCTTTTTGCACTTTTGGGGTTGATTTTTTCCTTATAATGGGATAAAATAGAATTGTAAATGATCATCTGACGGGAAAGGGCTTAGCCCCTGACTTGAAAGGGAGAAAATAAAGAAGCCCTCTATTGGGTATTTTTTGCTATGCTCCCTTTGATGGGAGCATTTTTTATTGGAGGAAATAAAGATGGAAAATCGCATTGCATTATTGGGCTTGGTGGTTGAAAATCCTCAATCGGTAGAGCCGCTCAACTGCCTGCTGCATGAATATAAGGATTATATCGTTGGCCGCATGGGGATTCCCCATCGGGAGCGGGGCATCAGCCTGATCAGCATCGTCTTGGATGCGCCGGGCGATGCCATCAGCACCCTCTCAGGCAAGGCAGGGATGCTCAAGGGGGTTTCCGCCAAGACCATCTACGCCAAATTATCGGAGAGCAAGCAATGATTGCCCTCATTGATAAGCTGGAGAAAAGCAGAGCCCTTTCCAAAGAAGAATGGATCACCCTGCTGAGAGGGAGAGATGAGCAGACTGCCGCCTACCTTTTTGAGCGGGCGCAGGCGGTGCGCAAAAGGATCTACGGCGACCGCGTTTTTATCCGCGGGCTGATCGAATTTACCAACTATTGCAAAAACGATTGCTTCTATTGCGGCATCCGCTGCTCCAATAAAAAGGCGGCGCGCTACCGCCTCTCGGAGGAGCAGATCCTTTCCTGCTGCAGGAAGGGCTATGCCTTGGGATATCGCACCTTTGTCCTCCAAGGGGGAGAGGATCCCTATTATACCCCTCAGCGGATGGAAGAATTGATCTTAAAAATCAAGGGAGAATATCCCGATTGCGCCCTAACCCTTTCGGTGGGCGAGCAATCGGAAGAAACTTATCGCCTTTGGAAAGAAGCCGGCGCGGATCGGTATCTTCTGCGGCATGAGACGGCCGATGAGGAGCACTACAGCCTTCTTCATCCCAAAAAGCTGACCCTTTCCGCCCGCAAGCAATGCCTTTATACCCTAAAAGAATTGGGCTATCAGGTGGGCTGCGGCTTTATGGTCGGCTCTCCTTATCAATCGGAAGAGACCCTCGCCGAGGATCTGCTCTTTATCCATGAGCTGCAGCCCGAGATGGTGGGGATCGGGCCCTTTATCCCCCATCGAGATACCCCCTTTGCAAAAGAGCCGCAGGGAGATCTTGAGCTGACCCTCTTTTTATTGGGGCTGGTGCGATTGATGCTGCCTGCCGTCTTGCTTCCCGCCACCACCGCCTTAGGCACCATCCATCCCGAGGGGCGGGAAAAGGGAATCTTGGCCGGTGCCAATGTATGTATGCCCAATCTCTCGCCGGAAGAGGTGCGAGAAAAATATGCACTTTATAATAATAAACTTTCCACCGGAAGTGAGGATGCGCTTCATCGAAGCGAGCTTGCAAAAAGGATGGAGCGAATCGGCTATCGTGTGGTAGTCGCACGGGGAGATCCCGAGAAGGAGAATCAAAATGTATGATGTAAAAAGCAAAAAAGCAGAAGAGTTTATCAACCATGAAGAGATCGAGGCAACCCTTGCCTATGCCGACGCCCATAAAAAGGACGCCGCGCTGATCGACGCCATTTTGGAAAAAGCCAAAGAGCGCAAAGGCCTTTCCCATCGGGAGGCAAGCGTATTGCTGGCCTGCGAGCTGGAGGATAAAAACCAAGAGATCTATGCCCTTGCAAAAGCCATCAAGCAGGAATTCTACGGCAACCGCATTGTCATGTTTGCGCCCCTTTATCTTTCCAATTATTGCATCAACGGCTGCCTCTACTGCCCTTACCATGCAAAAAATAAGCATATCCCCCGCAAAAAGCTGACCCAAGAGGAAATCCGCGCCGAGGTCATCGCTCTGCAGGATATGGGCCATAAGCGCTTGGCGCTGGAGGCAGGGGAAGATCCCAAAAATAATCCCTTGGAATATATCTTGGAATCCATCGAGACCATCTATTCCATCAAGCATAAAAACGGCGCGATCCGCCGCGTCAATGTCAATATTGCGGCCACTACGGTAGAAAACTACCGCAAGCTGAAGGAAGCCGGCATCGGCACCTACATTCTCTTCCAAGAGACCTATCATAAGGAAAGCTACGAGCGGCTGCATCCCACCGGCCCCAAGAGCAATTACTGCTACCATACCGAAGCCCACGATCGGGCAATGGAAGGCGGGATCGACGATGTGGGCTTGGGTGTTCTTTTCGGATTGGAGCTCTATCGCTATGAATTTGCAGGGCTGCTGATGCACGCAGAGCATCTGGAAGCCGCCTTCGGGGTAGGCCCCCATACCATCAGCGTGCCTCGGGTATGCCCGGCCGATGATATTGATCCCGATTCTTTTGATAACGGCATCTCCGATGAGATCTTCCAAAAGATCGTGGCCTGCATCCGCGTGGCTGTCCCCTATACCGGCATGATCATCTCCACCCGTGAGAGCCCTGCCACCCGCGCAAAGCTTTTGGAGCTGGGGATATCTCAGATCAGCGGCGGCAGCCGCACCAGCGTTGGGGGCTATACCTGCGAGGAGCGGGAGGAGGAAACCTCTCAATTTGATGTATCCGACCGCCGCACGCTGGATGAGGTGGTCTGCTGGCTGATGGAAAAGGGGCATATCCCCTCCTTCTGCACCGCTTGCTATCGGGAAGGGCGGACCGGCGACCGCTTTATGAGCCTTTGCAAATCAGGGCAGATTCATAATTGCTGCCTGCCCAACGCTTTGATGACTTTGCAGGAATACTTAATGGACTATGCCTCTCCCAAAACCAAAGAGATCGGAGGAAAGCTGATTCGTGAGCAGATGCAGGATATTCCCAAGGAGAAGGTCCGCGCCATTGTGGAGGAGCGGCTTTCCAAGATCGCAAAGGGCGAGAGAGATTTCAGATTCTAAGAGGAATTAAAATGAGTAACTTCAATCAGACCCCTTCGGGGGAGCGGATTCATATTGCTTTTTTCGGCCTGCGGAATGCAGGAAAAAGCAGCTTGGTCAATGCCTTTACGGGGCAAGAGCTTTCCATTGTATCGGATGTATTGGGGACAACGACGGATCCGGTCTCCAAGGCAATGGAGCTGCTGCCCTTAGGGCCTGTGCAGATCATTGATACACCGGGGATCGACGATGAAGGCGCGCTGGGAGAATTGCGGGTGCAAAAGACCCGCAATATCCTCCGCAAAGCAGATCTTGCCATCTTAGTGCGGGATGCATCCCTTCCGGAGCAACCGGCAGAGCAAGAGTTGCTGGCCTTGATTCAAGCCAAAGAGATTCCTTATATTATTGCCAATAATAAGGCCGATCTGCTGCGTGAAATCCCGCCCGCAGAAGGAAATACCCTTTGGGTCAGCGCCCTCCATGGGCTTCATATCCATGAGCTCAAAGAGCTTGCCGCAAAAATTGCTTCTGCCGAAAAAAAGGACCGCCCGCTGATTCGGGATCTGCTGAGCCCCCAAGATACGGTGGTATTGGTGGTCCCCATCGATGAGGCAGCCCCCAAGGGCAGGCTGATCCTGCCCCAGCAGCAAACCATCCGCGATATCTTAGAAGCCGAGGCCTCGGCTGTGGTTTGCAAGGACACCCATCTTGAGGCTACCCTCCGATCCCTTTCGGCGCCGCCTAAGCTGGTGGTAACCGATAGCCAGGTCTTTGGCAAGGTGAGCAAAATAGTGCCGCCTTCCATCCCCCTGACCTCCTTTTCCATTCTGATGGCGAGGATGAAGGGCGATCTCCCCTTGGCAGTGGCCGGCGCAAAGGCGCTGGATACCATCCGCTCGGGAGATAAAATTCTGATTGCAGAGGGCTGCACCCACCACCGCCAATGCAACGATATCGGCTCGGTAAAAATCCCTAATTGGATTAAGGATTATACCAAGGCTCAGCCGGAATTTATCTTTTGCTCGGGGCAAAGCTTCCCTGAAAACCTGAAAGATTTTCGCTTGGTGGTCCATTGCGGCGGATGCATGCTCAATGATAAAGAGATGCAATATCGCTTAAAGCAATGCAAGGAAGAGGGGATCCCCGTTACCAATTACGGCATCTTGATCGCCTATCTCAACGGCATCCTGCCCCGCACCTTAGAGCCCTTCCCCCAAATTGCCGAAATTCTCAAATAATCCTTGCAAAAAGCAAGAAAATTCGTTATGATATAAAAAACATTAAAAGGAGCAAAACCTATGAATATCGTATGCTTAGATATGGAGGGCGTATTGGTCCCCGAGATTTGGATCGCTTTTGCGGAAGCCACCGGAATTCCCGAATTCAAGCGCACCACGCGGGATGAGCCCGATTATGCCAAACTGATGCAATATCGCCTTGATCTTCTGGAAAAGCATGGCCTCGGCCTGAAAGAAATTCAGGAAGTCATTGCCACCATCGATCCCATGCCCGGCGCCAAAGAGTTTTTGGATGAGCTGCGCGCCACGGTGCAGACGGTGATCATCAGCGATACCTTCGAGCAATTTGCCGCCCCCTTAATGAAAAAGCTGGGAATGCCCACCATCTTCTGCAACACTTTGGAGACCGATGAAAACGGCAAGGTAACCGGCTATCAGATGCGGGTGGAAAAATCCAAGCTCACCACTGTGCGCGCTCTGCAATCCATGGGCTATGATACCATCGCCGCAGGCGATAGCTTTAATGACCTTGCCATGATTGAGGCAAGTAAAGCGGGCTTCCTTTTCCGCTCCACTGAGCAGATTAAAAAGGATTATCCCCAATATCCCGCCATTGAGGAATATGATGATTTCCTCGCCGCCATCAAGGCTGCTCTCTAATAATAAAGGCTGTAAAAAACGAATGTTTTTTACAGCCGATATTTTTTATGCACTTGCAATTCATTTCAGATTATGATATTCTTTATAGGAGAATGAGAAAAGGAGGTCTTTTTATGCATTTGCAAGAATCCGGTGAAATGTATCTGGAGACCATATTGATACTATCCCGCCAAAGGAGCAAGGTGCGGTCCATCGATATCAGCGAGGAGATGGGCTATTCCAAGCCCAGCGTCAGCCGCGCTGTGGGGCTCTTAAAGCAGGGCGGCTATCTGCTGATGGATAAGGATGGAGCGCTTACCCTCACCGAGGTCGGCAAAGAGGTGGCAGAAAAGATCTACGAGAGGCACACCCTTCTTTCAGAGTTTCTGATGTGGATCGGCGTAAGCTCGGAGACAGCGCTGGAAGACGCTTGCCGCATCGAGCACCATATCAGCGACGAAACCTTCACCGCCATTAAAAAATTTGCTCAAGGAGAATAAAAGGAGAGATATTGCATCTCTCCTTTTTATTATTGATTCAGTTCTTGATAGAGGAGATCCCGAATCTTCTCATGGACCTCATCATAGGCGATCTGACAGCCGGTAACATGCTGGCAATATAAGACTGCCAGCTCATTCTCTGTATCGACCAAAGAATAGGCTCCTGCAGCACCATCCCAACCGAATTCTCCCAATGGGCTGCCGCCATTCTCCATCACCTTCACCCGCACCCCAAGGCCATAGGCATAAGATTTCTTGCGGGTCTTATTGCGGAATTCCGAAAGGGCCTGCTCATTGAGCTGGGGCACCTTAAACATTTCAATCGTCTCAGGCCTCAGCAACCCCTGCCCGCCCATGGAAAGGGCCGAGAAGAATTTAATATATTCCGAGGGCTTGGCAATCAGCCCTGCTCCGCCGCTATGATAATGGGGGGAGAAAATATAGGGATTTATCATGGGGCGGCTGTGGGCACGCTCTTCCGATGCCGCATAATGAGCGGCCATATTCGCCATGGTATGCTCATTTTCCTCAAAATAAAGTTCCTTGATTCCAAGGGGCTCAAAAGCCCATTCCCGAACATACTCTTCAAAAGGCTTGCCGCAAATCTCCTCTGCCACCGCCGCAAGGACATCATGGCTGAGGCTATACTGATAATGGCTTCCCGGCTCGAAGCTCAAAGGAATTTTCGCAATAGCATCCGCGATTTCTCTTGCTCCTGCATTGGGATTTTTGCGCAAAGCCTCCCGAATAGCGGGGGCATTGAGATCATAATTCATGCCGCTGCTCATGGAAAAGCAATGGCGGATCAGAATAGGATTTTTGGGGCGGCTTCCGTCCTTCAGGCGCACATCTGCAAAGGCGGGAATATAATCGGAAAGCCGATCATCCAAGGAAAGCTTTCCCTCCTCAATCAAATGCAAAAGAGCGGCGCAGGTCAGCACCTTGGTGCAGGAATAGACAAAATAAAATTCATCCCCCTGCACCGGCTCCTTTTGAAGATAATCCCGAAAACCATATTGCTTTCTGAAAAGTTCCTTCCCATGCTGCCATATGATGATCTCCCCACCGGGGATCTTCGGGCTCGGAATATAGCTCTGCAGCATCCGATCCAACTTCTCAAATTTCATTGATTCTTTCCTCCTTATTTTTCATTCAGCATGGATGCCAATAATTGACATTCTGCCAGATAATTATATAGCTTCTTGCTGGCTCTGGGATCTGCGCCCTCGCTGTATTTACTGCTGAAGGCAATGGCAAAGCTTTGGGAAGAGGTATCCTTAATAAAGGGGCTGATCTGCACCTGCGCACTGCCCGCGCCGCTATCAAATCCGCCGCTGTAAAGAAGCTTCCCATGAAGCACCAACAGAAAGCGGTCTCCCCCTTTTGCCTGAAAGATACGAGAGCCGCCGTCGGATACGCTCCCTAAAGCAGGCTGCGCCTTTAGGCGAATCTCATGCTCAGCCCAAAGATAGCCTTCCAGATCCTCTTGAGTAAAGGCAAGCCGCCCTTCTTTTTTAGCAAGGGCAAGCAAATCCCGCTCGCTTTCATTTCCTTTGAGGCTTCCCTCTTGCAATACATAAAATTCCAAGCCCCGTTTTCCGCCGCAACCAAAGCAGCCGATCAAAAGGCAAAGGATCAGCCCGAAGGCAAGAATTCTTTTCATCTGCTCTACCTCAACGCATAAGGCGCTTGCGTCCCATCGGCTTTTTGAAGGGTCGCCGCCACCAAGCCGCTATGGCCGTTGCCGAAATCCAAATAAAGAATAGAGCCGCTGGCAAGCTGATAAGCATCCCGATAATCTCTCTCATTGCCCTCATACCAATCGGGCGCCCCCAAGCGCGCATAAAGCTCGGAAGGCTTCATTCCCTTCTTTAGAGAATGAAAAAGATTAAGATTCTTGGTGTTATAATAAAAATCCTGCGGCCGCTCTTGCTGGCCCCAGCTACCCAATACGGCCGAGATCGTGCTTCCCTTAATGGAGCGGACTGCCCGCAATTTTTCGCGGGTATAGCCATAATCCAGCTGATAGATGCTGCCATCCTCCATGATATAAATATCAATGATATAGCTGCCCTTCTGATAAGAGACAGAGCCGAAGCTATTGGGCTTGCCCAAAGCCGAGAGAATCATCTCCCGCTTAGCCCCCTCTTTTAAGAGCTTTTCGGCGATATCAAGGCTATAGCGCAAAGAAGAGAAATAGCCGCCTTGCTCCACTGCCGAGGATTCTTCTTTCTGATTTTCATCTTGATTCTGCTCTTGGGAATCAGGCTCTTTTTCGGGCGTTGCCTGCTGGCCTACCCCCGTATTGCCGCCTTGGGCAACGCCGCCCACGCTTTTCAATACACCAAGCTCCACCAAATAGGAAAAAAGATCCTGCTCTTTTCCGTTCTCATCCGTAAAAAGGGCGGTTTTGACCACATCCCGTTGATTATAAGTCAGCTTCAAGGTGGCGCCGCTATCTAAGCGATAGGTTACCGCGCCCCCATCTGCAATCATATATTCCTGAGGACTGCCCAGCGCCTCCAAGACCTCGCCTCGGGTGGTATTCACCGAAAAGAAATAAAGATCGCTCAAAGTAATGGCGCTTTTTTTCACCACACCAAAGCCGCTGCCCCCGCTCTCCTCCTTCCCGTAAGAGACTGCCTCTTTCTGGCTGCAGCCGCTCATAGAAAGGATCAAAATCAACGAAAGCAGCAGTAACAGCGCTTTTTTCATTCCATTTTCTCCAATCTTGCTTTGCAAATTTCCCCGTCCTTTTTTATCTGCTCAAATAATGCCTGCTCATTCTCAAAGCAAGCCTCCTTGCGAATGTAGCTTTTCAGCTCTACCCGCACCTGCCGGCCGTAAAGATCGCCCTCGCAGCCCAAAAGATGCGCTTCCAAATTGGGCGCGCCCTTCTTTTCCACCGTAGGCCGCACGCCGATATTGACTGCCGCAGCATAGCGCACTCCGTCCAAATAAACCCAAGCGGCATATACCCCGAAGGGCGGAAGAAGCTGCTCTTCCTCAATGGGAAGATTCAAGGTGGGGGTTCCATATTGATGAGCAAGGCCTTTTCCATGGGCCACCTCTCCGATCAAGGTGAAAGGATGGCCCATCTGCGCCTCGGCTCCCTCTAAATCCCCTTTTTCTATACATTCTCGAATGGAGGAGGAGCTGATCCGAAGATCATCCAATTGGGTGTTTTTGATTTTCCTTACGGCGATTCCCTTGCCGATCAAGGTGAATTCATTCCCCTCGCGGCCTTTTCCAAAATGAAAATCCTCGCCGCAGACCAAGCCTGCCACGCCCAGTTTTTCCTTCAGCAAGCCCTCGGCAAAATCCTCCGCCGAGACCTCCTTCCATTCTTCAAAGGGAAGAATCATCATTTGGGAGATCCCAAGGCCGCAAAGGAGCTCCTCCCGCACTTTTGGGGAGGTGATCCGCTTTTTTCCTTTGGTATTTACATCGAAGGAAAGCACCATCGGCTCTGCCTGCAAGGATGCACCCCATTCAAGCAGTTCCTCCAAGAGCGCTTGATGCCCCTTATGGACACCATCAAAATCCCCGATAGCAATGACTCGTTTTTCTATCATAAATGCGTAACGATCTTAAATAAGATCTCTCCGTCCTTTTCTATTTGTTCCCCAAGGCCCAGCAAGGTTTCCCCCTGCCAGACGGTGCAAAGACCTTCCGGAAGGCCTTTCAATTTTTTAATAGAAACTTCACAACCGTTTTTCAAAAGGGTGGCAAAAAAATCAATCGGCTGATAGCGGGGCAAAAATCCAACCACCTGCTCCAGCGGAATGATGGGCAAGGGCTTGCCCTCCATCTCCATCAGCGCCTCCAAGGGATAAGCGTCCTTCAAATCATAGGCGCCGGAGCGCAGCCGCCGCAGGGCGGTCATGGTCCCGCAGCCCCCTAAGGCTTGCGCCATATCCATAAAAAGAGAGCGGATATAAGTCCCCTTTGAGCAATCCACCTCAAAGATGGCCTCCCTTTGGGATGCATCATAGCTGATAAGCTCTATGCGAAAGATTTCAATCTGCCGCGTAGGGATTTCCACCTCTTTTCCCGCCCTTGCATGGCGATAGAGGGGCACACCCCCTACCTTAATAGCGGAATAGATCGGCGGCCGCTGGGTAATGACGCCGGTAAATTGGGGCAATATGGAAAGAATCTGCTCCCTTGAAGGGGAAAAATCCTTCTGCTCTGCAAGGACCTTGCCCGTAATATCACCGGTATCGGTGGCAAGCCCGAAGCGAACCGTCCCCCGATAGCTTTTATTTCCTGCCGTCAGCAGCTCGCAAAGCTTTGTCCCCTTGCCGACCAGCACCGGCAAAAGGCCGGTGGCCAAAGGATCCAGTGTCCCGCTATGGCCGCATTTCTCACCGGTGATACGGCGCAGCCGCGCTACTACCCCAAAGGAGGTCATATCGGTCGGCTTATCCACTAATAACAGTCCGTTCATTGAATATTCTCCCATTGGGCGCTCAAATAAGAGGCCATCTGCCCTTCTGCTTTTTCAAAGGGCCCTTCCATAGAGCAGCCTGCCGCCATGGCATGCCCGCCCCCGCCGAAATGAGCGCAGATCTCTCCGCCATGAAGCTGACCGTTGGTCCGAAGGGATACCTTATAGCCCCCCTCTTTCTGCTCCTTAAAGGTAGCCGCCGCCACCACCCCTTCCAATTGGATGGGAAGGGCGGAGATGCTCTCCATCTCATCGGCACCGGCGCCGGTCTGCTGCTGCATCTCCCAAGAGATCAGCATGGTTACGATTTTTCCGCCCTCATAATAGCGAAGGGTCTCCATGGCTTTTCGATTGATTTCAAATTCGGCGCGGCTTTTAGTCTGAAAAAGCCATTTATTCAAAGCCACATAGTCGAATTCCTCTTCCATCAGCTTGGCCGCCGCAAGATGGGTATTTCGGGTAGTATTGCCATACTTAAAGCAGCCGGTATCGGTGGCAATCGCGGTATAAAAAGCGGCCGCCGCCTCGCCGTTCATGACCCCCAGCTCTTTCGCCAATGCGACCATGATCTCTCCGGTAGCACCTGCCGAAGGGTCCACGTAATTGAGTTTTCCGTAAAAAGGATTGGTGGGATGATGGTCGATGACCACATCCGCGCCGAGAGCCAGTTCCTTGAAGCTTCCCGCCATATCGGGAGAAGCAATATCAATGCAGACCAAAGCGCCTTCTCCCTCGCCCAAAAGGCATTCTTCTCCTCCGCTCAAAAAGCGATAGCGGGGGCTGACAGAATCTGCGCAAAGGACCTGCACCTCCTTGCCGAGCATCCTAAGAAGCGCAGCGAGCCCGAAGGCGGAACCTAAGGTGTCGCCATCGGGCCGGACATGGCAAAGAAGGGTCAGTAGCTGCTGCCCCTTCAAATATTCAGCAATCTCTGAGAGCGTATTATTCCTGCTCATCTTCCTGATCTCCATTGCTGCTCAAGCCCAATTCATTGAGCTTTTCATTGATATGCATCCCATATTTAATGGAGGGATCCGCATGGAAGGAAAGCTCCGGTGTATAGCGAAGCTTCAGATTCCTTGCCAGCGCCCCGCGAATATAGCTGCCGGAGGATTTCAGCCCTCGCAGCATTTCTTTTTCGTCCCCGCTCAACGCCGATACAAAGACCTTACATTCCTTCAGATCGCCGGTTGTCTCCACCGCAGTGATGGAGACAAAAGCGGGCACGCGCGGATCCTTCACTGTCGGAAGGATCCTTGCAAGCTCCTTGCGGATTTCTTCATTGATCCGCGCAATACGATGGGTAGCCATTATTCTTTAATCTCCTGCATTTCGAAGGCTTCGATCATGTCGCCTTCCTTCAGATCATTATAATTTTCGATGGTCATACCGCACTCAAAGTTCTCCAATACTTCCTTCACATCGTCCTTAAAACGCTTGAGGGAGGCCAGAGCACCTTCAAAGATGACCACATTATCACGAATCAGGCGGATGGATGCGTTTCTCACAATCTTACCGTTCTTCACATAGCAGCCTGCTACCGTACCGATGCCGCTGACCTTGATGGTCTGCCGCACTTCGGCAGTACCCAGCACCACTTCCTTAAATTTGGGCGCCAGCATACCCTTCATAGCAGCCTCGATCTCTTCGATGCAATCGTAGATCACGCGATAGAGGCGGATATCCACACCGCTCTTCTCGGCAGATGCTTTTGCATTGGCATCGGGGCGGATATTGAAGCCGACAATGATCGCACCGGAAGCCTCTGCCAGCATCACATCGCTCTCGTTAATACCACCGACACCATTGTGGATGACTCTTACCCGCACCTCTTCATTGGTCAGCTTCTCCAAAGAAGCCTTTACCGCCTCGGCAGAGCCCTGCACATCGGCTTTTACAATGATATTGAGGTCCTTCATATTGCCCTCTTGAATTCTGGAGAACAGATCATCCAGAGATACGGTATATTGGTTCTGAGCGGCAAGTTTCTGATCATTCTTTCTCTGATCCGCAAGTTCACGCGCCAAGCGCTCATCTTCAACGACGAAGAAATTATCGCCTGCCTGAGGCACTTCTGCAAGGCCGATGATCTCCACTGGGGTGGAGGGGCCGGCAGATTTGAGCTTTCTGCCCTTATCATCGGTCATGGCGCGGACCTTACCGACCGCAGTCCCTGCGATGATAATATCGCCCATATTCAAAGTGCCGTTTTGCACCAATACGGTGGCCACAGAGCCGCGGCCCTTATCCAGCTTTGCCTCGATGACCGTACCCTTGGCAAGGCGGTTGGGGTTGGCTTTGAGATCCCGCATTTCCGCTACCAGCAGCACCATCTCCAAAAGGGTATCAATATTCTCATGCTTGAGCGCAGATACCGGTACGCAGATGGTATCGCCGCCCCATGCTTCGGGGACCAGCTCATGCTCGGTCAGCTCCTGCATGACCCGATCGGGATTGGCAGCCGGCTTATCCATTTTATTGATCGCGACAATGATGGGAATTTCTGCCGCTTTGGCATGGTTGATGGCTTCAACCGTCTGCGGCATGATCCCGTCGTCCGCTGCTACCACCAAAATCGCAATATCGGTAGCCAGCGCACCGCGCGCACGCATGGCGGTAAAGGCGGCATGGCCGGGGGTATCCAAGAAGGTGATATCCTCCCCATTCAGCCGCACCTTATAAGCACCGATATGCTGGGTAATACCGCCTGCCTCGCCTGCGGTAACATTGGCATCGCGGATGGCATCCAGCAAAGAGGTCTTACCATGGTCTACGTGGCCCATGACGACAACGACCGGGCAGCGCTTTTGCAGCTCTGCAGCATCGTCCTCCCGATCATCGATCAAGCGATCCTCGATGGAGAGAATGATCTCTTTTTCGACCTTAACATCAAATTCTTCGGCAATCAGATAGGCGGTATCATAGTCGATCATCTGAGAAGCGCTTGCCAAAATGCCAAGACCCATCAACTTCTTTACAACCTGCGCCACATTGACCTTCATGCGAAGCGCCAGCTCGCTTACTGCAATTTCATCGGGCACCAAGATCTTCATCTTCGCCTGCTTTCTTTGCAGCTCGATCCGCTTTAAGCGCTCTGCTTCGGTCTCTTTCTTTTTCTTCATGCCGTATTGACCCTGCTTCTGCCAATCCTTCTTCTTCTGGATTTTCTGCTTGGAAGAAGAGAAATTGCGGCTCTCATGAGAAGAGGCAAGATCCATCAGCTTATCATCATATTTCCCAAGATTTACATCGTTGGTTCTGGTATCCACCACCCGCACGGTGCGCTCATAATTCTGCACCTCTCTGGGGCCCTTTTCCTTCTTCTTAGGCTCACGAACCGGCTTCACCGGCTCGCCCTTTTTGAATTCCTTCTGGGAGACCACTGCCGGCTTTTGAGGAGCAGGCTTTCTTGCCGGAGCCTTCTCGATCAAGCCGATCTTGGGCTTCTCGGGTGCCTTCTTCGCCTCTTCCTTCTTGGGCTCTGCTTTTTGGGGAGCCTCCTGCTTTTTGGGCGCTTCGGGCTTCTTGGCAGGAGCCTTCTCGATCAGGCCGATCTTGGGCTTCTCGGGTGCCTTCTTAGCCTCTTCCTTCTTGGGCTCTTCCGCCTTTTTCGGCTCCTCTTTCTTGGGAGCGGCCGGCTTAGGCTCTGCTTTGGGCTGATTGACCAGCGCGAAATAGTCGTTGAAATTAGCCACTTGATTTTTCTTTGTATAGTGGTTGAAAAGATAGTCCAGTTCCTGCACGGTCATAACCGCCATATGGGTACGCTCTTTTTCTTCCACACGATTCAAAAGCGCTAAGATATCGGTGCTTTTTACGCCGAAATCCTTTGCAAATTCATGAATTCTGTATTTCTCCAAAATTATTTACCCCCTTCGATACATTTCAAAAGGCTACCGGCAAAGCCTTGATCGGTTACGCCGATGATGCATACCGGTTTGGTGCCGATGGCGGCACCTAATGTCTCTTTGTCGTAGGGCAGCGGGATGGCCGCAAGGCCTTGCTCCTTTGCTGCCCGTTCTATATTTTTGCGGGTTCTCTCTGCGCAATCGGAGGAGAGAAAGACTGCCTTTGCCTGCCAAAGAGCCGCCACCGTCATATCAAAGCCATAGCAGAGCTTTGCGGCGCGGCGGGCCAGCCCTAAGGTCATCAAAAAGCGATCATTCATCAGCGATCAGCTCCTTTTGCAGAGATTCATAAACCGCTTCCGGAATAGCTCTGCCAAAGCCCCGATCCAATGCGCGGGTCTTAAAAAGCTTTGCATGGCAGGCAGGCTCTTTGCAAAGGTAGGCGCCCCGACCTGCCGCTTTCCCCGTCAGGTCCACAGAGCAGACACCCTCTTTATTCAGCACTACCCGCAGCAGCTCTTTTTTCGGCTTCATTTCTCTGCAGCAGATACACATCCGCATTGGTATTTTCTTCTCTTTTGCCAAGCCTTACTCACCTACTTTTGAAAGGGGCTTGATATCAATCTTATAGCCGGTCAATTTTGCGGCAAGGCGGGCATTCTGGCCCTCTTTACCAATGGCCAGAGAAAGCTGATCATCGCTGACAACGACGGTGCAGGTATGATCGCTCTCATCTGCCGCTACGCTCAGGATCTTGGCAGGAGCCAAAGCGGAAGCGATATACTCCTCGGGATCCTCGCTATAGCGGATAATATCCACCTTCTCGCCCTTCAGCTCATCGCAGATTTTGGTGATACGAGCGCCGCGATTACCGATGCAAGCGCCCACGGGATCCACATTCTCATCATGGGAGTAGACCGCGATCTTGGTGCGGCTGCCGGCCTCGCGGGAGATGGATTTCACCTCCACCGAGCCATCAAAGATTTCGGGAACCTCCAGCTCAAAAAGACGCTTTACCAAGCCGGGATGGGTACGAGAGATCAAAACCTGAGGACCTCTTTGGGCTTCCCGAACCTCTACTACATAAATTTTTACAAAATCGCCGGGGGCAAAGACCTCGCCGGGGATCTGCTCATTTTTAATCAGCATTGCCTGGCTCTTGCCGATATCCAAGATCACATTGCCATTGGGCTCTACGCGATTGACGGTAGTGGTAATGATCTCACATTCTTTACTGTTGAACTCTTGATAAAGCAGGCCGCGCTCCCCATCACGGATCCCGTGGATGATGACCTGCTTTGCATTTTGAGCTGCAATTCTGCCGAATTCTTTGGTCTTGATCTCAACCTTTGCTTCGCTTCCCAGCTTCAGCCGCTTGGAGACGGTATCATGAGCCTCCTCCAAGGAGATCTCCAATACAGGGTCGCTCACCTTTTCTACGACCGTCTTTTTCTGGATCAGCTTGATCTCATTTTTCTCCCGATTGATCACAACCTCTGCATTATCGGCAGTGCCGTAGGCACGCTTGGCGGCGGCAAGCAGCGCAGCCTCCACCTTTTCCAGCATATAGTCGGCAGGGATCCCTTTTTCTTCTTCGATCAGATCCAGCGCCTTAAAAAATTCTGCGTTTTTCATTCTTTTTCCTTTTCCTCCTTAAAGCAAACACGAATAATCCGAGCCTGATTTTAAGGGGCGGATTTTCGCCTTTGCTATGTTAAAATACTCGTTAATCCGGCAGGATTAACTGCGTTTTATGCCTTGCAAACCCCAAAATCCGCTCCCTTAAAATTCTTCGACCTTAAAATGAGCAGAATTTCAGATGATTTTTGGTGCGGAGAAGTTTGTAAGGCCGGCGCCTACAAACCTTCGACAAGCCAAAAAGCGCTGAAATTATGCCATTTGAGGCAGGTTCGGATTATTCGTGTTTGCTTAAGTCCACCCAAGGCCTTATCAGGCGGGTCTCTTTGATATTGATTTCCATTTCGCCCTGCGGGGTTTCTATGGTGAACATCCCATCTTCATAGCCTATGAGCACGCCGACCCAATAATCGCTGCCCTCAAAGGCCTTATATAATTTTACCTCGATCTTCTCGCCCATGAAATAGAGAAAATCCTTTTCTTTTTTCAAGGGCCGATCCAGCCCCACGGAAGAAACCTCCAGATAATAGCGGTCCTTGATAAAATCCGCATCATCCAGCAAGGGATCCACCGCCCGCGACATTGCCTCGCAATCCTCCAGCGTAATCCCCTCTTCATTGGTAATGAACAATCTCAGATAAAAATCGGGCCCTTCTTTTACATATTCCACATCAAAGAGGGTATAGCCCAATTCTTCTGCCACAGGCTGCGCTAAGCTTTCTACGCGGCTTGCTATGTTTTCCTTCATGCTCTCACTCCTCTTAAGCAAACACGAATAATCCGAACCTGATTTTAAGGGGCGGATTTTCGCTTTTGCTGTGTTAAAATACTCACCAATACAAACAAGTATTGGTTGCGTTTTATGCCTTGCAAACCCAAAAATCCGCTCCCTTAAAATTCTTTGACCATCAAACGAGCAAAATTTCAGATGATTTTTGGTGCGAAGGAATTCGTAAGGCCGGCGCCTACGAATGACGACAAGCCGAAGAGCGCTGAAATTGTGCCGTTTGAGGCAGGTTCGGATTATTCGTGTTTGCTTAGGGTGGCAAGAGTCGAACCTACTACGGTTTCTCTCGCCCCTTTTCTCGCCTTGCTTGTGTTCATTTTTGCAAGGCGACAGCCTTGCTGCAAATTTCACACTTCGCCTTTCAAAAAAAGATGGCAG
>JAFSCX010000014.1 GCA_017436525.1 Clostridia bacterium | reverse complement strand
CGGCATATTTCGGTACTTTTCACCCAATTTGTTCTCGCAAGGCGGCAGCCTTGCTTCATCCAAATTGAGCAAAAATTCCACAAAATCTTCTCCCTTTGCGGTCAAGGATTTTGAAAAGAGTATTTTTTTGTTCAATCGAGGCATAAAACGCAGCCAATACTGCCGTATTGGCGAGTATTTTAACAATGAGTGAGCGAAAAAACACCTTTTCAAAACGGTGTTCAAGTATAATTGCTCACCCTAAAATAAAAAAGTGGCTGTAAAAAACTTCCGTTTTTTACAGCCACAAATTTATAGAATTCCTTTTTGTTTCAGCAATGCCGCTTTCAAAATGGCATTTTGCGTCTTGCCGTCGGTAATCTCGCCTTCTAATACCATGCGTAGCGCTTCTTCAAAGGGAAGCTCTACCACCGAGAGAAATTCATCCTCATCCAGAGCGGCTTTTTTAGGAGTAAGCTCGGTGCCGATGAAAAGATGGGTCAGCTCGCCAAGATAAGCGGGGGAGAGCTCCATATGGCCCAAGGGGATAATGCGGTTTGGTGTATAGCCGACCTCTTCTTCCAGCTCACGGCTTGCAGTGAAAAGAGGATCTTCTCCCTCTTCTAATTTTCCGGCAGGAATCTCCAGTAATTCCTTCTCTACACCGATGCGGTATTGCTTGACCAAAAATATCGTATCATCTGCGCTGATGGGCAGAATTCCTGCGCCGCCATGATGGGTAATATAATCTCGCCAAGCTTCTCGCCCATCGGGCAGCACCACTTTTGAATGATAGACAGAAAAGATCATTCCGTCATAAACTAATCGCTCGTCCAATTTTTTTTCGACAAAAGACATGGTCAATCTCACCTCTTATCTACCATTTTATTTCATCAGTCGAATTATGTCAAATGGTTTTTCTTTACATTGTCGAAATATTGTGCATAAAATAGAGGTACGCAGAGATCAATAACGGGATTCCGATATCCCGAGAATAAGGAGAAAAGAATATGAATAATCGCTTATATTTTGCGCGAACCAAGCGCCGTATGACCCAAAGTGAACTTGCAAGAAGGGCGGGTGTTTCCCGCACTACAGTCAGTATGTTGGAGCGGCGTGGAGGGTATCCCTCCATGCGGGTGGCAACAGCGCTTTGCAATGCTTTGGGATGTGCTTTTTTGGAGGTGTTTCCCGTTGATTTACCGATGCTATAATTGCCATCGTCTTTTTTCGCAACCAATCATCATTTCTGAGCGACATGGTTTGCATGGCCCTTGGGAAAAGGAGTATCTCGGGTGTCCTCATTGCAAGATTACGGGGATGCTGGAGGAGGCGGATGAGCATGAATCTGCCTGATGTACGTTTTGTTCGCAGGGAATTAGAGGAATATCAAAGGCTTCTTTCCATGATGCCTCAAGGGGGAGAATGGAAAGTGGCGGCATGGGAGAAAAAACTTCGCCGGCATGCCGCCATTCTTGCCGATGCTCTATGGGAGGTTACCAAATTTATCGCAACCATTCCCGATTCTGAGCTGCGGCTGATTTTTGAATTACGCTATTTTCGAGGCTTCACATGGCAGCAAGTGGCTGCCGAAATGCCTACCCGCCTTACCCCAAACGCAGCGCGGATGAAGCACGATCGTTATTTGGCGCTTTCAAATAAAAAGGTGGGGTCGCTTGGTTTTTCCTCGCTCCAAAGCTCATAATGGAGATGAGCCGCTTCGCCGCATTCCAGCAGCATAGAGGTCCCCACCGTGCCGATGGATGCACCCTTTTCCACAACCTGCCCTTCGCTTACTGTGATTTTATCCAAAGAGGCATAGCGGGAGATTTTTCCGTCGGTATGGCGGATGACAACCAAATTTCCTAAAAGGTCGTCTACTCCTGCTCGCTCGACCATGCCCTCCGCCACATTGGAAACTTCGGTGCCGGCTTTGGCGGCAATATCAATCCCATTGTGGACCCGCCAATCCTTTAAGGTATAGGAATAAACCGGCTGATCGGGGGAATAATGGCCGATGATCTCGCCCTTTAAGGGAGCGGTATATTCCAATTTTTCCACAGACGGAGCAGATTGACCATCGGAAACAGGCTCTTTTTTATCATCGCTTTCTGTCTCTTTCCGATCATCGGTTACATTCTCTTCTACCTTTTCCACATCCTTGGATTCTTCTGTGATGGGGGTCTCGGCCAATTCCTTTTGAGAGGCTCGATAGGAGAGAAGGCCGATCACACCAACTGTCAGCACTGCCGCAGCCAATACCGTATAGTATCCTTTTGTTTTGAAAAAATGAAGCAATTTATTTTTCATATTTTTTCTTCCTTTCGGTCGTTTGCTAATAATATTGACCGAATTTTCAAAGGATATTCAAAAAGAGGGATAATAGTCTTTTTGGAGTGTGGTGCCGGTGTAGTAATAAAAAAGAATCTCTTGGTATTGATACCCTTCTTCTGCTAAAATGCTTGCCCCATGCTGGCTCAGCCCAACTTGATGGCCGTAGCCCGATACGGAGAATACGGCAGTATCCTCTTCGATGTTTAATGTAAAACGGGTGCTTCTTAAGGAAAAGAGATTGCGTAGCTCTCGGCCGGTATAGCTTTTTCCGCCGATCACCTGAGTGGCGACCGATCCTCCCTCGGTGAGGGTTACTGCTCCTAAGGAGCAATCCTGCTGCCCTAAAATTTCCCGCATTTCATCCAAAGAAAATTCTGCAGTGCTGGAAAAATCCTTTGCTTTTTTATCCCAATTGGAATCGACCGATTGCAAGTAGGGCACTTCTGCCCCCCATACATCGGCAGCATTTTCCGTATATCCGCCGGACATGGCATGAAAGACCGCATTGACCGGTTGTTGATCATATAAAAGCGCTTGACCAAAGACCTCATCCACTGCTTGAGAGAGGATGGGTGCGCTGGTTTCATACCAATCCTCTCCATAGCGTGCGGCAGCCTCATCGGGAGGGAGATAGGCTTTGCAATGGGCAGGATTATCGCAGATATCCCCATCATGGCCAAAGTTTTGAGCGGGATGCTCTGCTACGGTCTTTTGCCGATGAAGAAGATAACTATAGCAAGCCACCACCTGAGCTTTCAAAGCCTCTTTGGGATAAGAGGCGGGCATCTCTCCGGCCAATGCACCCCATAAGTAATCCCGCAGCGGCAGTTCCTCAAAGCGATTTTGCTCGCTGCGGTAGAGGGTTACGGTAAAGCCGGAACTTTTTTGCTCCTCTTCTTTTTGCGGAGTTTTCTCGGGTTTTACCTCCACAAATATTGTTAAGATCAGATAGGGGAGCAGGAGAAAAAGAAAAAAGAGGGCGATCCAATGCTTTTTTATCATAATGCTTCACTTCCTTTGGTACAAGCCTATGTAAAAGAAAATAAAAAAATACCTCCCGCTTTGGCCAAGTGTTCCTAAGGACACTTGGCCGGTTTTCTTTGCGTATTCTTCTATCATCTAAAAAAGTTTCTGTTCCCGCGGTATGGTGAACAATCCAATTGTCGTGAAGTAAATTTTCCCTTTGCATTGTTGCGGATTATAATATGTTTGATGTGCTTGTTTCCCAATATTGAAAATCCATTGATTTTGGGAAACAAATGTGGTATAATATCCGCATAAGCATCTACTTGAATTATTGGTTACCGGTTTTTGCGGATATTATAGGATGTCCGATTTTCTCGCCTGCACGGCAGGCAACCGAAAATGATGGACGATTATACCAAAACGCTTTGCGTTTAAGGTATAATATCGTTGCGAGGTGATTTTCTATGAAACTGATCGAAAGAAAACAATACTTAGATAAAATGATAGGTGTGATCGGAACGCCCGATATTAAAGTCTTGACGGGGGTGCGCCGTTCCGGTAAATCAAAGTTGCTCGAAGCCTTCAAAGCCTATGTGCAAAAGAACATTGCCGACGCCAATATTATCCATATCAACTTTAATCTGTCTAAGTATGACAACCTTAAAGAATACAAAGCATTAAATGAATATATCGAAAACAACTATGCAGAAGACAAGGAAAATTTCGTTTTAATTGACGAGATTCAAATGTGCGATAATTTTGAGCTGTGCATAAACAATCTCCACGCAACCGAGATGTACGATATTTATATCACGGGTTCTAATGCCTTTCTGCTCAGTTCAGACTTGGCAACATTGTTTACCGGCAGAACATTTGAAATCAAGGTATATCCGTTCTCCTTTGCCGAATATGTGCATTATTTCGGACTTACGGATAAATATGCTGCCTTTGAAAATTATATGCTTGAAGGCGGTATGTCCGGCTCTTATCTGTATAACGAGCAGGAAGATAAATACGATTATATCGAAACCGTCTTTGATACGTTGATTCTAAGGGATATACGTCAAAAGTATAACATCAAAAATCCCGCTTTGATGGATCGTATTTCTCAATTCTTGATGGATAACGTATCCAACTTAACCTCGGCAAGAAGCATCACCGATACCCTCACCTCAAACAAGGATAAAATCAATCATAAGACGGTGGGTAATTATCTGAATTATCTTTGCAATGCTTTTGCTTTTTACAAATTCCGCAGATATGACATTAAAGGTAAAAAATATCTCGCTTCCAACGATAAGTACTATTTAAGTGATCACACTTTCCGCTACGCCAAGCTCGGTACGAAAAACTTAGATAACGGCAGAGTAATCGAAAACATCGTTGCCATGGAATTGCTCCGACGCGGCTACGAGGTTTATGTCGGTGTCTTATATAAAAAAGAGGTCGACTTTGTGGCTCTGAAGAGAAACGAGAAAATTTATATTCAGGTTTCGGACAATATTACCCATCCCGATACCTTTAAGCGAGAAGTGGATCCTCTGCTCAAAATCAAGGATGCCTATCCCAAGATGGTCATAGCACGAACAAGAAACCCCGAATATCAATACGAGGGCGTTCGAGTTGTCGACGTGGCAGACTGGCTGCTAAACAAATAACCGCTTCCCAAAAACGAAAAAAATATGAATTTGGATAACGCAATATTATCCCGCATATGTCTTTTCTCAAGCCGGTATCATCGGCACAGTCGATGTAAAAATTCCGGCTCTATGAAGGATATTATTTTAATCAAAAAGAAGGCGATTGATAGAAATGAGTACCAATATTTCAAAACAAAAGCGTGAGGATCTCCTTGCGAAAATAAAAGAAATTCGCACCTTTATTTCTGCTGCACCGCAGGATGAAAATACGGGTAATCTTTTGTCATACCTTTCCGATCTTGAAAAGGATGTAAACGGTAAAAAATACGGTCTTGTGTTCGAGGAACACCGCGAGGAGATTGATGAGGTGCTGGATACCCATACACCTGTTTTTGACCGAAGATACCGACCTTTTTATCGAAAACGGCGAAGCGAAAACGCAGCTTATTATGAAAAAGAATGTGTATCAGAATTATCTTTCCTCTGCGGCACCACGCTCTATACCGGAGGTTAAATTTGAGAAATTCTGTGAGCGTTCCGATAGCGTTGAATGGTGGTATAAGAACAGGGACAAGGGCAATGAGTATTTTTCTATCGTCTATAAGGATAATTCCAATAGGCAAAAATTATTCTATCCCGATTATATTATTTCTGTAAACGGTGCGTTGTGGATTATCGAAACAAAGGGCGGCTTTGACCGTAGCGGCAATAGCCAAGATATAGACCTCTATACACCGAAAAAATTCGGTGTGCTGAAAGCATATCTTGAAGAACACGGCTTAAAGGGCGGTATCGTCCGCAATGATGCAACAACCGACGAACTTTGCATCTGTATGGATCACTATTCCGATGATATTGGTAGTGATGATTGGGCAATTCTATCGGATGTATTGTGATCGAACTTGATAGGCAAAGGGGCAAAAACGAAAAGGATGTGTAGAAATTCTACACATCCTTTATAAAATGAGATTTACGCTTTGTTTACAGAGCCGAAGAACTCCATCTTTTCCTTAACGGTAGCCTTGATTGCTTCAACGCCGGGAGCCAGCAGCTTTCTGGGGTCGAAGCCCTTGCCCTGCTGATCTTTGCCTGCTTCGATATACTCGCGGGTGGCAGCAGCAAAAGAGAGCTGGCACTCGGTATTTACATTGATCTTGGATACACCCAAAGAAATCGCCTTCCGGATCATATCGGCAGGGATACCGGTACCGCCATGGAGAACCAAGGGCATACCGGGGGTCTTTGCCTGAATGGCTGCCAATGCATCAAAATCAAGGCCTGCCCAATTAGCGGGGTATTTACCATGGATATTACCGATACCTGCGGCCAAGAAATCAACACCCAGATCGGCAATCTTTTTGCACTCATCGGGATCGGCAACTTCACCCTGACCGACAACACCGTCTTCTTCGCCGCCGATCGAGCCAACCTCAGCCTCTACCGACATTCCCTTGGCATTTGCAAGAGCAATAATTTCTTTGGTCTTTTCGATATTTTCTTCGATTCCATAATGGGAACCATCAAACATAACAGAAGAGAAGCCATCTGCAATAACCTTCTTAGCGCCTTCATAGCTGCCGTGGTCCAGATGAACAGCAACGGGGACCGTGATTCCCAGCTCCTCGATCATACCTTTTACCATGCCCATTACGGTCTTATAACCGCACATATATTTGCCGGCGCCTTCGGATACACCAAGGATCACAGGGGATTTATTCTCCTCGGCAGTCAAAAGAATCGCCTTGGTCCACTCCAAATTGTTGATGTTGAACTGGCCTACTGCATAGTGGCCCTCATAAGCCTTTCTTACCATCTCTTTTGCGGAAACGAGCATCTTAGATATCCTCCTAAAAAAATAATTACTGCTGCTATTATAAGCCAACCAATCAAAAAAATCAACAATTTCTTTGACATTTCCTCAAAGATCGGTTATATTATACATAATGACACTTACGAAAGGTAGTATTATTATGAACAAAGTAATTATTTCATCCGATAGCACTTGCGATTTATCTGCCGCGTTGGTAGAACG
The DNA here is from genome assembly GCA_017436525.1 of Clostridia bacterium. GTDB lineage: Bacteria > Bacillota > Clostridia > Oscillospirales > QAKW01 > QAKW01. The sequence goes on along the minus strand of JAFSCX010000014.1, from coordinate 41,440 downwards.
CTATGGGGTTGAGGTGATTCCTCTGTATGTGAATTTGGGAGAGCAGTCCTTCAAAGACGGGCTGGAGTTAAAGGCAGATGAGATCTATGGCTATGTGGCTGAAAATCATCAGCTGCCCAAAACGGCCGCTGCCACCATTCCCGATTATATTGAAAAATTTTCTCAGTGGGTCGGAGAAGGCTATGATGTCATTCATTTCAGCATTTCCTCCTCCATGTCCTGCTCTCATCAGAATGCCCGCCTTGCCGCAGAAGAGGTAGAGGGTAATGTATATGTAATCGATTCCGCTAATCTTTCCACCGGCTCCGGTCTTTTGGTGCTGGACGCTTGCGATCTTCGGGATGAGGGAAAGGCTGCAGAGGAGATCGTGGCAGAGATTGAAAAGAGAGTTCCTCAAGTCCGCGCAAGCTTTGTGGTAGATACCCTTGATTATTTGAGAATGGGCGGCCGTTGCTCTGCCGTGGCGGCTTTGGGCGCCAATCTTTTGAAGCTGCATCCCCGTATTTACGTGGAAGGCGGAAAGATGAGTGTTGCCGAAAAGTATCGGGGTACGATTGATAACGTCATGGTGCAGTATGTGCGGCAGATGCTGGGCAGAGATGGGGATAAGCTTCGCAAAAATCGTTGCTTTGTTACCCATACCAAGTGCAATGCAGAGACCGTGGAAAAGGTAAAGGCCTTGGTGGCAGAGGCCGGTGTTTTCGAGGAGATTCTCGAGACCGAAGCCGGTTGTGTAATCACCAGCCATTGCGGCGCAGGCACGCTTGGTATTCTTTATGAGGTTACCGAATGATTAAGGTGGCAATAGGGCTCAGCGGCGGGGTGGATAGCACCGCCGCTGCTGCTTTGTTAAAAGAAGAGGGCCTCTCCCTTGTCGGCGTTTGCTTGAAGATGCATGCCGGCGGGGATACTTTCGCCGCCCAAAAAGCGGCAGAAGAGCTTGGAATTCCCTACCATGAGGTGGATCTTACCGCCCGCTTTGAAGAGCAGGTGCTTCGCCCCTTTGCGGCCTTATATAAAATCGGAGAGACGCCCAATCCCTGCATTCTTTGCAATCCTGCAGTTAAATTTGCAGGCCTTCTTGAGGCGGCAGATGCGCTGGGCTGCGAAAAAATAGCCACCGGCCATTATGCTTCGGTAGCAGAATACCAAGGCAGGCATCTGATCAAGCGTATCCCTCGCCAAAAGAAGGATCAAAGCTATATGCTATATGGGCTGGGTGAGGAGGTTCTCTCCCGCTTATTGCTCCCTCTGGGGGCCTTTGAAGAAAAGGATCAGGTGCGCGCTTTCGCGGATGAGAGGGGCTATTCATCGGCCGATGCAAAGGATTCCATGGATCTTTGCTTTTTGGATCCTGAGGAGAATCATGCTGATTTTATTAAGGCTTATACCGGCTCGGCGCCTGCTTGCGGAAAGATCTGTACCAAAGAGGGCAAGATCCTTGGCGATCATAAGGGAATCTGTCATTATACAGTCGGCCAGCGCAGAGGGCTGGGAGTGGCGGCAGAGCAGCGGCTGTATGTAACGGCGCTCCGGCCAAAGAGCAATCAAGTGATTCTTGGACCTCGTGAAGATGTGATGGAGCATCGGGTGCTCCTGCGGGATACCTGCTGGCATCTGCCTCTCCCTGAAGAGGGGCTGACGGCGAAAGTCCGTTATCGGGATCAGGATGCTCCGGTGCGGGTGGAGCTTTTAGAGGGAGATCGAGCGATCCTTCGTTTTGAGAGCCCTAAATTTGCACCGGCGGCAGGGCAGAGCGCGGTGGTCTATTGGGAGAATTTTTTGTTGGGCGGCGGCATCATCTTTAATGAAGAATCATAATTATAAAAAAATATAAAAATTATGAATTAGGCACTTGAAATTTTGTCTACTTTCATGTAATATATAAATAAGTATATAATCCTATAGGTAGGCGAGGAGGACGCATATGGCTGAGAATGAAAAACTCGAAGGTTTGCAGATGGAAGATCTGGAGGCCCTTGCAAACGAGTTCACTCTTGACGATTTGGCTGAATTTGACGATGAACTGGAGTTTGATATAGCGGATTTAGAATCCATCAAGCCCGTTTATACTACAAAAGAAAAATGGAGATTGATCCTTATGAACAATAAGGTGTTCTCTATCATTAAATGGTGCTTTGCAGGCCTTGGCCTGATCGGTTTGATTTTATATATTTTGGCGATGATCTCTCCCGATATCAGCGAAGCCTTGAGCACTACCGTATCTGCCGGCGTTCGCCTTGCGATTACCACCGTCACCAACATCCTGCCCTTCTCCTTGATGGAGGTGCTTGCGATCGTAGTGGTTGTAGGGCTTTTGGGCTATGCAGGATTCTTGGTATATAAAACCATCAAGGAAAAAGAGGGAATCAAGATTGCAGGGATCTGGGTGCAGTTCGGCTATGTATTGCTGGCTGTATTCGGATTTGGGTTCTTGCTCTATTCCATGTGCTATGGTGTTACCACCAATCGCTACCTGCTTTATAATTCCGGCCTTAAAGGTCAATATGCTCCTTTGCATACATATGAAGAAGCCGTTGATAGCTCCATGATTTATTATGTAGATCAGCTCAATAATATTGCTGTAGACGGAATCACCAACAACAGCATCTTCTATACGGCAGACGGTAATTCCAGATACGCATCTACCGGCAGCTCTGTAAAAGAAATTGCAGAAGCAGTCAATGCTTGCTTTGATGCAGCTGCTCAAGATTATCCTTTCCTGAAGGGGAGTAAGGTTACTGCAAAGAAATTGATGTTCCCCGGCCTCTATACGGCGATGGGTGTGGGCAGTATTTATAGCCCCATTACCTCTGAGGTATTGATTAATACAGATTATCCCGAGGTCATTGTCCCCATGCAAGTGGCCCGCGCCATTGCGAAGCAACGGGGAATCACCAATGATGCGGATGCAAGCTTTGTGGCGTTCCTTGTCTTAGCAAGATATTCCGATATCATTGCAAATAACGGCGCTTCTTATAATACCGATTATCTCAAATATGCCGCTTATTTCGACGCTTATTTAGAGGTTGGCGATGTGGTATATCTGCTGGGCGCTGATATGCATCTCTATTGTGCATCTGCTTTGAAAGAGAGCGTAAAGAAGGATGTGGTAGCTTATGTTACCGATTTGGATGCTCTTTACGGAAATATTTCCAACATCTCCTTCCAGCCTGCAGGGGATAAGACCAGTACCAATAATTATAGAATCCTTGCAAAGCTTCTCTATATGGATTATCATACCAAACTTGCCAACGGCAATTTGATTCTCACTTATAACGATGAGAATACCGGTACGGTTCCTCTTAATAATAATTTTCTCTATGCGCGCTATCTGATCAACTACTATAATATGAATTATCAATACGACTGGCTGGGCGACGTTCAATCTGTATATGCAGAATATAATCCGGAGCCTCCTGTTAATAATGTTCCTGTAGAAACAGTTGAATCTGCAGAATAAAGAATCAAAAAAGGAGCTGCAAAGCCTTTGCTTTGCAGCTCCTCTATATTTATAATATGAAAGAAGGCTGTGAAAAAATTCACAGCCTTTTTTTGCTTAGTCTAAATTCAGAGAATTGAGAAGATCACGCAGCGCTTTCAGTTCTTCATCGGTAAAGGAAACGCCCTTATTCATTTTGGTGCCATCCGGGGACCACTCTCTCAAATCATATTTGGGAGCACGCTCCATCCAGCTGATTTTATTGAGTTGCTTGGCCCAGCCGTTTGCATTTTCGGGCAATGCACCGAAACGCTCGGTAATCTCATACTTGAATTCTGCCACTGGTATCCCTCCTTTATAATATTATAATTAATATTAATAATATTATATATGTGTGTTCATCCTATTGTCAAGAATTATTCTTATTTTTTTTACAAACAAAGTGTTGACAAGGGCATAAAAACATGATAAAGTATGGGTGTTAGCACTCGAAAGTCAAGAGTGCTAAAACGAAAGGATGGGGAGAAAAGGCATGAAAGAGCGGTTGAGCTTAATTCTGAAGGCAGTAATTGAAGCCTATGTGGATGCCGGCGAGCCGGTCTCTTCCAAGCTGATCCTTGAGCGATCCGATTTGAATGTCTCCTCTGCCACGGTGCGTAATGATCTTGCGCAGCTGGAGCGGGAAGGGTATTTGGAGCAGCCTCATACCAGCGCAGGCCGTGTCCCGACAGAGAAGGGCTATCGTTATTATGTAGATTATCTGCTGAATGCACCTGCCCTTTCTATTGAGCGGGCGGCAGTAATTGAAGAGGCGATGATGGATCCCAGCGGAAACGTGGATGAATTCCTTAAGCACGCGCTGTCTCGCTTTTCGGAGATAACCGGCTATACGGCAGCGGCGGTCATGGCCCATTCCGATGAAGATCGTATCATTAAGGTAGAGCTGATCCGTACGGCGGATGATTGCTTGAACCTTGTGGCCATTACCCGCAGCGGGACGGTAAAAAATAGCTTTTGCCGCTTTTACTTTTTGGCAGATGATGAAGAGATTCTTTCTCTCTCCAATGTATTAAACGGTTTTTTAGGTGATGTAAGCTTTGCCAGTCTGACGGATGAAGATTTTGCCGATTTGGAGCAGCAGCTTTCTGCTCTCCATGAAAATTGGTGCTTTTTGGCGGGCATTGTGAAAAACATGGTTAATTCCATCCGCAATCCTAAAGTATTTGTATCGGGCCAGAGCAATCTGCTATCCCATCCGGAATTTTATGAAGTGCATAAGGTGCAGAATCTGCTCAATTTCCTAAGCCATGAGGATGAGATTCGCAATCTGCTCCAAAGCCAAAGCGGGGAAGAACTATCCATCTCCATCGGCAGTGAGATTGCAGGGCTGGATCTGAGTGATATGGGATTGATTATTAAAAAATACGGAAGCCGCAGCGGTGTGGGCGCAATTTCTCTGTTTGGACCCAAACGAATGGACTATGGTGCCAATGCTTCTCAGGTAGAGTATTTTGCAAAATGTATTGAGCAATATTTGAAAGATCGCGAGGGATAAAAATGGAAGAGCAAAAGAAGCAAGAAACGGAGCAGGAAGCAGCAGTCGAAGAGGCAGTTGCTCAAGAGGAGAACGCTCCGAAGGCGGAAAAGAAAAAGAAGAAAAAGAATGAATGGGAAGAAAAATACAATGCGGAGCACGATCAATATCTTCGCTTGTATGCAGAATATGATAATTTTCGTAAGCGTACCGCCAAGGAGCGGGATCGCTTGGTGAGCGATGGTGTGGCTCGCGGGATCGCCGCAGTATTGCCCGCCATCGATAATCTGGAGCGTGCGATTGCCGCTGCAGGGGAGGGCGAAGGCGCCCTTAAGAGCGGAGTGGAGATGACCCTTCGCCAATTATTGGAGCAGCTGAAAAATATCGGCGTAACCTCCATCGGCGAGATCGGTGAAATTTTCGATCCCAATCGCCATGAGGCGATTATGCATATCGAAGATCCCGCCTATAAAGAAGGGGAGATTGTAGAAGTCTTTCAGCGCGGTTATCTCTATAATGAAGAGATTGTAATCCGCGCCGCAGTTGTAAAGACTGCCAATTAACATTTGTTTCAAATTTATCATACTCATATAAGGAGGAACTAAAAATGGGTAAAATTATCGGTATTGACTTAGGTACCACCAATAGCTGCGTAGCTGTCATGGAAGGCGGCGAAGCAACTGTTATTGCAAACAGCGAAGGCGCACGGACTACTCCGTCTGTCGTTGCATTCAGTAAAACCGGCGAGCGGATGGTCGGCCAGGTTGCAAAGCGCCAGGCGATCACCAATCCCGATCGCACCATCGCTTCCATTAAGCGCGATATGGGCAGCGCAAGAAGAGTCGCCATCGACGATAAGAATTATTCTCCCGAGGAGATCTCTGCTTTTGTTTTGATGAAGCTTAAAGCAGATGCAGAAGCCTTTTTGGGCGAGCCTGTAACCGAGGCGGTGATTACTGTCCCCGCTTATTTCAGCGATTCTCAGCGTCAGGCTACCAAGGATGCCGGCAAGATCGCAGGCTTGGATGTAAAGAGAATTATCAACGAGCCCACTGCCGCAGCATTGGCCTATGGCGTTGATAAGGAAGGCGAGCAAAAGATCATGGTCTATGACCTTGGCGGCGGTACCTTCGACGTTTCTATTCTGGAGATTGGCGACGGTGTCTGCGAAGTTTTGGCCACCGCCGGTAACAACCGCTTGGGCGGTGATGATTTCGATCAGCGGATCATCGATTGGATGGCTGCTGATTTCAAGGCGCAAAACGGCATTGATCTGAAGGCTGATAATATGGCCAATCAGCGTCTCAAAGAGGCTGCAGAGAAGGCGAAGATCGAGCTTTCCGGTATGATGACGACCAATATTAATCTGCCCTTCATCAGCGGCGGCCCTGCAGGTCCTCTCCATTTGGATATGACCCTTACCCGTGCAAAGTTCAATGAGCTGACTGCCGATCTCGTAGAGGGCACCATGGCTCCTGTTCGTCAGGCTTTGCAGGATGCAGAGCTTTCTCCTTCCGATGTAAAGAAGGTGCTGCTGGTAGGCGGTTCTACCCGTATTCCCGCTGTTGCTGAGGCCATCAGCAAATTCATGGGTCAGGAGGCTCATAAGGGCATCAATCCCGATGAGTGCGTTGCTTGCGGCGCTGCCATCCAAGGCGGTGTATTGGGCGGCGATGTAAAGGGCGTAGTCCTCTTGGATGTTACTCCCTTGTCCTTGGGTCTTGAGACTCTGGGCGGTGTATTCACCAAGCTCATCGAGCGCAATACCACCATCCCCACCAAGAAGAGCCAGGTTTTCTCCACTGCCGCTGATAATCAGCCCAGCGTGGAGATCCATGTTCTGCAGGGTGAGCGTGAAATGGCGGCTGCCAATAAGACGCTTGGCAAATTCCAACTCACCGGTATCGCTCCCGCTCCCCGCGGAGTGCCCCAAATCGAGGTAACCTTTGATATTGACGCTAATGGCATTGTAAATGTATCTGCTAAGGATCTGGGCACCGGTCAGGAGCAGAAGATTACCATTACCGCTTCCACCAATCTTTCCAAGGAAGATATCGATAAGGCCGTGAAGGAAGCGGAGGCTTGCGCCGCCGAGGATAAGAAGATTAAAGAGGGCGTAGAGATTCGCAACAACGGCGATCAGATGCTCTATCAGACCGAGAAGCTCATCAACGAAGCAGGCGATAAGCTGGATGAGGCGGATAAGGCGGCTGTTAATGCCGAGCTTGATAAGCTCAGAGAGGCGCTTAAAGGCACCGATACCGATGCCATTAAGGCTGCCACCGAAGGGCTGCAAGCGAAGGTTTATGAGCTTTCCTCTAAGATTTATCAGCAAAATCCCGGCGCAGCAGGCGATCCTGCTGCCGCTCAGGGCGCACCTGCAGACGGTGTCTATGATGCCGACTTTAAGGATGTAGACGAAAATAACCAATAACCATCACTTTTCCGGGCAGAAGCTCCTTCTGCCCGGAATTGCACTGAAAAGTGAGATATAATATGGCAGACAAACGTGATTATTATGAAGTGTTAGGCTTGGAAAAGAGTGCGTCGGAGGACGATATTAAGAAAGCCTACCGCAAAATGGCAAAAAAATATCATCCCGATCTCAATCCCGGCGATGCCACTGCTGAGGAACGATTCAAAGAGGTCAATGAGGCCTATGGAATCCTTTCCGATCCGGAAAAGAAATCCCGCTATGATCAATTTGGCCATGCAGGGGTGGATCCGAATTTCGGCGCAGGCGGCGGAGGCGGTTTCGGCGGCTTCGGCGGCATGGGCGATTTCGGGGATGTATTCAGCTCCTTTTTCGGCGGTGGTTTCGGCGGTATGGGCGGCAGAGGCCGCAATGCCAATGGGCCTCGAAAAGGAGAGGATATTGAGACCCTCATCCATATTACCTTTGAAGAAGCGGCCTTTGGCTGCGAAAAGGAACTGAAGCTTCGCAGGCGGCGCAGCTGCAGCCATTGTAAGGGCACGGGCGCAAAGGATGGTACTGAGCTTGAGACCTGCTCCCAATGTAAGGGAAGCGGCGTAGTAACCAGTGTTCAGCGCACCATCTTGGGGAATATTCAATCCCAGACCACCTGCCCTTCCTGCGGCGGTAGAGGAAAGCGGATTAAGACTCCTTGCCCCCATTGCCAGAGCGGAATCATCACCGAGGATAAAAAGATCAAGGTTACCGTCCCCGCAGGGATCGATGATGGCCAGACTCTGACCATGCGTAATCAAGCCCATGCAGGGGTGAACGGCGGGCCGGACGGCGATGTCTATATCGGTGTTCGGGTAAAGCCCCATGCGCTTTTTGAGCGGCAGGGGACGGATCTTTATTGCAAGATCCCCGTAAGCCTCGTGGATGCATCCTTGGGCGCAAAGCTGCAGGTGCCTACCCTTGAAGGGAAGGTGGAATATGATCTTCCCGAGGGCACGCAGACGGGCAGTACCTTCCGTTTCCGCGGTAAGGGCGTTACCCGTATCGGTACAAAAAATAAAGGCGATCTTTATGTAACCATCGAGGTGGAAATCCCCCGCAACCTTTCCAAGAAGCAAAAAGACATATTGAAAGAATTTTCCAAGACCCTTGAAAATAAGAATTTTGAGAAAAAAACCGGATTCATGGAAAAGCTCGGAAACCTCTTTAAGTAAGAAAAGGGGCTGAAAAAAATCATTGAGATTTTTTTCAGCCCCTTTTTATATTGAATTTATGCAGAAAATATGGTAAGATAACAAAAAACCGAACGTTATATGAAAAAGGCGGTAAAATCAAATGGCAGATCTTTTATTTGCTCCTTGCAAAGAATATAATAAAGAGGATGTCAAAGAGGCTCTCAGAGGGATTTGCGATCTTTCTTGGGTGAGAGAGGGGATGAAGGTAGCCATCAAGGTCAATCTGATTACTGCCCTCTCTCCCGATCGGGCCGGTACTACTCATCCGGTGGTCATTGATGCCATGTGCGATCTGCTTTTGGAGCAGGGGGCATCGGTTGTAATCGGAGATAGCCCCGGCGGGGTATGGACGGCTGCTTATCTGGATTATGTCTATCGGGCGACCGGCCTTTCAGCCCTTGAGCGGGAAGGGGTTACTCTGAATCGGGATTTCTCTGTAAAGACCGCTTCCCATCCCGATGCAAAAATCGCAAAAAGCTTTGAATATACAGGCTATTTAGATGCCTGCGATGCTATTATCAACATCTGCAAGCTTAAATCCCATGGAATGATGGGGATGAGCGCCGCCGTAAAAAATATGTTTGGCGCAATTCCGGGGATTACCAAGCCTCAATATCATTATCGATTCCCCGATCCGCGGGATTTTTCCGATATGATATTGGATATCCAAAGTTATTTTAAGCCTCGGTTGAATGTGGTAGATGCGATTGTAGGCATGGAGGGCAACGGCCCCACTCAAGGCACCCCCAAGCCCCTTGGCTTGCTACTGGCAGGGGAGAATCCTTATCAGCTGGACCTTGCGTGCTGCATGCTGATGTCTATTGACCCTGAAAAAGTACCTACGGTGGAAGCGGCGATCCGCCGCGGCCTCAGTGAAAAAGACCCGCACTCTCTTTCTTGCTATCAGGATCTTTTGCCCTTTAGCTGCAAGGATTTTAAGATCCCGCCCACCACAAAGCCTTTGACCTTTCTTTCGGAGAAGGGTGTCTTTTCTAAATTGGCAGGGCCGCTGCTTCGCTGGTTGCTGCTTTCTCGGCCGGTGGTTCGGAAGAAGAGCTGTGTCGGCTGCAAAAAATGTGCAGAAGTCTGCCCTGCGAAGGCGATTGAGATGAAGGATCACCTTCCCAAAATCGATCGTGCCGCATGTATCCGATGCTTCTGCTGCCAGGAGCTTTGCCCCAAAGGCGCAATGAAGGTGCGAAAAACGTTACCTTTTTTGAAATAAAAAAGGCTGTAAAAAAGGCTGTAAAAAATGAAAGGAAGTGCCCCCAATGAGCAATAAAAAACCACGCGTTCTTGTATTTGAATTTCATCAAGAAAGCAATACGTTTAATCCCAAAATTGAACCTATTGAGCGATTCAATCCCCAAATGATTTTTGAAGGGGAAGAATGTTTTAAGAGCCGAGTAGATCTTCTTGGAGTGGGAAGTGGCTCTATAAAAGCGCTTTGGGAGCGCGGTGCAGAGGTCATTCCTTCTGTATTCATGCATGCCGCTTCCGGCGGTCGGGTAGATGATCAGGTGCTTTCTCATCTAACCGAGCGGCTGGAGCATCATATCAAAGCCGCAGGGGAATTGGATGGAATCGTTGCCACCCTTCATGGCGCTACCTGCACTGAAAGCTGCGATGATGCCTGCGGCGTATTAATGGAAAGAATTCGCGCTTTGGTAGGGGAGAAGGTAGTCATTGCGGCAGCTTTTGATCTCCATGCCAATATTACTGAGCGAATGATAAAGAGCGTAGATATCATCTGCGGCTATAATACCTATCCCCATATCGATCACTTTAAGACCGGCCATCGTGCCTCCACCCTCTGCATGGATCTTTTGGAGGGCAAAAAGCATCAGATGGCTATCGCTGAGATCCCCATGCTGATTCCTCCTGCCGGCTATACCGATAAGGAGGGGGCTTTTAAGGTGCTGATGGATCGGGCGAAGGAGATGGTAGCGCAAGGAAAGATTGCCGATTTTACGATCTTCCCCGTGCAGCCTTGGCTGGATATTCCCGAAATTACAAGCCGCGTTGTAACCATCGGTGAGGATGCAGAGCAAGCAAAGCAATGCGCAGATATTCTGGCTAAAGGGCTTTTTGATCTGCGGGATGAAGCTTGGCCCGATCTGGTGGATGTGGATAAAATTATCGATATTGCCGAGGAAAATCAGAGCGGTAAGCCGGTGATTCTGGCTGATTCTGCCGATTCTCCCAACGGCGGATGTGTGGGCGATAGTCCGGTTGTAGCCATGCGGTTGCAGGAGCGGGGAAGCAAGCTGCGTGCATGTATGTTTGTTGTAGATCCCGTATCGGTTAAAAAAGCCTTTGAGATCGGCGTTGGCAAAAAAGGTGAATTCTCAATCGGTGCCGGCTATACAGCAGGAATGCCCGGCCCCTTTAAGGGAGAGGGAATGGTCCGCTCCCTGCATGATGGCTACTTCCGCACCTATAAGAGCGGAACCGGCTATTTGGGCCTTTCTGCGGTCGTGAATTTCGGTAATATCGATATTCTCCTCTGCGAGCAAGGGTCCAACTCGGGTTCTCCCTTTATTTACCGCCAATTCGGCATGGAGCCCAGCTTTTATGATCTGGTGGTCGTTAAGGCCAATACCTCCTTCAGAGCGCCTTATTCTGTCATCAGCGATCTGATCTATGTGGCGGATACGCCGGGTGCAGGCGCTTCCAATCTGAAGCTTTTCCAATGGAAAAATCTTCCCAAAGGGCTTTATCCCTTTGATCTGCCTGAAGGCTATCAGCCGGACCAAGCGAAAATCAAATAAAAAAATTCCTCATTTGCAATAGCAAATGAGGAATTTTTTTCAGACTGTCAAAAAAGGCACAGACCGCAGAAAATAAGAAAATAAAAGAATTCTGCTGATTCTATAAATCCACAAAGGAAAAAGAAATCCTACTCTTTTTCCTTGCTTTCTTATTATAAGGGAAAAATCCGCATGATAATGCGGATTTTGATTAAAATTTTCTGCTTTCCGCCGATCTGCTCTCTGCCGTACCCATGTACGCCGACGAGAACAGATCGACGAAATCTGCACTCTTTTTTGAGAGTCTGCCAGCGTGTCAAAAACCACCCCAGGAGTTTTTTGACACGCTGAAAAAATCCTCATTCGCAATAGCGAATGAGGATTTTTTATTGAATAGAATTAGTTGTCTAAATAGAATTTCACCAATTCACCCAGCAGCTCGTCCCGATCAATTTTACGAATGAGTGCGCGGGCATTATTATGATTAGTGATGTAGGTGGGATCTTCGCTGAGGATATAGCCGACGATCTGATTCAGGGGGTTGTATCCCTTTTCCTTCAGGGCATCGTAAACCGCTGTGAGGATCTCCTTCATCTTCATCTTTTCCTCTTTTTTAATTTTGAAGGCAAGTGTTTCTTCCAGCATTTTAATAAACCTCCTGTGAATTTATATCTTTATTATACAATCGATCAGAGAATATTACAAGTTAAAATTTGTTAAAATCTTTATAATATTTGTCAGCTGCGCAAGGTTGCGCCGAGGGCGGTGATGGAATCGATCATTTTTTTGATTTTTTTATCGATCTCTTCGTCGCTCAAGGTGCGGTCGGCGGCGCGGAAGGTGAGATTGAAGGCTACGCTCTTCATTCCTTCGGCGATCTGCTTTCCTTCATAGATATCAAAGAGAGCCACATTCTCTAAAATGTTGCCGCCTTTTTCCCACATTACTTTCTCCATGGCACCTACGGTCAGGCTCTTCTCGCATACAAAGGCAAGATCACGGGTAGTAGCAGGGAATTTGGGGCTGGGCTTATAATCCTTGGAAGCCTTCTCGGCCTCCATGATGGCATTGAAATAAAGATTGGCTACGCATACGCCTTCCGGCAGGCCGAATTGCTCGGGGATCAAGGGATGGACCTCGCCCATAATACCGATCAAAGCACCTTTATAGAGGATGGATGCGGCCTTCCCCGGATGAAGCACGGGGCAATCCTTTTTAGGCTCAAATTCTACCGCCTTCTTATCAAGGCCTGCGGCCTCCAACACCTGCTCGATGGCACCCTTTAAGGTATAGAAGCTCTCGTCCTTCCCGAAGCAACCGGCCACATATTCAATCTGCTCAAAGGGCAGGGTATCGGCGCCGGTGTAGGTATAGGTGGTAGCAGGCTCAAAGAGGCAAGCGGTGAGATTTCGATTATTATAGTTGGTTGCAAGGGCGGTCAGAAGGCTGCCCAAAGCGGTGGTCCGCATCACGCTGGTATCCTCTCCCAAGGGATTGGAGATGACCACGCTCTTGCGGAAGGGGCTTTCTGCGGGAAGCAGAAGCTTATCATAGATTTTGGGGCTGATAAAGCTATAGGTGCAGATCTCGCTGTAGCCGCAGGAAAGGAAGGTGTTGTTGATGGTTTTCTGCAGCTGCTGAGCGGGCGTCAGCATTCCTTGGGTGGTAGCCATATGGACCAGGGTGGTGGGGATATTATCATAGCCGTAAAGCCGCACAATCTCTTCGGCCAAATCTGCCTCTCCCTCTACATCGTCGCGGAAAGAGGGGATGGTTACTGCCCAAGGGGTCTTGCTGTCATCTACAGTAAATTCCAAAGCAACCAGCGAATCCTTCATGAATTTCTCATCGATATCGGTGCCCAAAAAGGCATTGATCCGATCGGGGCGCAGGTTGATGATGCGGGTGGTGCGGGGATCGTTGTTGATATCCAATTTTCCGGAAACAACCGTACCGCCTGCCAGCTGCTCCGCCAAAGCGCAAGCACGATCAAGAGCAGCCTCTACCAATACAGGGTCCAAGCCCTTTTCATAGCGGGAGGAAGCGTCGGTACGAAGGCCGAGCGCACGGGAAGCCTTGCGGACCCGCACCCCGTCGAAATTGGCCGATTCAAAGACGATGGTGGTGGTATCGTCCTCAATCTCGCTGTTGAGCCCGCCCATCACACCGGCTACTGCGATGGTATGGTTGGCATCGGCAATGGTCAGAATCTCGCTGTTGAGCTTACGCTCCTGCTCATCGAGGGTGGTGAAGAGTTCGCCTTCCTCGGCCATCTTCACAATGATCTCGCCGCCGCCGATCTGCCGATAGTCGAAGGCGTGCATGGGTTGGCCATACTCCAGCATTACATAGTTGGTGATATCAACAATGTTATTGATAGGCCGTACCCCCACTGCGAAAAGCCGATTTCGCAGCCAAAGGGGAGAGGGACCGATCTTGATATTCTTTACCACTCTCGCGCTGTAGCGAGGGCAGGCAATAGGATCTTCGACAGAGATTTTCAAATAATTCTCAATTTTATCGGTTGCATCTTCATGGAAGGTGCAATCGGGCTTACGGAAGGGTCTGCCATAGGTGGCGGCCGCTTCTCTTGCAAGGCCCAATACCGAGAGGCAATCGGGGCGGTTGGGGGTGATCTCAAATTCAATCATGGGATCATTGAGGCCCAAAGCTTCATCGATGGGCGTGCCGGGGGTATACTCTCCGGGAAGGATCATAATGCCATCCTCAATGCACTCGGGGAAATTGCCGACCGTCAGATTCAGCTCACCCAAGGAGCAGAGCATACCATTGGAAGGCAGGCCGCGCAGCTTGCCTTTCTTAATATGAATTCCGCAGGGCAGATCCGAGCCGTCCAAAGCGGCGGGGACAAAATCGCCCTCCCGCACATTCTGGGCGCCGGTAATGATCTGCACCGGCTCTGCTTCCCCTACGTCGATCATGCATACATGCAGATGATCGGAATCGGGATGATCGGTCGTGGAAAGCACTTTACCGACTACCACTTTTTTTACATTGTCGTTCCAGCAGCTGAAGGTTTCCACCTTAGAGCCGCTCATGGTCATATCCTTTGCGATCTGCTCCGCGCTCTCCGGCAGGGAGACAAAATCATTCAGCCAATTTTTAGTAACGTTCATTCTATTGCTCCCTCCTTAAAATTGCTCTAAGAACCGCAGATCATTCTCAAAGAACAATCGCAGATCGTCGATATTAAACCGCCGCATTACAATTCTCTCAAGGCCGAGGCCGAAGGCAAAGCCGCTATAGACTTCGGGATCGATGCCGCAGCCTTCCAATACCTTCGGATGAACCATGCCGGCGCCCAAAATTTCAATCCAACCCTCGCCCTTGCAAAGGCGGCAGCCCTTCCCGCCGCAAGAGAAGCAGCGGATATCCATTTCGGCAGAGGGCTCGGTAAAGGAAAAATGATGGGGGCGGAAGCGTACAACCGCCTCCTCGCCATAGAGCCGCTTTGCAAAAAGCTCCAAAGTGCCCTTCAGATCGCTCATGCGGATCCCCTTGTCTACAACCAATCCTTCTACCTGATGGAAGAGGGGGGAATGGGTGGCGTCCACTTCATCGGAGCGGTATACTCTGCCGGGAGCGATGATCTTGATGGGGGGCTTTTGCTTCTCCATGACTCGGACCTGCATGGGAGAGGTCTGGGTACGAAGCAAAATATTTTCGGTGATATAGAAGGTATCCTGCGTATCGCGGGCAGGATGGTTCTTAGGCATATTCAATGCCTCAAAGTTATAATGATCCAGCTCCACCTCAGGGCCGGTGGCAATCTGGAAGCCCATCCCCAAGAAGATATCCTTAATTTCATCCAAAACAGTGCTCAAAGGATGCTTTTTGCCAAGGCGGTTTTGCACACCCGGTACAGTAACATCCAGCTGCTCCTCTGCAAGGCGGCGGGAAAGCTCTTCTGCTTCTAAAGCATGAAGCTTCTCCTCAAGGGCCTTTTCGATCAGCCCCCGCACCTCGTTCACCATAGCGCCCATTTTGGGCCGCTCTTCGGGGGAGAGGGCGCCCATGCCGCGCAGCAGAGCGGTCAGTTCTCCCTTTTTGCCAAGGTAGCGCACCCGCAAAGCGTCCAGCTCATTTTTGTCCTTACATTCCTTCAGTAGGTCCAGCGCCTCGGCGCGGATCTCTTGCAGTTTCTCTTTCATTTAAGAACCTCCAAAAAAATAAAAAACCCGCCCCTCATAAAGGGACGGGGTATAATACCTCGTGTTACCACCCTGATTCCGCAAAAATATGCGGCGCTCATTGAAATCCCATAACGGCGGAAAAGCCGGCGCCTTTTCCGAAAGCGCTGCTCCCAAGGCTGAAGATAAACCGCCGCTCTTCCCAAAAGCGCTTGCAGCCCAACGGCGCTTTCTCTCTGCAGGGGATTTCGTCGGTCTTTATACACCTGTTCATCGCATTTTGCATTATTCTAACATATTAATAATGGAAAATCAAGTAATTTAATTGAAATTATTATTCGAGCATGATATAATAATTCATATATTATGATGAGAGGGCGCATAAATGGAAAATTTTGTTGAATATACTTTGCCATATAAATTAACTGCCGCCGATCAAGCCAAGAGAGCGGCTTATGCGGGCTTGCCCATTTTAGTGGGCGTCTTTTTGATTATGTATCTTGGGCTGCTGGGTGTGCTTCTTTGCGCAGGCCTTTGCTATCTTGCCTATCGGCTGTATCTCTCCTTCTTTTTTGAATGGGAATATACCCTTTTGGAGGATGAGATCCGCTTTGGGAAGATCATCAATAAAGAGCGCCGCAAGGAGCTTTCCAAGATCTCCATTGCCAAAACCGAGCGTTACGGCCCTATTGAGAATATGCCTCATATAAATTGTAAAGTAATCTCCTATCTTTCCAATCAAGGAGAGCAGCCTTGCTATTATTGGCTTTGCTCCAATGAGAAGGGGGAGCGGGTTTGCATCCTCTTCCAGCCCGATGAGCGGATCTTAAAGGTCTTTGAAGCGCGGGCAAGGGGAAAGAAGCAATGAAAATCCTTTTGCCTCAAGAAATGAAGAGGATGGATCAGCGCACCGTTGAGGAGGGCGTGCTCTCCTCTTTGGAACTGATGCAGAATGCAGCGGAAGCCCTTTATAAAGAAGTAGAGGCGCTGATGAATCAGCAAGGCTATGAGCGGGTATTGCTGCTGGCGGGCAACGGAAATAACGGCGGCGACGCCTATGCTTTGGCTTGCCTTCTTTATCCTCAATATGCTCCCGCGATCTTAAGGGTAGGAGAAGGGGAGATGAGCCCCGATTGCCGCCATTATTATGATAAAGCAAAAGAACTCGGTATCCCTTTTGTGAAAGATCCGGAGGGTTATCCTTTGGTGGTAGAGGGTGTTTTCGGCACCGGCTTTCATGGAGCGTTGCCCCAAGATGTGAAAGCGCTTTTTGATCGGATTGATGCGCCTGTTGTGGCCATTGATCTGCCCGGCGGGATGGATGGTGCAAGCGGGATTCCCGCCGAAGGCACCCTGAAGCCGGTCCTGACGGTAACTTTTGCTTATAAAAAGCCTTGCCATCTTTTTTCTGATTGCGGCAAGGTGGTGGTGGCGGATATCGGAATTCCGAAATCCTATGCCGATGATATGATGCTTGAAGAGCTGGAATGTGCTATCTCTCCCCGCGAGGAATGGGGGCATAAAAGCAGCTTTGGGGATGTAGGTCTTTTGGTGGGATGCGCCCGCTATAGCGGAGCCGCCGCCCTTGCCCTTTTGGGCGCGCTGAAAAGCGGCGTAGGGCTGATCTATGGCTATCTGCCCGCCGTTCCCAGAAAAGCCGCTGCAGCCAAATTTTACGGCCCGATATTAAAAAGCCCTGCGGCAGTGCGATCTGATTTTCGCAGCATTTGGTTGGCGGGAAGCGGCCTTGGGCGAGGAATATCGGCCGGCCGCAGGATGCATTACCTTTGGAAGAATGCGCCTGCCCTTGTGGTGGATGGTGATGGCCTTTGGCATATCCGAGAGGCCCTTTCTTCCCGCAAGGGGTATCTTACCGTGCTGACTCCTCATTTAGGGGAATTTGCCAGCCTTTTAGGGGTAAGCGTAGAGGCCCTCAAAAAAGATCGCCTTCAACTGGCTGCCGCCTTTGCGAAAAAGCATCAGGTGATTTTGGTGCTGAAGGATGCCGCCACTTTGGTAACCGATGGCTCTCGCACCGCCATCCTCTCCAAACCCTGCTCTGCGCTCTCCCGCGGGGGAAGCGGAGATCTTCTGGCAGGGCTGATTGCGGGCCTCTTGGCAAGCGATTTTCAGGCAGACCCCTTTGAGGGGGTAAAATGCGGGGTGTGGCTCCATAATCGTGGGGCGCACCTTGCTTGCAAGGATCATTCTCCCCGTACCCTTCAGCCTGAAATCATTGCAGAATATATCGATCAAGCCTTTAAGGAGCTGGAATGAAGAATTTTAAGAGAACATGGGCGGAGGTGGATCTTTCCGCCATCGCTGAAAATTATGATACTGTCCGTAAAGAGGTAGGCTCATCCGTCATGGTTATGGCAGTGGTTAAAGCCGATGCCTATGGCCATGGAGTGGCGCAGGTTGCTCCCTTGCTGCAGCAAAAGGGCGCAGATTATTTCGGCGTTTCCTGCCTGCAGGAGGCAGTGGAGCTGAGGAAGCTTGGAATCCAAAAGCCCATATTGATTTTGGGCTATACCGACCCTGCCTTTTTTCCCTATCTTTTGGAATATGATCTTTGCCAGACGGTCTTTGAAAAGCAATCGGCCGCTCTCTTAAGCGAAGCGGCAGAGCAGGCGGGAACGCGTGCAAAGGTCCATTGCGCTTTAGATACGGGCATGGGCCGAATCGGTTTTGATGGATTCGATTGCGAGGCCGCAGCAGAGGCGATCCTTGAGGTGAGCCGCATGCCTGCCTTGGAATTGGAAGGGCTGTTTACCCATTTTTCGGTAGCCGATACCGATGGGGAAGAGGCCTATACCGCTCAGCAATTTGAGCGCTTTATGGCAGTAAGAGATCTTTTGAAGAAAAACGGCCTTTCTCCTATTTGCCATGTTGCCAACAGTGCGGGGGTATTTTTGAATCCTTCCTACCATCTGGATATGGTGCGGGCAGGGATTGTCCTTTATGGTCTGGAGGCAGGCGGAAGAGAAAATCCTTATCGCCCTGCCATGGTGATGAAGACCACCATCTCTTTTGTAAAAGATCTGCCGAAAGGCCGATTTATCAGCTACGGCCGCCGCTTTGAAAGTAAAGATACCATGCGGGTGGCTACTTTGAGCGCAGGCTATGCCGATGGATATCCTCGCTCTCTTTCCAATAAGGGCTATGTGCTGATCGGCGGGAAAAAGGCCAAGATTTTGGGTAATGTATGTATGGATCAGATGATGGCGGATGTGAGCGAGATTCCTTGCAAAGCGGGGGATGAAGTGATTTTGATGGGGGATGAAATTCCTTATGATGCGCTGGCAAAGGAGCTGGGCACCATCCATTATGAGTTGATCTGCGGCATTGGAAAACGAGTGCCGAGAACATATAATAATTAAATTTCATATAGGAGGAAATAAAAATGAAGATTTGTCCGAAATGTAATGCAACCTTTGATGATGAGGTGCAATTCTGCACTGTCTGCGGGCAGGCAATCCCCGATGCGGCAGAAGCTGCGCCGATCCCCCCTACATACCAACCTCCTCAGGATTATTGTGGAAAGAACGAGGGCGAGGATATATCTACCGGTAAATGGCTTCTTTATCAATTGATCCCCTTGATTCCCGTAGTAGGCGGCATTATTTATATTGTCATGCTCTTTGTATGGGGCTTTGGCGATAGCGCAAAGAATGAGACCTTCCGCAATTGGGCCAGAAGCAATCTGATTTTGGCAGGAATCTCTTTGGTGCTTGGAATCTTGATGATCGTTCTTGTTGTGATCTTTTCCGTAGGGATGTTTGGCGCCCTTGGCGTATCTGAAGTTTGGTAAAATGGAGGCAGTTCTTTGAACATTGTTCATCTAAAATACGCAGTAGAAATTGAAAAAACCCGATCCATCAGCAAGGCGGCGGAAAATCTTTATATGGGTCAGCCCAATCTTTCCCGCGCCGTTAAGGAGCTGGAGGAAAGCTTGGGGATTACCATCTTTAATCGTACCTCCAAGGGAATCTCCATTACAGCGGACGGTGAGGAATTTTTGCGCTATGCCAAGCGGATCATCTCTCAAGTAGATGAAATGGAGGAGCTTTATCGGAAAGGGCGCGTTCAGGCGCGTCGGTTTTCCCTTTCTGCTCCGCGCGCCAGCTATATCTCGGCCGCATTTGCCGCATTTGCTTCCAAGCTTGGCGTAGGGGAGCCGGCAGATATCTATTATAAAGAGACCAATTCCATGCGTACCATTCTGAATGTGGTGCGGGAAGAATTTGATTTGGGAATCGTCCGTTATCAGGAAGGCTTTGAGCAGTATTTCAAAAATCAGTTTCATGATAAAAAGCTGGTTTGTGAGACAATTTCTGAATTCTCCTATTGCCTTCTGATGAGTAAAAATCATCCCTTGGCTAAAAAGGATCAGATTTGCCCCGAGGATTTGGCGCCTTATTTTGAAATCTGCCATGCGGACCCTTATGTCCCCAATCTGCCTCAGATCGATGTCAAAAAGGCAGAACTTTCGGAATATGTGGATAAG
The DNA here is from genome assembly GCA_017436525.1 of Clostridia bacterium. Classification (GTDB taxonomy): domain Bacteria; phylum Bacillota; class Clostridia; order Oscillospirales; family QAKW01; genus QAKW01. Next base: position 21,393 of record JAFSCX010000014.1, on the reverse strand, counting down.
CGGATCAATATTTTTGAGCGGGCGAGCCAATTCTCTCTTTTGGAGAAGATTCCCAATTCCTTTATGTGGGTATCTCCGCTTACCGATGAAATGCCGGAAAAATATGGCTTGGTCCAAAAGAAATGTAATGTCAATCGCAGAGTCTATCGGGATGTGCTGATCTATCGGCAGGGCTATACCCTCTCGGATTTGGATCGTGCATTTATTAAGGCTTTGCTGGAAGAAAAAGAGAGAATCCCCAATTTATAAGCCAAAAGTGCCATGCTTTAGAAAGCATGGCACTTATTAGACTGTCAAAAAAGGCACAGACCGCAGAAAATAAGAGAACTAAAGAATTCTGCCGATTCTATAAATTAGCAAGAGAAAAGAAAGCCCACTCTTTTTTCTTGCTTTCTTATTATAAGGAAAAAATCCGCATGATGATGCGGATTTTGAATAAAATTTTCTGCTTTCCGCTGATCTGCTCTCTACCGTACCTATGTACGCCGACGAGAACAGATCGACGAAATCTGCACTCTTTTTTGAGAGTCTCCCAGCGTGTCAAAAACCTCCGCAGGAGTTTTTTGACACGCTGAAAAGTGCCATGCTTCATAAAGCATGGCACTTATGCTTTTTTTATATTTCACTTTTAGGATTTTCTGAGATAGAATATAGCGGTAGAAAAGAATTCTATGAAAAGGAGATTCAATATCATGGGAAAAAATCGTACCATAGTAGATGGTGTGGAGCAGTTGATGCAAGAGCTCTCCCGCGTAAGAGCAGCTCAAAAGGTTTTTGCTACCTATACTCAAGAGCAGGTGGATGAGATCTTTAAGGCGGCTGCGGTGGCAGCCAATCAGGCCCGTATCTCCCTTGCGAAAGAAGCAGTAGCAGAGACGGGGATGGGCATTGTGGAAGATAAAGTAATTAAAAATCACTATGCTGCTGAATACATCTATAATGCATATAAAGATACCAAGACCTGCGGCGTCATTGAAGAGGATAAAGCCTTTGGCACGATGAAGATTGCGGAGCCCATCGGTGTGGTTGCGGCGGTAATTCCCACCACCAATCCCACCTCCACCGCCATCTTCAAATGTCTTTTGGCACTGAAGACCCGTAATGGTATTATGATCAGCCCCCATCCCCGTGCAAAGGGGAGCACCATCGCAGCTGCAAAGCTGATTTTGGATGCAGCCGTGGCAGCAGGTGCTCCCGAAGGGATTATCAGCTGGATCGATGTCCCTTCTCTGGAGATGACCAATACCATCATGAAGGAAGCCGATATCATTCTTGCAACCGGTGGTCCCGGCATGGTAAAGGCCGCCTACTCCAGCGGCACTCCCGCTCTGGGCGTAGGGGCAGGAAATACCCCCGCAATCATTGATGAGAGTGCGGATATTCTGCTGGCGGTCAATTCCATCATCCATTCCAAAACCTTTGATAACGGCATGATCTGCGCCTCGGAGCAAGCAGTGTTGGTCAGCGATAAGATTTATGATACTGTCCGAGCTGAATTTGAGAAGCGCGGTTGCTATTTCCTCAAAGAGGATGAGATTGAAAAGGTCCGCAAGACCATCATCATCAACGGTGCGCTGAATGCCAAGATTGTAGGTCAGCGTCCTGTTACCATTGCTGCTTTGGCGGGAGTAACCGTCCCTGAAAGCACCAAGATTTTGATTGGTGAGGTAGAGAGCGTGGAGCTTTCCGAGGAATTCGCACATGAGAAGCTTTCTCCTGTCCTTGCAATGTATAAGACCACCTCTTTTGAGGATGCGCTTGATAAAGCAGAGCGGTTGGTGGAGGATGGCGGCTTTGGCCATACCTCTTCCATCTATCTCGATGAAGTATGCGAGCGAGAAAAGCTCAATCTTTTTGCCGCTCGGATGAAGACCTGCCGTATTCTGCTCAATACCCCTTCCGCTCATGGCGGCATCGGCGATCTTTATAATTTCAAGCTTGCCCCCTCTCTTACTTTGGGTTGCGGCTCCTGGGGCGGCAACTCAGTCTCCGAGAATGTAGGGGTGAAGCACCTTTTGAATATTAAAACTGTAGCTGAAAGAAGGGAAAATATGCTTTGGTTCCGCGCACCTGAAAAGGTATATATCAAAAAAGGATGCCTGCCTGTGGCATTGGATGAGCTTAAAACCGTTCGCGGTGCCAAAAAGGCATTTATCGTAACAGACACTTTCCTTTATGAAAATGGCTATACCAAGCCCATCACCGATAAGCTGGATGAGATGGGGATTGCCCATACCACCTTCTTCAATGTGCAGCCCGATCCTACTCTCGGCAACGCAAAGGAAGGTGCAGCGCAGATGGCTGCCTTCAAGCCCGATACGATTATCGCGTTGGGCGGCGGCTCCGCAATGGATGCGGCTAAGATTATGTGGGTGATGTATGAGCATCCCGAAGCCGATTTTATGGATATGGCGATGCGTTTTATCGATATTCGCAAGAGGGTTTACACCTTCCCGAAAATGGGTGAGAAGGCCTATTTCATTGCTGTCCCCACCTCTGCGGGTACCGGCTCTGAGGTTACTCCCTTTGCTGTCATTACCGATGAGACCACCGGCGTAAAATATCCTCTTGCCGATTATGAATTGCTCCCCAATATGGCGATTATCGATACCGATTTTCATATGAGCGCACCGAAGGGCCTTACCGCAGCATCCGGTATTGATGCGGTAACCCATGCAGTAGAGGCATATGCGGCAATGCTGGCTACCGATTATACCGATGGCCTTGCCCTGCAATCCCTCAAAAATATCTTCCGCTATCTGCCCCGCGCCTATGAAAATGGGCAAAATGATATTGAAGCCCGCGAGAAGATGGCCAATGCCGCTACCATGGCGGGTATGGCTTTCGCTAATGCCTTCTTGGGTGTTTGCCACTCTATGGCTCATAAGCTCGGCGCTTTCCATCATCTGCCCCATGGTGTTGCCAATGCGCTGATGATCGAGGAGGTTTTGCGCTTCAATGCATCCGAAGCCCCCGCTAAGATGGGCACCTTCTCCCAATATGATCATCCTCATACCCTTGCCCGCTACGCAGAGATTGCAGATTATCTGAAGCTCGGCGGCAAGAGCGATGAGGAAAAGCTGGAGAATTTGATCAAGGCCATCAATGATCTGAAGGCATCTGTCGGAATCAAAGCCTCTATCAAGGATTACGGAATTGATGAAAAGGGTTTCCTTGAGAATTTGGATGAGATGGTAGAGCAGGCCTTCGACGATCAGTGCACCGGTGCTAATCCTCGCTACCCCTTGATGAGCGAGATCAAGCAAATGTATCTCAATGCCTACTATGGCAAGCATGAGAATGTATAAGGAGGGAAATCCATATGAAACTTGATCATGTAATGATGCAGCGTGGTGGAAAAACCATCTGCAAGGATGGCGATAAGATTTATAAGATCTTCGACCAAGGTTATTCTAAGGCGGATATCCTTAATGAGGCCCTCAATCAGGCCAGAGTAGAGGAGACCGGCTTGAAAATGAACCATGTGCAGGCGGTTACCCATTTGGAAGACGGCCGCTGGGTGATTATTTCTGATTATATTGAGGGGGAGACCCTTCAGGAGTTAATGGATAAGAATCCCGATAAGATGGATGAATATCTGGAGCTTTTCGTAGATCTTCAGCTTTCTGTTCATGCAAAGCGTGCTCCTTATCTCAATAAACTGAAAGATAAGATGAATCTGAAGATCTCTCAGGCTCAGCTGGATGCCACCACCCGCTATGAGCTTCATACCCGCCTGGAGGGGATGAAGAAGCATACCAAGGTCTGCCATGGCGATTTCAATCCCACTAATGTGATTATTGCTAAGGATGGCACTCCTTATGTAATCGACTGGGCGCATGCTACTCAGGGCAATGCCTCTGCCGATGTGGCTCGCACCTATCTGCTTTTCTGCTTGGAGGGCAAAGAGGAGATCGCCAAGAAATATATGGCGCTTTTCTGCCAAAAGAGCGATACCGCCATGCAGTATGTGCAGAAATGGCTTCCGATCGTGGCCGCTTCTCAATCTGTCAAGGGCAAGGAAGAGGAACGTCAATTCCTTCTTCGCTGGGCCGATGTAGTAGATTACGAATAAAATAAAAATTGCTTGGAGCTGAAAGCTCCAAGCAATTTTTTTATCGCAAATTTAATGGAATCTTTTGATTTAATTTCTCCAGCAGCTCCTTGCCGCAAGCGGGAGTGCCGGCAAGGGGAAAGGTGCGCCCCAATTCTTCGTATTTATGGGTGCAGATCTTGCGGAAGGGTAAAAGCTGAATCTTTTTCAGATTAGGAAATTGCATGGCGATTTTGATAACCTCGTCGATATCTTCATCGGTCAATTCCGGCACAACCACATGGCGAATCCATAAGGGAATCTCTTTTTTTGCAGTCTCTTCCATGAAGGATAGTACGCTCTCAAGAGATCCACCCGTATGCTGCCGATAAAGAGCATCGGTGGTGAATTTCAAATCGCAGAGTACAAGGTCGCAATGGTCTAAAACCGCGCCACCATGCAGAATTCCGCTGGTATCCAGTGCAGTGTGAAGGCTATTTGCTTTACATTCTTTTAGGAACTTTTCGGCAAAATCCCGCTGCAGAAGCGGCTCACCGCCCGAGAGGGTAACGCCGCCCTCTGCGCCGAAATAGGGGAAAAAGCGCAAGATTTTCCGAATCAGCGCATCTACGGTTGTTTCTTCTCCGCCTTCGGTGCTTTGCGTCTCGGGATTATGGCAATAGGGGCAGTGAAGAGGGCAGCCTTGCAGAAAAACCACCGAGCGCACTCCCGGCCCGTCGGCGCAGCCCATGGATTGAAAAGAGGCGATTTTCCCGATCATTTAGAATTCCTCGTGGAAGGTGCGGGAGATCACCTCATCCTGCTGGGCAGGGGAAAGCTTATGGAAATCTACCGCATAGCCGCTGACGCGAATGGTGAGATTGGGATATTCCTCGGGATGAGCCTTGGCGCGAAGTAAGGTGGCCCGATCCAAAACGTTGATGTTGATATGCTGGGCGCCTTTGCCGAAATAGCCATCGATAATATTGGAAAGATTTTGCTCGCGGATCTGCTGATTTTCGCCCAGAGCCGCAGGTACAATGGTAAAGGTATTGGAAATACCATCCTTGCAGATATCATAGGAAAGCTTGGCCACCGAATTGAGGGAGGCAAGAGCGCCGTTTTTCTCTCTGCCGTGCATGGGATTGGCGCCGGGCGCAAAGGGCTCTCCTGCTTTGCGGCCATCGGGGGTGGCGCCGGTCTTTTTGCCGTAGACCACATTCGAGGTGATGGTCAGAATGGAGAGGGTGTGCTCTGCGTTGCGATAGGTGGGGATTGCTTTCAAGGCATCGGCAAAAAGCTTGGTCTGCTCGACAGCGATGGAATCAACCCGATCATCGTCGTTGCCGTAGGTGGGGAATGTTCCCTCAACCTTAAAATCTGTGATCAGCCCACGCTCATCCCGCAGGGGAGTAACCTTGGCATAGCGAATGGCAGAAAGGGAATCGGCCAATACCGAAAGCCCTGCCGCACCAAAGGCCATAAACCGATGGACATCGGTATCGTGAAGGGCCATCTGCGTCTTCTCGTAGGCATATTTATCATGCATATAATGGATCATATTCATGGCGGATACATAGGTTTTGGCAAGCCAGCCGCGATAGAAATTCATCCGCTGCAATACCACATTATAATCCAGCGTATCTCCTTCATATACAGGCATGGGCGGCGCTACCTGCTCACCGTTTTTCTCATCCCGACCGCCGTTGAGGCTGTAAAGCAGCAGCTTTGCAAGATTGGCTCTTGCGCCGAAGAATTGCATATCCTTGCCGACCCGCATAGCGGAAACGCAGCAGGCGATGGCATAATCATCCCCAAAGCCTTCCCGCATTACATCGTCATTCTCATATTGAATGGCGCAGGTTTCGCAGGAGAGGCGGTTGCAAAAATGCTTAAAGGGGAGAGGCAGCCGCTGAGACCAAAGGACCGTAAGATTCGGCTCGGCGGAAGGCCCTAAGTTCCGCAGGGTATTGAGCATGCGGAAGGTGGAGCGGGTAACCAAGGTGCGCCCATCAATTCCCATGCCGCCCAGCGCTTCGGTGATCCACATGGGATCTCCTGCAAAAAGCTCATTATATTCGGGGGTTCTGAGATGGCGCGCCATCCGAAGCTTTAAGACAAAATCATCAATCAGCTCCTGCGCTGTCTCCTCCGTGAGGATACCTCTTGCCAGATCGCGCTCCAGATAGATATCAAGGAAGGTAGAGACTCTTCCCAAACTCATGGCTGCACCGTTTTGCTCCTTGTTGGCGGCAAGATAGCCGAAATAAAGCCATTGCACCGCTTCTTTTGCATCCTTCGCAGGGGCGGAAATATCGCAACCATACATGGCGGCCATTTCCTTGAGCTTGCCGAGAAATGCGATTTGCTGGAAAAGCTCCTCTAATTGGCGCACATTCTCTGCATCGGGCACCCGATCGGCAAGCTGATCTTTATCCTTTTGCTTTTCTTCAATCAGCCGGTCAATTCCGTAGAGAGCGATGCGGCGATAGTCGCCGATAATGCGGCCTCTGCCGTAGGCGTCGGGCAGGCCGGTGATAATGCCGCTATGGCGGGCGTTGCGAATGTCTTTGCTATAGACGCGGAATACACCGTCGTTATGGGTGGTTCGATAGGTGAACTCCTCTTCAATCTTATCCGAAAGGGTATAACCATAGGCTTTGCAGGCCTTGCGGGTCATATTAATGCCCCCGAAGGGATTGACCCCCCGTTTTAAGGGTGCATCGGTCTGAAGGCCAACGATCAATTCGTGGTCTTTATCGATATATCCGGGCTTATAGCTGGTCAGGGAGCTTACCGTCTCGGTATCAATATCCAATACACCGCCCTTTGCCTGCTCTTCTGCCATCAGCGCGCGGCATTTTTCCAAAAGGCCTTTGGTACGCTCAGTGGGGCCTGCCAAAAAAGCATCATCCCCCATATAAGGGGTATAGTTGCGCTGGATAAAATCCCGCACATCAATCTCATCCTGCCATTTTCCGGCAGTAAATCCGCTCCATTGCTCCATATCGATTTCCTCCTTGCACTAAAAAAGGCAGTGAAGAAAAGATCTCTTCACTGCCCAGACGGTCGGCTATCAGCCATTTTTTCGGTTACACGATGGTTTATTCCATCTTATTTCCGTCAGAAACCGAAAAAATCTTTGTTCGCCTTTAGCATACCACGAAGAAGCAAAAAAGTCAATCTATTTTTGGAAATGATTCGGTTGAAATACGCCGAAAAATATGATAAAATAGATCCATTATATGTATAAAAGGATGAAACCCTATGAAAAAAATCAAAGGCTGTGTGCCTTGTTTGTTTGGCTTGGAAGCCTTGGTGGCGGAAGAGTTGAGAAAAATCGGAGCGGAAGAGGTCCGCGCCGATAACGGTCGGGTCTATTTTGAGGGTACTCCCGAAACCTTCATTGATGCCAACCTTTGGCTGCGCTGCGGCCAAAGGGTGGAAATTGTATTGGGCCAATTTCCCGCAAGAACCTTTGAAGAGCTCTTTGAGGGCGTAAGAAAGCTCCCATGGGAGCAGTTTATTCCCGAAGATGGGCGTTTCCCCGTGAAGGGCCATGCGCTCAATTCCAAGCTCAGCAGCATTCCTGCCTGCCAATCCATTGTAAAAAAAGCAATCGTGCGGCGGCTGGAGGGCCATTATAAAAGAAGCGTTTTTCAAGAAAGCGGAATGCTTTATAGCATCCGTTTCTCCCTCTTGAAGGATCAGGCGGTTTTGATGCTGGATACCACCGGCACGGCCCTTCATAAGCGAGGCTACCGCCCTGCCGCCATGCCCGCTCCCATTCGGGAGACCTTGGGCGCGGCGCTGGTGAGCATCGCAAGGCCCTATCCCGATACGGTGCTTTATGATCCTTTTGCAGGCAGCGGCACTCTTTTGATTGAGGGCGCAATGCTGGCCCGCAATATGGCGCCCGGCCTTGGGCGCGGCTTCATCTCGGAAGGATGGGCGCTATTCCCCAAAGCGCATTGGCAGCAGCGAAGGGAAGCGGCCCGCGCCGCCGCCAAGAAGGAGATTCCCTTCCGCGGGATCGGCAGCGATATTGATCCGAAGGCGGTCAAAATGGCAGAGGATAATGCCAAGCGGGCAGGAGTGGCCGATTGCTTGGAATTCAAAGTGGCGGATGTAAAGGATTTCAAAATCGAAACGCCCCGCGGAATGGTGGTAACCAATCCTCCCTATGGCGAGCGCCTTTTGGAAAAGGAGCAGGCGCAGGAGCTTTATCGCTTGATGGGCAAGGTGTTCCTGCAAGAGCCGGGCAAGCGGTATTTTATTATTGCGCCCGACGCGGATTTTGAAAAACTCTTTGGCAGAAAAGCCGATAAAAAGCGCAAGCTTTATAACGGCATGCTGGAATGTAATTATTTTCAATATTTCAAATATTAAGAAAGAAGGAGCAAACAAATGGAATTTAGTTTGAACAGCCCGATCCTCTTTGTGATCGTTGGCGGAATTTTGCTGCTGGTGCTGGCCCAATCGGTCTTCTTTTTGATCCGTGCTTGGCAGGCAGGTAAAGAGATAGGAATTGCAAAATCCAAGCTGCGCAAGGCGGTGATATCCTCTGCCGTCTTCACCATCGCACCGGCCGTATCCATTCTGATGGGTGTGATTGTCCTTTCCAAAAAGCTTGGCCTTGCGCTGCCTTGGCTGCGCCTTTCGGTAATCGGCGCTCTTACTTATGAGCTTACCGCCGCCGAAAATGCCGCCAATGCGGCCGGTACATCTCTTTCCGATTCTGCTGCTCAAGTGAGCGGGTCTCAATTCCTCAATATCACGATCGTGATGACCTTGGGAATTATCGTGGGCTTGATTTTGGTGCCGATCCTTTGCAAAAAGATTCAAGGCGGCATGGATAAGATGAAAAAGAAGGATACCAAATGGGGCGAGATTCTTACCAATGCGCTTTTCATGGGCATGATCTCAGCTTTTATGGGCCTGATCTTTACCGATATCAGAAGCGGCCTTTCCGGCTGGATTCCCGTCTTTATCATGCTGATCTCAGCGGTTTGCATGGCGCTGATGGGCCTTTTGATGAAGATTACAAAATGGCAATGGCTCAATGATTATGCGTTGCCGATATGCATGCTGGTGGGGATGGCTTCCGCCATTCCCGTTACCAATTGGATCGGAGGTTGATGAAAATGAAAAAAAGACCTTATGACGAGCAAATCCATATCGATGGGCGAATCTGGGGCGCCGTTGCCGCAGTAGCTATCTGTGCATTTCCGCTTCTGGTGGCGATCCTTTTCCGATTAAAGCCCGATTGGGGCGTAGTTCTGAAAGGGCTGATCGGCGTTGCGCCGATTTTCTGGACGGTCGGTCTGATCGAAGTCTTTACCTATATCCCCATGCTGGGTGCAGGCAGCTCTTATCTTGCTTTTGTTACCGGTAATATTACCAATCTGAAAGCACCTTGCGCCATCAACGCCATGGAAAATGCCGAGGTAAAGGCAGGCTCTAAGGAGGCGGAGATTATCTCCACCATCGCGGTGGCCACCTCTTCCATTGTAACCATTCTGATCATTGCCTTGGGCGTGCTGATGATTGTGCCGCTGACTCCTATTTTGGAAAATCCCACCCTGACGCCCGCTTTTGATAATATCCTGCCCGCCCTTTTCGGCGCTTTGGGCGTGGTCTATATCTCTCGCAATTGGAAGCTGGCCATTGCACCGGTGGCGGTGATGCTGGTCCTCTTTATTGCGGTGCCCGGTCTCTCCGGCGCTGTGGGAATGTTGGTCCCCGTTGGTGCTATTATCGCGATTGCAGTGGCCCGCGTACTCTATAAGAAAGGAAAACTGTAAGAATGATTTTTCTTTGGATTGCTCTTGGGCTGTTAGTGCTGTTTTTGGCCGTAGTGCTGATCCGCACCCTTGCCTTTTGCCCGCTGCCCGAAAGGGAAGCAAACCATGCACCCATCGATTTTGATAAAGAAAAGGCGGTAGAGGATCTTGCCGCCATGATCCGCTGCAAGACCATCTCCGATCAGGATTCATCCAAAGAGGATGAGGGTGAATTCGAAAAATTCATTGCCTTACTTTCCGAGCGGTTCCCGCTGGTTCATAAGACCTGCTCCCTCCACCGCCCCGATCGAAGAGCCCTGCTTTATTGCTGGCAGGGCAGGGAAGAGGGGGATCCCACTGTATTGATGGCTCATTATGATGTAGTCTCGGTAGAGGCGGAAAATTGGAGCCGGGATCCCTTTTGCGGGGAGATTGAGGATGGTGTGCTCTGGGGGCGCGGCACCTTGGATACCAAGGGCACCCTCAATGCCATTCTGCAGAGCGTCGAATACTATATTCAAAAGGGCTTTACCCCGAAGAATACCATTTATCTCGCTTTCGGCGGCGATGAGGAAATCAACGGCAACGGCGCTCCTTCTATTGTCCAATGGTTTAAGGACCATTCGATCCATCCCGCTTTGGTGGTGGATGAAGGCGGAGCCGTGGTCCAAGGGGCATTCCCCGGAGTCAAGCGCTCCTGCGCTTTGGTGGGGATTGCCGAAAAAGGGCTGATGAACGTTGCCTTTGAATTTTCGGGCAACGGCGGCCACGCCTCTGCGCCTCCCGTTCATACGGCTGTAGGGCTTCTTTCCCGCGCCTGCCTGCGGCTGGAGGGCCATCCGCCTAAGGGGAAGCTTACCAAGCCGGTGGCGGAAATGTTTAATGTATTGGGCCGCCATAGCACCTTTGCCTATAAGCTGATCTTTGCCAATCTTTGGTGCTTCAGCCCGCTTTTGAAGCTGATCTGCAAATTCTCCGGCGGCGAGCTCAACGCCATGGTCCGCACCACCTGCGCTTTTACCACCATGCAGGGAAGTAAGGGGCTCAACGTAATGCCTCCTTATGCCAAGATGACCGCCAATATGCGGATTATCTGCGAGGATACGGTGAAGGAGACCCTTGAATATGTAAAAAAGACTGTGGCGGACCCTAAAATCAAAATCTCCTTGATGAACGGCACCGACCCTTCGCCTATCTCTCGGACCGAGGGGAAAGGCTGGGAAGATGTCTCTGCCGCGATCCATGATACTTGGCCTGAAGCCTTGGTTTCTCCCTATTTGATGATGGCTTGCTCGGATTCCCGCCATTATCGGGATCTTTCCGATTGCGTCTATCGCTTTTCTGCTATGGCCCTTTCCAAAGAGGAGCGGGGGATGATCCATGGCAACGATGAGCGGATTCCTTTGGAAACCATCCATCGCGCGGTAGAATTTTATATTCGTCTAATCAAAAAAAGATAAAAAGGGCTGTAAAAAAATCATTTTGATTTTTTTACAGCCCCTTTTTATTCAACAATGTTGTTGATCCAGATTCCTTTTTTGATGAGAATGAAGCCGATGATGCATTTTACGGCATCCACCGCCTGCACGGCAAAGAAGAGCGGCAGAATGGGAAGAGAGGTAAAATTGGCAAGGACAAACGCCATCGGTACTGCGATTCCCCAAGTGAAGCCGCAATCGAAGATAAAGGTGATCATCGTCTTACCGCCGGAGCGCAGGGTGAAATAGCAGCAATGGCAGAAGGCGTAGAAGGGCATCATCAGCCCTACAATGCGAATCAGCTGAGCAGCAAGATTTCGCACGCTTGCGGAAGTGTTATAAAGCATAGGGATCAAGGAGGAGAGGAAATACATGATCAGCCCCAAGCATGCGCAGGCGACTACCGATAGGGCGATCAACCGCCATACGGTTGTTTTGGCCTCTTTTGCTTTGTTGGCCCCCAGCTGCTGGCCTACCATGATCGCCAGCGCATTTCCCATGGAAAGGAAGACTACATTGAAAAGATTGGAGGCAGTGGAAGAAATATTGGTGGCGGCTACCACCTCCAGCCCTCTGATCGAATAACTCTGCATCAGAATTGCCATGCCAAAGGACCAAAGAAACTCATTAACCAAAAGGGGAAGCCCTCTTTTTCCGATCCGCTTGCAAAGCTCCAAGGGAATCTTAAAGCTGCGATAAACCCCTTTAATAAAGGGAAATCTTTGTTTATTTCTATGAACAAAGAGAATGATAATGATAGCCTCCACATAGCGGGAAAGCACCGTTGCGATGGCGGCGCCTGCCACGCCCATAGGGCCAAACCATAGGAAGGGAAGCCCTTCATCGCCAAAAATCAAAATATAGTTGAATACAAGGTTGACCAAAATGGCGCTGACGCTTGCAATCATCGGCAGGCGGGTTTCTCCAAGCTCTCTTAAAGTGCTTCCATAGGCTTGAGAGACCGCAAAGGGAAGCAAGCCTGCCAGCATAATGGCAAGGTATTGGAGCCCATAGCCGATGGTAGCCTCGGCATCGGCGGGGGAGGTGCTTTCGGCAAGATACATCGAGATCAAAGGCTTTGGTGCAAGGAGAAATACCAAGAAGGCGATTCCCAGCATGGCGGCTCCGATATAAAGCTTTGCGCGGAAGCAATGGCGCATTCCCGCATGGTCATCCGCGCCTGCATATTGAGCGGAAAAGATTCCCGCTCCCGCAAGACCGCCGAAGATGCAGAGGTTGAAGATGAATAACAGCTGATTTACAATGGCCACAGCCGACATCGGCAGTGTACCAACCCGCCCAACCATCACATTATCCAAAAGGCTGACTACATTGGTTACCGTATTTTGAATAATGATGGGCAAAAGGATCAATATTACTTTGCGATAGAAATTTTTATCGCCGATCAAATTATATTTGAAGCGCTGGATTTTAGTCATAAACCATCCTCTTTTTCCATGAAAAAACGGGAATTTCAAATTCCCGTATTATTTCGATTTTTTGCTTTAGAATTCCATCTCTCTTGCGGTGCGAGCGATAATATCGGCCACAAGGTCCAGCCCGATATCGGTATTGATGCAAAGATCATAATTTTCGCTCTTGCCCCAGGAACGATGGGTGAAATAATCATAATAGCCCTTCCGCTTTTTATCTTTTTTGCGGATAAAATCAGCATAATTCTTGGCTTCGATTTTATATTCTTCTTTGGTGCGCTTGATGCGCGCCTCATCGCTTGCATAGAGGAATACCCGCAGCAACCGCTTTTCTTCCAGAATACTATCGGCGCAGCGCCCTACGATTACGCTGGCACCCTGCTCACCGATCTCGCGGATGACCTTTGCCTGCGCAAAGTAAACCTGATCCTGCAAAGGAAATTCAATAGAAGCGCCGGAGAGGGCATAAAGCAAGCTTGCAGGCTTCTTTTGGGACATCTGCTCTACTACCGCAGCGCAAAAACCGCTCTTTTCGGCAGTAAATTCCACCAGCTTGCGATCATAAAGGGGGATATTCAGCAGGGTGGATACCTTCTCGCCTACGATCCGGCCGCCGGATCCGAATTGCCTTGCAATGGTAATAATGGGTAAAGACATAGCGTGTATCCTCATTTCTGATTATTTTCATATTTATTATATCGTATTTTCCGCTCTTTGTAAAGGAGAAAAGTGATTATTCTTTGTATTCATAAGCAATCCGAGGATCGCCGTCGGGCAGATAAATGATGCCGCAACGCTCAAATCCATATTTTTCAACCGTATGCTGCATGATTTTATTATCGTGATGGGTGTCGATCCGCACATGGCTGATTCTGCTGCGGCAAAAATCAAAGGCTTCTTTGAAGATTCCCTTTTCCTCTTCCGCACCGGTGATGCGGTGAATGGTGCCATAAGGGGAGAGGTCCTTCCATGCCCCTTCAATATAGCCATAGGTGGGATCTTCTCCGATATAGAAATAGAATACGCCAACCACCTTCTCGCCCCGTTCAACGGCAAACAGCCGCGCTGTATCAATATCCTCTTTCAGAAGTTCTTCCGAGAAGGGGATTACCCATTGATTGGGATTGCCGGTCCTTCTCATAAAATCGCGGGCAGCAGCGTAGAGCGCGAGGATCGCGGGCAGGTCTTCATATTTTGCAGGTCTTACCATTATTCCACCACCGTTTCAAAGCGAGAAAGCTCCATCCGGTCGGCTTCAATGCGATAGAAGGTGCTTCCGTTCTCAAGATAAGAATTCCAAATTCCGTATACATAGACGATCGTTTCTTCGTCGGGATATTCCATTCCCTCTGCAAGGGTGATCTCCAGCGGCTGATTGCAGCATCCCTTTACATCCGCAATGTCAATAAAGTGATAAGTGATGCCGGTTTTACTATCCGTTCTGGCATAGATGCATCCTTCTGCCTGCACCGTTTGCTTGAGGTAGTTTTCAGGGCTTTGCATCAGTGCGGCGGCAGTGGAATAGGCGATGGCAGGGGTAATGATATCGCCGGTAATCATGTCGATATCCACATTTTTATCAACCTTACAGCCGCTGAGAAGCAGCATAAAGCAAAGGAGAAGAGATCCTATTTTTTTCATGCAACCTTACCTCCAAAGATTTTCCCGATCAGGGTGAAAATCAAAAATACAGCAATATCCACCGCCACAATGGTGGGCCCTACAGGCGTGCCCAGCAGAGAAAGAAGGATTCCGAGGGCAGAAGCCAATACCGAGATCAAAGCAGAGCAGAGGATGACCGCTTTGAAATTTTTGAATACCCGCATGGCGGAAAGCGCGGGGAAAATCACCAATGCAGAGATGAGCAAAGAGCCCACCAAATTCATGGCCAATACGATGACAATGGCTGTAATGACCGCAATCAGCAAATTATAGAGATTGGCGCGCACACCCGTTGCGGCGGCAAAACTCTCATCAAAGGTAACGGCAAAAATCTGCCGATAAAAAAGGGCAAAGAGCAAAAGGACCAGCACCGACATTCCTGCGCACATCCATACATCCGTAACAGTCAGCGTCAGAATCTGGGTAGAGCCGAATAGGGTGGAGCAGACATCGCCCGAGATATTGGCCGATTCCGAAAATACGCTGATCAGCAGATAGCCGATGGCCAGCGCCCCCACCGAGATCATGGCAACCGCCGCATCTCCTTTAATCTTGGTGTTTTGCCCTGCTTGAAGAAGCAGGATGGCGGTGATGATGGTGATGGGAAGGATCAGCAGCATATCATTGGTGATCTTCAGCACCGTAGCAATGGCTAAAGCTCCGAATGCCACATGGGAGAGGCCGTCTCCGATAAAGGAAAAGCGCTTGAGCACCAAGGGCACACCCAAAAGAGAAGAGCAAAGGGCAATCAACACCCCTACCACCATGGCATATTGCACCATGGGCATGGAAAAATAATATTGAAAGCGATAAATCAGCTCACTCATTCCTGCTCACCTCCCATCTCGGCGAAGGCTTTGCCGATGGGGGTTTGAAGATAATCGGCCGTTTTGCCGAAGAAGAGCGGTTTTCTTCCGATGTGTAATATATGGGAAGCGTATCGAACGGCAGCGGCAATATCATGGGATACCATGATGATCGTGATCCCCTCTTCGCGATTCAGCTTGCCGATCAGTTCATACATTTCTTTGGTTACTTTGGGGTCTAATCCCGCAACCGGCTCATCCAGAAGCAAGACTTCTCTTGTGGCAGAGAGGGCTCTTGCTAAAAGAACTCTCTGCTGCTGCCCGCCGGAAAGCTCTCGATAACAGCGCTTTTCAAGGGGCAAAATCCCCATCTTCTCCATATTGCTGCGTGCAGCCTCTTTTTCTGCTTTGCTGTAGAAGGGGCGAATACCGCCGCGATTTAAGCAGCCGGAGAGGACAATCTCACGCACCGATGCGGGAAAATCCTTTTGCACAATCGTTTGCTGAGGAAGATACCCAATCATTTTATGGGAGAGGGAAGCATCCAATTCCAAGGCGCCGCGCAGGGGCTTTTTGAGATTTAAGAGGGTCTTCATCAAGGTGCTTTTGCCGCTCCCGTTTTCGCCCACAATGCAAAGATAGTCGCCTTTATCTACATGAAAATTTAAGTCCTCTACGATTGCCTTTCCTTCGTAGCCGAGGGCAACCTCTCGGCAGGTTAATTGTCTCATTTTATGCTCCTAATGCTTGCTCCAATATTTTAAGATTTTTTTCCATGATCGAAAGATAGGTTTCCCCGTCCTCAATCCGCTTTTTGGTTACCGATTGCAAGGAATCCAATACCAGAATCTGCCGATCCGGATCGTTGCTGTTGGCAATCACCGATTTTGCTACCGATTGATCGGAGGTCTCCGTTACCACAACAAAGGGAAGAGCCAGCTCATCCAGCTTTTCTCTCAAAAAGGCGAGGGTTTCAAAGCTGGCGCGGGTTTCGGTGGAGCAGCCTGAAAAAGCGGCAAAATATTCCAAGCCGTAGTCTTTCGCAAGGTAGAGGAAGGGGAATCGGTCTCCCACCAAAAGGGTGTTTCGCCGGCCGCTTTTGGCGGCGGCAGCATATTTTTTATTGAGATCGGAAAGGCTTTTACAATAAGCTTTTGCATTGCTTTGATAAAGCTCTTTGCTTTTCGGATCTAATTCTCCGAGAGTGAGAGCGATCTTTTCGCAGATGATCTCTGCACGCTGTAAAGAAAGCCAGATATGCTCGTCCAAAGCCTCTTCATGATCGTGATCGTGATCATGCTCGGCTTCCTCAATATGGGGCACTTCTAAGGCGCCCGCATCTAAAAGCCTGATGGTTTTGCGCTTTTCGTTGGGATGATTGGCAAGAGCTTCTGTTGCCCATTCATCCGATTCACCGCCTACATAAATAAAGAGATCGCATTCCCCGATGGCCAAAAGATCCTCGGCGGTCGCTTGATAGTTGTGAAGATCGGCACCGTTGTCCATTAAGAGCGTAAGAGTGTTTTCTTCTGCCTTTTCGCCCAATATATTTCTCACCCAATCGTATTGGGGAAAGACCGTGCAAATAATATGAAGCCCTTTTACCTCCGCCATAGGTGCGGCGCAGCTTGCTAAGGCAAGTAATAGTAAAATAGTAGTAAAAACTGCAATAATTCTTTTTATACTCATGATAATTCCTTTCTGCATCCGCGGCATCTTCCGAAAAGCACCGCCTTTTGCCCGTCCACCCAAAAATCAAAGCCTTGGCTGATCTGCTCCAGCAGATGCTTCGATTCCTGATCGTTCATATGAATCAGCCTGCCGCAATCGGTGCATTGGAGATGAAGGTGATTGTGGCAAGCGCGGTCGGTAAATTGATAGCGGTTGCAATGGGTCCCTTCCTGCTCAAACCGGCGGATGGCACCTTCTTCCGTAAGGCGGGGGAGCAGGCGGTAAACGGTGCTTTTCCCCGGCGCCTTATCGCCGTATTTATGCTGCAAGGCTTCGGAGAGTTCCTCTGCCGTATAGCTTCTTTGGGGATCTTCTTTCATAAAGGCAAGGAGCAACTGCCGTTGCTTGGTTTGATAATGACTCATAATGTCCCTCCAATTTGAGAACGGTTCTCATATTTGGCATTATACCTTACCTATATTAAAATGTCAATATAAAAAACGAGAGTGAACGATTCGTTAATTTTATTAATAACTCTTGCGGAAAATAAAATTGTGGGGTATAATGAATAAAAACCTTGAAAAGAGGAGAAAAGATGCAAGAAAAAATGAAGGCCGCAAATCTCCATGCTATTATGGATTTGCGTTATGAAGATATGGATATGCCCGTATGCGGGGAAGATGAAGTCTTGGTGGAATTGAAAAGCTGCGGTGTCTGCGGCAGCGATGTTCCCAGAGTCTATACCAAAGGAACCTATCATTTTCCTACCGTGATCGGCCATGAATTTTCCGGTAAGGTCGTAGAAGATCCGAAGGGCGAGTGGCTGGGTAAGAAGGTGGCGGTATTCCCGCTGCTCCCTTGCTTTGAATGTGAAAGCTGCAAAGCGCAGAATTATGCCACCTGCAGTGATTATGATTATTATGGCTCCAGAAGAGATGGCGGTATGGCGGAATATCTGGCCGTCAAGCGCTGGAATCTTCTGGAGATGCCGGAAAATCTCAGCTATGATGAGGGCGCGATGTGCGAGCCCGTATCGGTAGGCCGCCATGCGATCGGCAAGCTGGAAATCCGCGAGGGGGAGAATCTTCTGATCTCCGGCGCAGGCCCCATCGGTCTGATCGCAGGCCAATGGGCAAAAATGTTCGGCGCGAAGGATGTCTATTATTTTGATATTGATGATCGAAAGATCGAATTTGCAAAATCCATGGGCTTTAAGGAATATACCGAAGATGCGGTGATTGATTGCGTTCTGGAGGGGACAGGGTATGGCGATGCCATCGCAAAGTGCCTTTCTGCCATCAAACCCTTCGGCAGAATGGTTCTGATGGGCAATCCTGCAGGTGAGGTTGTCCTCTCTCAGGCGACTTATTGGCATATCCTGCGTAAAGAGCTCAAGGTGCTGGGCACTTGGAATTCTTCCTATAGCGAGCTGCAGAACGATTGGAAGGAAAGCCTTAAAGCCCTTGCAGAAGGGAAACTGAATGTGAAGCCCTTGATCACTCATAAGTTCCCCTTGTCCCAGGTTCATGATGCTTTTGAGCTGATGAAGGAGCGCAAGGAATTTTTCAATAAAGTGATGCTGAATATGAATGAGGAGAAATAAAATGAAGATGCAAATCTCTCCCTCTGTTATGTGCGTGGATTTCTTTGAATTAAAAGAGGCGATCGCAGTTTTTGAGCAAGAGGGGATTGAATATATCCACGTAGATATAATGGATGGGCATTTTGTCCCCAATTTCACTCTTGGTACTGATTTTATCAAGCAGCTGAAAAAGCATACTTTCATTCCGATGGATATTCATCTGATGGTAGAGCGTCCGGAGGAAAAGCTATCTTGGATCGATTTTGGGAAAGGGGATTATATAGCGGTCCATTGTGAGGCCACCCCTCACCTTCATAAGGCTCTTTCGGCCATTAAAGAGCGGGGCGCCAAAGCAATGGCAGTTCTCAACCCCGGCACCCCGATCGCGGCGTTGGAAAATGTCCTAGATCTTTTGGATGGCGTCCTGGTCATGACGGTGAACCCCGGCTTTGCAGGCCAAAAGCTGATCGAGAGCACTCTTGAAAAGATCACTGCCTTGCGTGAATATCTTGATAAAAAAGGATATTCCCATGTAGAGATCGAGTGCGATGGGAATGTCAGCTTCGAGAATGCCAAGCGGATGAAGGAAGCCGGCGCGAATATATTTGTGGGCGGGACCTCCTCGGTTTTCTCCAAAGAGGCGACCATCGAAGAAAATATCAAAAAAATGAGAGCAATCATTAAATAAAAAGAGCGGGCAATAGCGAGATGCTCCGAAGGGAGTATCTCGCTATTGTTCGCTTTTCTTGTTCAAATTTGCCGATGTTTTTTAGAGTTTTTAATAAATATTTCACAAATAGTGCAAAAAAAACAACATAAGGTGCTTCATTTTTCAAGGGGGATATGGTAAAATACCATTGTATAATAATCTCTTGATGGGTCAGTGTGCCCAAAGAGAGGCGTTATAATAATAAAAAAGGAGGAACATGAAAGATGTTCACACGGAAAACACGGGTGATGTCTGCGATCCTGACTGTATGCATGATGATCTCCATGATGGCATGTATTGTAATCCATGTCCATGCGGAAGATGCATTTAATGCAGAAAATACAGCGAAGATCACAGCGTTCACCGAAAGTACTGCAACTGCAGAATCTGCGTATGTCATTACCACTCCCGAGGAGATGGAATACGCAGCTACAATTGCAAACAATGATTTGCTGAAAAATACTACTGTGTATTTGGCGGCCGACATTAATCTGACCGGCAAAGGAGACTTCATAGGCTTCGGAGCCGCTCAGTTTAATATCGACGGCCAGGGTCATACGATTTCCAATTGGAAAAACACGACCGCAGCTCAGGTAGCCCTTGTAATGAAGGGGAAGACCGAGAGCATTAAGAACATCAAGTTCTATGATTGTGATTTGAAGACTACGAATCACTCCGCTTTGGTTTATGGCTCTCATAACAACGATGGTGTGAGCAACGGCTCTCTGACCATCAGCGGCATTACTATTGAGAACTGCGATATCACCAACACCTCCGATCAGGTGGCATTTATTCTTCCTAATTTGCAGCAGAGACCTGCTACGATTAGCGATATTATCGTTAAGAACAGTACCATTACCGGTACTGGCGGCCCCTGGAATAACCTGGCTATCATCGTGGCAAGAATTCCTACCGCAAAGGCATTAAATGTAACCAATGTTT
Source organism: Clostridia bacterium (assembly GCA_017436525.1). Taxonomy (GTDB): domain Bacteria; phylum Bacillota; class Clostridia; order Oscillospirales; family QAKW01; genus QAKW01. The sequence goes on along the minus strand of JAFSCX010000014.1, from coordinate 1,294 downwards.
ATGCCGATAACGTAACCATCACGGGCGGTAAAGATAACGGTGGTATTCTGATCGGTAAACCCGATACCAGTTCTACCACTCCTATCGTGAAGAATGCTGTAGTATCCAATTGCTCCATGACTGCAACCGGAGATACAGGCGTGCTTGGCGGAAGAATCAGCGGTAACCCTACCCTGGATAATATTTTAATTTACAATCCTACCATCAATGCTCCGACTCCTTATTATGTTTGGGGCAATCTCGATTGGTATACCTATGGTCATAGCACTAATTTGTATACCAGCGCCGTATCCTTCAATTACGGCTTAACCAATGGCAGCGGATCTGCCACTACTAAGGTTCCTTTCAATGTGATCACTGCTGATCAGTACACCTCCGGTGAGCAGGCATATACCATGAGTAATAATGCCAAGGGTAACTACACCATGTTCTGGGCAATGGATAACGGCAAGATTGTTCCAAGCGATCTGGCCCATTCCACCCATAAGGCAGAATTGGTGCTGGCAAACGGAAAAGTCATCAAGAGCGTCTATGCCAACGGCGGCGAGAGTATCGAGCTGAGCCTTGCCGAGGATCCTAATGCCACCTTTGAGTGGCAGAGCGGAAGCGGCACCCTTTCCGGCAAGACCTTGACTATGCCGCAGGACGGCTCTGTTACCAAGATTGTGGTTTCTACCACAACAGACGCATTTGATTACCTTAATTATCCTTCTGTTACGACTGTCAATGAAGCAGCAGACCGCACACAAAAGGATTATACTATTGCAAATGTAACCGAATGGTTACACTTTTATACCGTATATCCGTATTTCCAAAGTCAAGATGTAACGATCCACTTGATCGGAGATATCGATATGAGCGGTGTTACCACGATTGCAGGTTGCCCCTCCGGTCGTTATAGCTTTATGAATCCTTCTTTCTCTATTGACGGCCATAATAAGACTATCAAAAACTGGGGAACAAAAAATAATCGCTTTGCAACCGCTGGTTTGATCAGAATTCAGAGCGATAGTAATGTTCCGTATGCTGCGGATGGTCAAGGAATCAAATTCATTAAAAACCTGAAATTTGAAAATTGCCATACCACCGGCTCCGGCGGCGCTAATACTGCATTGATTTTCACCACTTGGGGTGAAGATGCCGGCCTCGACTGTATGGCCTCTGAGTTCACCATGGAAAATGTCCATGTAAAGAATTGCTCGGTCAACGGTGAAGCCAACCGGAATGCGATCTTTATGAGTAATTACGCTAAAAAGAATGGTGCGTATACCGTCAACATGAAGAACTGCTCTTT
>JAFSCX010000013.1 GCA_017436525.1 Clostridia bacterium | reverse complement strand
TTTTCAAAACGGTGTTCAAGTTTAATTGCTCACCCTAAGCAAACACGAATAATCCGAACCTGCCTAAAATGGCATAATTTCAGCGCTTTTTAGCTTATCGAAGGTTTGTAGGCGCCAGCCTTACAAACTTCTCTGCGCCAAAAATCATCTGAAATTCTGCTCATTTTAAGGTCGAAGAATTTTAAGGGAGCGGATTTTTGGGTTTGCAAGGCATAAAACGCAGTTAATCCTGCCGGATTAACGAGTATTTTAACACAGCAAAGGCGAAAATCCACCCCTTAAAATCAGGTTCGGATTACTCGTGTTTGCTTAATCCGAAGGAGTGAATGATACTTGAAAATGAAGAAATCCGGAAGCCTGAGAGGCTTGATCTATATTGCCGCAATGTTTCTCATTGTGGTATTGGCATTTAGCTTTTTGGGCAAGGGCGGCTCAGAGGTTAAAAAGATTTCCTATGGAGAGCTGGTCGATTATTTTAATAAAGAGCAGATTACGGCCTTTGAATTGGAAGGCACTAAATTGACCTGTGAGCTCAAGGACGGGGGCAAAGCGGTTCATGAGCTTTTGAGCCTTGGCCTTTTTGAAGAAAACATTATGCCCATGGTGCTGGAGCAGCAAAAGGCAGGGATTATCAAAAACTATGATTTCTCTGAAGGTTTTACCGTCCCTTGGTGGGTCGGCTATCTGCCCTCTCTGCTGCTGATCGGAATGGTGATTCTTTTCTTTGTAATGTCCAGCCGCCAGATGAACGGCGGAAAGGCCCCCGGCTTTGCAAGAGCCAGAGTGAAGACCGGCGCCGATCAGAAAGAAAAAAAGACCTTCTTGGATGTGGCGGGTGCCGATGAAGAGAAGGAAGAGCTGGTGGAGATTGTGGATTTCCTCAAAAATCCCCGCAAGTATATGGAGCTTGGGGCAAGAATTCCTAAGGGCGTATTGCTGGTAGGCCCTCCGGGTACCGGTAAAACCCTTCTTGCAAAGGCTGTTGCAGGTGAAGCAGGGGTTCCCTTCTTTTCCATCTCCGGCTCGGATTTTGTAGAATTATATGTAGGCGTAGGCGCATCCCGTGTGCGGGATCTCTTTGATGAAGCCAAGAAGAATAATCCTTGCATCATCTTTATTGATGAGATCGATGCAGTGGGCCGCAGAAGAGGCGCGGGCCTCGGCGGCGGCCATGATGAGCGGGAGCAGACCCTTAATCAATTGCTGGTAGAGATGGATGGCTTCGGTGCCAATGCGGGCATCATTGTCATCGCCGCTACCAACAGAGCGGATATTCTGGACCCTGCTCTTTTGCGCCCCGGTCGTTTTGATCGGCAGGTCTATGTGGGCCGCCCCGATCAAAAGGGCAGAGAAGAGATCTTAAAGGTTCATGCGCGAGGCAAAAAATTTGCTGCCGACGTTAATTTTGAAAATATCGCCAAGGGGACCATCGGCTTTACCGGCGCAGATATTGAAAATCTGCTGAACGAGGCGGCTTTGCTTGCCGCCCGCCGGAATAAAGCAGAGATCGGCCAAAGCGAGATCGAGGAATCCATCATGAAGGTGGTGGCAGGCCCCGAGAAGAAGAGCCGCAAGGTGGTAGAAAAAGAGCGCCGCCTGACCGCCTTCCATGAGGCAGGCCATGCGGTGGTTGCAAGATTTTTGGAGACAGCAGATCCCGTCCATGAAATCTCTATCGTGCCTCGCGGCAGAGCGGGCGGTTATACCCTGCATCTGCCTCAGGAAGATCTTTCTTATGCAACGAAGAATGTCATGTTTGAAGAGATAGTCAGCCTTTTGGGCGGGCGGGTCAGCGAAAAGCTGTATCTGGATGATATCTCCACCGGCGCTTCTAATGATATTCAGCGGGCGTCCGGCATTGCAAGAGAGATGGTTACCAAATACGGGATGAGCGATAAAATCGGCCCCATCCTTTATGGAAGCGAAAGTAACGAGGTCTTCTTAGGCCGGGATTTTGCTACCCAGCGAGATTATTCCGAGCATGTGGCTGCTATGATCGATGAAGAGATCAAGGCCATTATCGATTCTGCTTATGCAAAGGCAGAGGAGATCCTCAAGGAGCATGAAGCAGAGGTCCGCGCCACTGCGGAAGCCCTTTTGGAGAAGGATCGTCTGAGCGGCGAAGAGTTTGCCGCCCTCTTTGAGCCGAAGGCTTCACAGGAGCAGGATGTACCTGCGGCGGAGTTTCCGGTTGAAGCGGAAGAATCCACTGCCGATACGGAAGAATAAGAAAAACGGTTGCAGAGCCAATAGGCTCTGCAACCGTTTTATTTTTGATTTTCTGTAGGACCTTTTTTATATTCTCTGGGGGATCGACCGGTAAGGGCCTTAAACTTTTGAGAAAAATAGGTATAGCTTTCAAAGCCGCACCGCTCTGCAATCTCTGAAAGCGGCATGGTATCGCGATAAACATGGATCAGGTATTTTGCGTGCTCAATTCTAAGCTCTGTCAGATAATCGATGGGGGTTTTGCCGAGAATCTTCTTGAAATGTGCCCGCAGATAATCCTCCGAATAGCCGCTTTCACGCAAAAGAGCGGCAGGGGAAAGATCGGGTCGGTGAAAATCATCGGCAAGTTCCTTTGCCACTTTTCTGGCCATTTGGGTCAGCTCATCCTCCGGTTCAATATTTTGAAGAATAAAATGGGCATAGGTTTCGATCAGATGGGAGAGATAATCTCCCGGCTTGGTGCGATTGCGGTAGATCATTTGGATCAGGCTTTCTGCCTCCCGCTCTAAATTGTCTTGGATCATCAGCGGTTCGGAAAGGCTGAAGATATTGCCGAATTCCGCGCGGAGCGCAAAAAAACGAAATCCCGTTTTCGATGAAGAACCATGGAGGAAATCGGGTGGGATCAATGCAATACTGCCCGATGAAAAAGGAAGATCCCCCATAGCGGTGTGCAAAATCCCTTCCCCTTCGATATAATAATTGATTTCATAGGTATCATGGGGATGGAGCGGGTATGCAAATTGCTCGTTTGATTCGCAATCATTGATTATAAATTTCATCTTTCATCACCCCTTAGGGTGGCAAGAGTCGAACCTGCCACGCCTGTCAAATAATAATTTTTCGTTTTATCTTGCTTCATCACTTGTAATACGGCAGTATTACTGCGTTCTTCAGCTTCACTCTCTCAAAAAATTCTTCATTTGACAGGTCGA
>JAFSCX010000012.1 GCA_017436525.1 Clostridia bacterium | reverse complement strand
ATAACAGCTCACCATCCTTCCCAAGAATGATGCGAATTTCCTTTTTAGCACGATATAAAAGGTTGTCTACTTGTTTGCGATTTTTCTTCATAACCTTGGCTGCCTCATCATAGGTCAGATCTTCAAAATAGATTAAGTGTACAACAACACGCATATCATCCGGCAAAGAGTTAAGAGCGTTATTTACAATGCGCTTTCTCTCATCTTCGAGGATGATTTCTTCAAGTGTTTCTTGCTCGGCTGATATATTATCCGCTTCCGTAAGCTCTACAAAATTTATTACCTTGCGGTGTTTTATGTAATTAAGAGCACGGCTACGACCGAGCATAAACAAATATGTTTTAAGTGTTACCTTGAAATTGTACCGATGTTTATTAACCACCAGATCCGAAAAGGCATCGATGGCAATATCTTCGGCTGCGTGGATGTCATGCACATAACGGTCAACGAAGAATACAAGGTTATCGAACAACTCCTTCATTATTTCGTCAAAGGCACTCTCATCACCATTAAGGAAACGGCGGTAGCTACTTGCACCGTTATCCATAGGATTTCCTCCTGACTTAAGGCTCACGTCTGAACCCTTTCACTTATTATACAACTGAGATATATTAAATTCCTTATACAAAACGCAAAAGCCCATAACTTTTTACAAGTTACAGGCTCTCTCATCATATATGTTCAATTCGTGGGTAGGCTGATGATGCCCATAACCGAATTTAAAATATCCTATAAGTTTATTTTTTACTCGCAAACTTCTTTTTAACAATCAACGCAACGATAAAGACAATAATGCTCGGTACAAGGTACTCAATCGCATGAACGAGTACAAAAGCGTAGAAAGGAAACGAAGTAAGCATACTGTTATATCTGCATCCATCAACAATTGTATGTATAGCAAAGCCTAATACTAAGAGAGCGGACACAGCATATAAAAATCTATAAATGTTCACCTTTTTCATATCTGCACCGCCTTTATAGAAGTTCTCTCAACTTATCGAGGAATGCTTCCTCGCCCCATGTGTTAACCTTAAAGAACAATGCCTGACTTCCTCCGGCTGTAATAGCAGAAAGATTGATAGGGCCATCACCGTTCTGAAAAAGCGTTACGCTAAGGCTTACACGGTTACCGCCAGCGTAACTGTACCTTTCAAAGACACGAACACTGCAACGAGCATCACCGTTACGAAAATCACTGGAGTCTTCAAGCGAGGCAGACATACTGCCGTTCAAAATACCTTCTTCGATTTTTCTGAGCCACTGATTAAAATCACCGCTCAAAGTATGCTCTAATTTTGCCATATTGCGCCTCCTTAAAATATTCCTTTGTTATTATAACATATAATTGTGATTTTTTCTACCTGTTTTACATTCTGCTTAAAGTTTTGCGCATTTGCCTTTTCTTTGGTTAATGCGTAGTAATTTTTACCCACTTGAATTCACGTCAGAGATAAGGTATAATACCGTTACGGTTGGCCAGTCTTAAAATGACCACATATTTTTGTTGTGTTATTCTGTTGTTTTGGATTGGAATTTTTATTGTTTTCACGACCACATTTCAACCCACAGAGCCGTATGGAGCACACGGAAACATTGGAGACAAGATGCTCAAAGACGATGGTTTTTCGGAATAAAAACCACTATATGTAGTATAAATGACTAAATAACAACTATATCTTGCTGTTCGGGATGTCGATGCCGCAGGTTCGAACCCTGTTACTCGGACCAAAAGCGATAAATCCAAACTCTATTACCGTAATTAGTCATGGCAAAAGGAAACGGTGCAACCCCCTTTCGGAGTTACACCGTACTTTACATAAAATACTTCCTTACGCGGACTGTCCTAATGGCATTCCTGCTTTTTCAATTACTGCGCTGAGATTTTTTATTTTACAATCAATAATTTTCAGCTCTTACCTCGAAATAGCTCTTGGGATGAGCGCATACAGGGCAGATCTCGGGGGATTTCTTGCCCATTACAAGATGACCGCAATTGCGGCACTCCCACATGGTCTCCTCAGCCTTCTCGAAGACCTTCTGCATCTCCACATTATTCAGCAATGCACGATAGCGCTCCTCATGAGACTTCTCGATTGCAGCTACAGCGCGGAACTGATAAGCAAGCTTGGTAAAGCCCTCTTCCTCTGCTTCCTTTGCAAAGGTATCATACATATCGGTCCACTCATAATTCTCGCCCTCGGCTGCAGCCAGCAGATTGGCAGCGGTATCGCCCAGCTCACCTAAAGCCTTGAACCACATTTTAGCATGCTCTTTTTCATTATCGGCAGTCTTTTGGAAGATGGCAGCGATCTGCTCATAACCTTCTTTTTTAGCCACAGATGCAAAATAAGTATACTTATTGCGCGCTTGGCTCTCACCGGCAAAAGCAGCCTGCAGATTTTTCTCGGTTTTGGTTCCTTTCAATTCCATGATACATTTCTCCTTTTTATTTTATAAAATTTAATTACTCACATTTGAAGCGCAGTCTTTACACTTGCAATGGACTGCCAATTCATAATAATGGATGGGAACGCCCATCTCTTGCTCCAGCTTCTGAAGCAGCCCTTCGGAAGGATGATCCCAGATCTTGCCGCAGCCTTCGCAAATCGCATGAATATGAGGAACATCGGTCTTATCATACCGATCCTTCTCCCCTTGGATGCTGATCCTTCGGATCTCTCCTGCGGCGGCAAGGTGGAGAAGATTATTATAGACCGTGGCCTGCGCTATATTCGGCATTTGCTTCTTCGCTGCTTGGTAGATTTCCTCGGCAGTCAGATGCTGGCCGCTTTCTCGAATCACCTGCAAAATCAAAGCCCGTTGCTTGGTCATCTTCTCCCTCCTTTTTTAGAATCATTCTAAATCCAAAAATAGAATACCACAACATTTTTCATATGTCAAGATATTTTTTAGAATAATTCTAAAAAATTATAGGAGTTCATCCACTTGGATGTCATGAGGCTCTGAAGGAAGCGCATCTGCGATCTGGCAAGAGAAGGCAAGGCCCATCAAAAAAGGGCGCTCTTTGCAATCGGCAAGATAGCGATCATAATAACCGCCTCCATAACCCAAGCGCTCACCTTCTTTGGTAAAGGCAAGCCCCGGCAGCAGCATGAGATCTTCTTTTCGGGGGATGGCAATCTCTCCATCCACCGGCTCAAAAATTCCCTTAAAACCTTTTGCAAGATGCCCGCCCTGATAGAATACCATTTTTCTCCCTTCCACCTTTGGAAAGGCCAGATCTTTTCCAAAGGAACGCGCAAGAGCGGCGATTCCTTCCGTGGGGAACTCTGAGCCATGGGCGTGATAGAGAAAAATCCGCTCTGCTCTCAAAAAGCGAGGATGCTTTTCAAGGCGAGAGAGAATCATCTCTTCCTGCCTCTTTCGCTCCTCCAAGGTTTCCCTCTCTCTTATTTCTTTATATATTTCTCTGATTGCTTTTTTATCATTCATCTTATAAAAATCAAGGGGCCGTGATCAAAATTCACAGCCCCTATATCCTTTAGTAAGAATCTGCTTTATTCAAAAATGCTTTGGTCTTGGGGCTTTGAGGCCGATCAAAGACCTCTTCCGGAGTGCCGCATTCTTCAATGACACCATCTGCCATAAAAATAACCTTATCTGCCACATGGCGCGCAAATTCCATCTCATGGGTTACCACGATCATGGTGCGGGCTGTATCCTTCAACTCCCGAATGACCTTCAATACCTCGCCGGTCAGTTCGGGATCCAGCGCAGAGGTAGGCTCATCGAAGCAGAGAATATCCGGCTCCAGAGCCAAGGCTCTTGCAATGGATACCCGCTGCTGCTGCCCGCCGGAAAGCTGCTGAGGGTAATTCTCCATCCGATCCTCAAGGCCCATGCGGCAGAGAAGCGCCTTGGCCTCTTTTTCGATTTCCTCATGGATTCCTTTGTGATTTTCCTTATAGTCGGGGCGCTCTTTTGCCAAAAGCTCCTTGGCAAGCATGACATTCTGCAGCGCCGTATATTGAGGAAAAAGATTGAAATTCTGAAAAACAAGCCCAAAATGCAATCTCTTTTTCCGCACTTCCTTTTTATCGAGAGTAGCAGGATCATTGGCATCAAAAAGCGCTTGCCCCTCTAAGATCATCTGCCCCTGATCGGGAGTCTCCAAAAAATTGAGGCATCTTAAAAGGGTGGTCTTGCCGCTGCCGGAAGAGCCGATAATAGCCAGAACCTCTCCTTTTTCAAGGGTGAAGCCGATATCCTCCAGCACGCGGGTGGAGCCGAAATGCTTCTCAATATGTTTTACTTCTAAAAAAGACATCGTTTTCCCTCCTTATGCCTTAAAATAGGAGAGCTTTTTCTCCACACTGCCCAGAGCAAGGGTCAGAATTCCCACAAACGCCAGATAAAATGCGCCCGTATAGAAAAGGGGCCAAATCAACGCCTGAGAAGAAGCCATCTGCTTTGCGCAATGGATAATCTCGGGGATCGCAATGGCATTGGCCAGCGCCGTATCCTTTACCAAGGTAATGATCTCATTGGAAAGGGAAGGCACAATCCGCTTGATTACCTGCTTCAATACAATATGCTTAAAAATCTGCCCTTTGGTCATTCCCAATACATAGCCTGCCTCATACTGCCCTTGCGAGATACTCTCGATACCGCCACGGAAAATTTCCGAAAAATAGCAAGCATAATTGATGACAAAAGCAATCAACACCGCTAAAAACCGGCCATACCACAAAAGTTCATTTTTCCCCGCAGAAATAGTGGCCCGCAGATCAATGGTATTAAAAATATTTGCCGCCGCATTTCCATCGGCCAAAAGGCTGGGCAGATAATAAATCACAAAGATAAAAAGCATCAAAGGAATACCCCGAATAATCCAGATAAAGATCTTCACCGGCACCTTTACTACCTTAAATTTACTCATGGAAAGGAAAGAAAGAGCAAGGCCCAAGGGAATGGCCAATACCAATGTAAAAAGAAACAGCAAAAAGGTGATGCCAAATCCTTGGAATAAAAGTTGGGTTATTGTTAAAAAATCCATTTTAATCCTCTCTTAGGGTGAGCAATTAAACTTGAACACCGTTTTGAAAAGGTATTTTTTCGCTCACTCATTGTTAAAATCCTCGCCAATACGGCAGTATTGGCTGCGTTTTATGCCTCGATTGAACAAAAAAATACTCTTTTCAAAATCCT